>CANQVH010000005.1 GCA_947627245.1 uncultured Lachnospiraceae bacterium | reverse complement strand
TATTCCCTTCGGGAATCTCCACCTTACCCTTGACATGGCTCTGGGGTGGAGTGTTACCAATCATTGACGCTTATACACCCCTTTGAATATGCCATGAAATAAATGATTTGCTTTTTCCGACGAGGAATACTATAATGATCGTAACTGTTGTGTTAAATATCCTATTTCTATGAAAGTATGAGGTTTTGATATGAAAAAAAGAGTTGTCGTTGCGCTTGGGCATAAGGCCCTCGGCACCACCTTTCCGGAGCAGCAGACTGCCGTGCGGTCCACCGCAAAAATTCTCGCCGATCTCGTGGAGAACGGCGCGCAGTTGATCATCACGCACAGCAATGCCCCGCAGGTCGGCATGATTCACACGGCGATGAACGAGTTCGCCAAATTCCATGAGACCTACGGCGCGCCGATGTCCGTCTGTTCCGCAATGAGCCAAGGCTATATCGGCTATGATCTCCAGAACGCGCTGCGCTCGGAGCTTTTGCTGCGCGGCATCTATCGCACGGTCGCCACGGTGCTCACACAAGTAACCGTAGATCCTTACGATGAGACCTTCTACCACCCGGTCAAGGTGATCGGCCGCTATATGACGGCCGAGGAAGCCGCGGTCGAAGAAGCAAAGGGAAATTCCGTGACGGAGGAGCCAGGGAAGGGATTCCGGCGCATCGTCGCATCGCCCAGACCGCTGGACATTGTAGAGATCGATGCGATCAACGCGCTGGCTGACGCCGGACATATCGTGATCGCGGGAGGCGGCGGCGGAATTCCCGTACTCAAGCAGGGAAGCAGCCTGAAGGGCGCGAGCGCTGTCATTGAAAAAGACTTAATCAGCGGCAGGCTCGCAGACCTGACCGACGCGGACATGCTGATGATCCTTACGAACGAGGAGTTTGTCATCATCAATTACGAGAGCGACGCTCCCGTCCCCCTCAGCCATATGACGACCGACGAGGCAAAGCGGCATATCGAGAACAATGAATTCGGTAAAAATAAAATGCTTCCGAAGATCGAAGCATCGGTAAACTTCGTTCTCCAGAAGCCGGGGCGCCGGGCGGTCATCACATCGATCGACAAGGCGCTGGACGCATATCTCGGCAAAACCGGAACCGTGATCGAATAAGTATGATTTGTATATCAACCAAACAGAATCTCTCAAAAAACACTTTAGGAAAACCTAAAGTGTTTTTTGTCAGCAGGAATATTCATCTGGTCCCGGTGCTTCCGATCCCACCGCGGTCCGGGGCGTCCAGTGCCCCCTCCTCAAACACGATCTTCGGCTGGTGCTCCATAATGCGGAATTGTGCGATGCGATCATTGAAATGAATCTCCGTGTCGCGCAGCGCATACACCGGCATATACCACCAGTCGTTCGGACCAGCGTAAGTCTCATCAATGATCCCCATATGGTTCGTCTGGATGATCCCGAAATTCTTGTAGGTGGAGCTACGCGGCACAACATGCGCCTCATAGCCCTTCGGAAGCTGCATTGCCACGCCGAACGGCACCAGCTTGAACTCGCCCTTCTTCAGCACAATGTCCTCGGCCGCGCGCAGGTCGATCCAGTCCGATTTTCCGTCAATATATTCCAAACGCTTGATCTTATCATTCAGATATTGAATCTTAATTTTTTCCATCTCTGTTCTTCCTTTTATGGTCCCTCTCGTGATCTCTTTTCTCTCTTTTGATTTTCTCTTGCAAATTCTTTCTATTTTCTGGTTTTCGGCATATATTCTTGTATGTGTATCCCTGCCCGCTCACCGGACGGATGCCGCGCGCTCCACCTTATCTGTATCGCACGACGGGCATTCACCATACTGTTTTCCAATGACGGCGTCATCCCCGTGCAGGATCATCTCTCCCACCGCCAGCGACCGCTGCACATCAATGACATTCTGGTTCGAGCTGCCGCGCCAGTGAAGCTGCGTGTCCCGAAGAGCCTGAATGTATTCCCCGTCCACCAACACATCGATGTATTTTGCGATCTCACGCTGCTTTACATAATTCCAGTTATAGCCGGTGTACAGCCAGATCGTCTTGTCCGGATACTTCTCCCGAATCTCCTTCGCGAGCGCCAGAATCACAGGTTCGTTCGTGCTGTAGAGCGGATCGCCGCCGCTGAACGTAATGCCTGAAATATAAGACTGATCCAGCTCGCGGAAAATCTCCTGCTTCTGTTCCTCACCGAACTCCGCACCGTCGTTCGGATCCCATGTCACCGGATTCTGACAACCCTCGCAATAATGGGAGCATCCCGCCACCCAAAGCACCACCCGAAGCCCGTCGCCGTTGAGCATGTCGTCTTTCGTAATATTATGATACTTCATAACCAATCCCCCAAAATACCATATCCTGTGCCACACAATTCGTTTTTCACAATATCGTGTGTCTGAAGTTTATACTAGCACGTTATGCTTCTAACGTCAAGCATATTGCATTGATATGCCACTTATTTTTAAATTTATTTATGTTGCATATATAGCGATTATGTGATATTATATCTATGCTGTGTACCTCCGGCGGAAAGGAGGTGATAACAATGGATGCGCTGATTTTGAAAGTCATCCTCTCTGTCATGGTAAGTGTAATCTCGTATTTCATTTGCAAATGGCTGGACAGAGACAGATAAGCACAGCCTGACGGATTGGTCCACCGCAAAGGACAAGAAAACCTCCAGAGCCACCACTCTGGAGGTTTTCGCTTTTGTCTTTTGTGAATGAGCTGATTTTGAAATACATAATTATTATAAATTCATATTCTGAAAATGTCAAGCATGTTATTCGATAAACATAGCGTCCCCGAACGAGAAAAATCGATACCGCTCCCCCACTGCCTCAGCATAAGCGTTCAGGATATGTTCCCGCCCGGCGAGCGCCGAGACGAGCATCAAAAGCGTCGATTCCGGAAGGTGGAAGTTCGTAATCAGACCATCGAGTACCTTGAAACGATATCCCGGATAGATGAAGATCTCCGTCCAGCCGCTGCATGCCGATAATGTTCCATCCTCCGCGGCCGCAGACTCAATCGTCCGGCAGCTCGTCGTCCCGACGCAGATCACGCGTCCGCCGGCGGCTTTTGTCTCATTGATGATGCGCGCCGCCTCCTCGTCGATCCGATAAAACTCAGAATGCATATGATGTTTCGTCACGTCCTCGACCTTGACCGGACGAAAGGTTCCGAGTCCGACATGAAGCGTCACCTCTGCAATCCGTACTCCCATCGCGCGCACCTGTTCCAGCAGCTCCGGCGTAAAGTGCAGTCCGGCCGTCGGAGCTGCCGCCGAACCGTCATACTTCGCATAGACGGTCTGATAACGGTTCTTGTCCTTCAGCTCATGCGTGATATACGGAGGAAGCGGCATCTGTCCCAGCCGATCAAGGATCTCCTCGAACACACCCTCATAAGAGAAGCGAATCAGGCGGTTTCCTTCTTCCACAACGTCAGTCACCTCGCCGATCAGAAGTCCGTCGCCGAATACGATACGCGTCCCGGATCTCGCCTTCTTTCCCGGCTTCACAAGCGTCTCCCAGACATCTTTCTCCCTGCGCTTCAGAAGGAGAATCTCGATCATCGCCCCGGTGCCCTCGCGTACCCCGTAAAGTCTGGCCGGAATCACTTTCGTGTTGTTCAGGACAAGACAATCCCCCGGCCGCAGATATTCTAAGATATCCCGGAAATGACGATGCCGGATCTCCCCCGTATGCTTGTCCAGCACCAGAAGCCGTGACGCAGAGCGGTCCTCAAGCGGATCCTGCGCAATCAGCTCCTGCGGAAGATCAAAGTAGAAGTCAGCAGTTTTCAGTCCAACATCCCCCGTCATGTAATCCGGCGCCTGATTCCGTCGGTCATCCGGATCATAAAAGATCTTATCCTTTTCCAGAATTGTCCACGCACCGTCTGAAAGCTCCGCGATCGTAACCGCGCAATTTTTCGGCACGCCGCCTGCCCAGAGCGTCTGCGCCTCGCCATGTGTCATGCAAAGCAGTAGCGCGCGCGACGCCGCACCGTGCGTGGAGACCAGAATCGTCTTGTCCTGCCACTCCGCTTTTGTCTTTAATTCTTCCAAAAAAGCTTCCGTGCGCGCACAGAGCGCTCGTACACTCTCCCCGCCTTCCGGCGGCACGTACTCATCCGGCGCATGAAAGAAGCGGTAAAACTGTGAGTCCGGATTTTCCCGCTCCTCTCTGGATAAATATACACCCTCCAGAGTTCCGAAGCTGATCTCCCGAATTCGCTCCTCATCAATGAGTGGCACATCCCGCCCCGCCAACAGAATTTCGGCGGTCTCACGCGCCCGGGAAAGCGGGCTCGTGAGCGCAAGGTCGAACGAAACGACGGATAGCGCCTGTGCCGTCTCACGCGCCAGCGCACGTCCATTTTCATTGAGCGGGATGTCCGTCTGTCCCTGAAGTCGCAATTCCGTGTTCCACGGGGTCTCTCCATGTCGGACGATATACAATCTCATGAAATTCTCCATTCTGCCGCTCTATCCGCGGTCTGTCGGCAACATATGTCTGTTTTCTCCTGCTATCAAAAATCAGGCCGGAAGTTTTACGACCGAATCTCGATCCCCATCGACTCTAACCCATTCCAGATTTTCTTCATCGCCGCCGTGATATCGCTCTCCTCGAGCGTGCGGTCCTTCGCGCGGAACACGACGGAGTAGGCCATCGACTTGAAGCCCGGCTTGATCTGCACACCCTCGTAGACGTCGAAGAGCTGGCAGTCTTCCAGAATCTTTCCGCCGCGCTGGTTGATCATCGCTTCGATCTGTCCGGCCAACACTGCCTTCGGGACAACCATACTGATATCCCTCGACACTGCCGGATAGCGCGCGATACCCGTGTACTTACGATCGAAAGTCGCAAGCGGCGTCACAGCCTCCATGTCGAGCACCGCCACATAAGCTTTTTCGCCGATGCCATATGCGCCTGCCACGAGCGGATGTACCTCACCGAGATAGCCGACCACAATGTCTCCGCAGCTCACCTGCGCCTGACGGCCCGGATGCAGATACGGCTTTGTATCCGGCGTGTAAGTCCTGTGTCCGCCTACGCCAATCTTGTCAAGGAACTCTTCCACTACGCCTTTCATCGTATAGAAATCGCCGTCGCCGTACATACCGAGCGTGAACTGCATCCGCTCCTCCGGAAGCTCCGTGAGCGGAAGCTCTTTCGGCAGATAAACATTTCCAAGCTCATACAGACGGACGTTCTTGTTTCTGTGATTGTAATTGAAGCCGAGCGAGGTCAGCATGCCGTTCATCGAGGTGGTCCGCATGATGCTGAAATCCTCGCCGAGCGGATTCGAGATCTTCACCGCCGTACGCAGGGGCGAATCCTCCGGAAGCCGCAGCTTGTCAAACACCTTCGGGCTCTCGAACGAATACATCATGCCCTGCGAGAAACCGCAGAACTCCGCAATATCCTCCGCCACCTCGCGCACGCGCATGTGGAACGGAAGCTTGCCCGCAGTCGCCTCACCGCTCGGAAGCGTCGTCGGGATATTGTCATAACCGTAAAAACGCGCAACCTCCTCAGCCAGATCCGCCGTGCGGAACAGATCATGGCGGAACGTCGGCGCGATCACCTCACGGGTCGCCGCGTCGTATTCGAGATCGATCAGTTTGAAATAGCCCAGCATCTCCTCCTCGGAAATATCCGTGCCGAGCAGCGCGTTGATCTTCTCCGGCTCGAACGGGATGCGCACCGGCTCCTTTTTCCGACTGTAGACGTCGACCATCCCGCCGACTACCTCACCCGCGCCAAGCTCCTCCACGAGCTGACACGCGCGATCGATCGCCGCCTGCGCGTTGTTCGGGTCAAGTCCTTTTTCAAACTTCGCCGACGCATCCGTGCGCAGACCGATCCGCTTCGAAGAGAGACGGATGTTTGTCCCGTCGAAGCAGGCCGCCTCAAATAGCATCGTCTTCACATTGTCCGTGATCATGGAATTCTCGCCGCCCATGATTCCGCCGATACCGACCGCTTTTTCGCCGTCACAGATCATCACGACATTTTCATCCATCGTGCGCTCCTGCCCGTCCAGCGTCACAAACTTCTCATCCTTCGCCGCGCGACGCACCACAATCTCATGCCCTGCAAGCTGATCGTAATCGTAAGCATGCATCGGCTGACCGTACTCCTCCATCACATAGTTCGTGATATCAACGATGTTGTTGATCGGACGGATCCCGGCCGCCGCCAGACGGCGCTGCATCCACTTCGGCGACGGAGCGATGTGCACGTTCTTCACGATCCTCGCGCAGTAACGCGGACAAAGGTCCTCATCCTCAATCGTCACCTTCACATAATCCGAAGCCTGCTCGCTGTTTCCGGTCGGCGTCACGACCGGCGGATGAAACTCCTTACGGAACGTAGCCGCCGCCTCGCGCGCAATGCCGATCACGCTGAAGCAGTCCACACGATTCGACGTGACCTCAAACTCAAACGTCACGTCGTTGAGTCCGAGCGCCGCAACCGCGTCCGCGCCTACCTCGGCGTCCTCCGGGAAAATATAGATGCCGTACTCCGGAGCCTCCGGATACATGTCTCTGCTGGAACCAAGCTCCTCGATCGAGCACATCATGCCGTTCGACTCGATGCCTCTCAATTTTCCCTTTTTAATCTCGATGCCGCCCTCGGTCATCTTTCCGTCGTGCGTGCCTGCCACGCGGCCCCCGTCGAGCACGACCGGAATCTTGTCGCCGACCTTGACGTTCGGAGCCCCGGTCACGATCTGCACCGACTTACCTCCGCCGATGTTCACCTGACACACGATCAGCTTGTCCGCGTCCGGATGACGCTCAATCTGATCAATCTGACCGATCACGATATTCGAAAGATCACGATCCGCCTCCTGATAACCTTCCACCTTTGTGCCGGACAGCGTCATCGCATCGGTAAATTCCTGCGCCGTCACATTCAGATCCGGCACATATGCCTTCACCCATGATAATGTTGTGTTCATCTTTGCACTCCTTCTCTATTCTGAATCGCTTCCATCCATGCCATATGGCATTTCAGGAAAGAGTTCTATTGTTCTTTTACACTTAGAACTGCTTCAGGAAACGCGCATCGTTCTCGTACAGCAGCCTCATGTCGTCGATCTCATACTTCAGCAGCGCGATACGCTCCAGCCCGACTCCGAACGCAAAGCCCGTGTAGACCTCCGGGTCGATCCCGCACATCTCGAACACGTGCGGATGCACCATCCCGCAACCAAGAATCTCGATCCAGCCCTCGCCCTTGCAGAACCGGCAGCCCTTGCCTCCGCATTTGAAGCAGGAAACATCCATCTCCGCGCTCGGCTCCGTGAACGGGAAATGATGCGGACGGAATTTCGTCTTTGTATTCTCACCGAAGAGCTCCTTCGCGAACTGCTCCAGCGTCCCCTTCAGATCCGCGAACGTGATATTCTTGTCCACGACCAGCCCCTCGATCTGATGGAAGGACGGTGAATGCGTCGCGTCCACCTCGTCTGAACGGAACACGCGACCCGGAGCGATTACGCGGATCGGCAGTTCTCCTTTCTCCATGATACGGGCCTGCACCGGCGACGTCTGTGTGCGCAGCACGATATCCTTCGTCACATAGAAGGTGTCCTGCTCATCCTTCGCCGGATGATTCGCCGGGATATTCAGCTTCTCAAAATTGTAAAGGTCGTACTCTACTTCCGGCCCTTCCACTACCTCGTAGCCCATGCCGATGAAGATGCGCTCCACCTCTTCACGCGCGATTGTGTTCGGATGGCGGTGTCCGACGTTGTTCTTTTTCGCCGGGAGTGTCACATCGATGACTTCCTCCTTCAGCCGATGCTCCATGGCCTGCTGCTCCAGCTTCTCCTTCGTCTCCTCCAGCACCCGCTCAATCTGCGCGCGCGCCTCGTTGACGAGCTGACCGAACGCCGGGCGATCCTCCGGAGCGACCTCCTTCATGCTCTTGAGCACAGACGTCAACTGACCCTTCTTGCCGAGGAAGCTCACCCTGACATCGTTCAGTCTGTCAAGATCGACCGCCTTTTCAATCTGGGCAAGCGCCTCATCTTTGATTGCCTGCAATTTGTCCTTCATGATATTCGTCCTTTCTTTTAAAAAATGAAAAAACTTCCTCCCGCATAGGGACGAAGTCTGATCCGTGGTACCACCCTGATTCCTACCCGAAGGCAGGCGCTCAATACGCGTAACGTGCGCCGACGTCGATCCCTACTTTCCGTGAGTCAAGCAGAAGCAATACGCATCCCGTGTCTTTGTCACGCAGCGGAAACGACAATCGTCAGCCGATCCGTCCGTCTCGCCCTTCTGCCCACAGTCTGTTCAGAATCGCGGCTTCGGTGTGAAATTCGATCCCTGTCTGAACCCGGACGCGCTTCCAGCCAACGACACGCCCTCTCTGTCGGAAGACAGCTCTCTACTGTGCACCTTCACAGCCTTTGACTTTCCAATTTAAATCCTATTCTAGCCACAACCGGAATTTCTGTCAAGCTATTTTTCACTCGCTCGTCTAAAGTCCTGCCTGATCCGAGGACTCGGCGTCTTTTTTCTCCTCCTCCGGAAGCGGGAACATCTCAGGCTGCACGAGGTAGTGATTGATCTCCGCTCCGATAAACAGCAGATACATACTGCCGTAAAGCCACAGCATCACGACCACAAGGGTCGTCAGGCTTCCGTAGATCACCGACATACTGCCGACGTAATCAAGATATATGGAAAAACCGTAGGAATACACCGCCCAAGAGATGGCGGAAAATATAGCCCCCGGAAACTGTCCGAAAAATTTCTGACGCGTATCCGGCAGAAACGTATACAGCACCACAAACAACACAATGAGGACAAGAAGCGCGATCGCCATCGGTGTCACCAGCAGATTCCCGGTATATCGGCTCATGTTCGGGAAGCGCTTCGTCAGATACTCCTGAATGCTGTAGCCGAACACAAGGATCGCCAGACTCAGAATCAGGGCGAGGATCATCAGAATCATATAGAACGCCGCCCGTATCCGCGTCACAAGGTAATTTTTTGTCTTCTGAACCCCATAGATGGAATTCATCCCGTCCGCCAGACCCATAATCGCCTTTCCGGCCGTCCAAAGCGCCGCGATCGCCGTCCACGAGATCACCGAGATCGGCTGATTGTAGATCGCGTCGACGATCGGCTCCAGAAACTCGATCATCCCCATCGGCGTGATATCCTCAATCGTAGTCAGCACCTGCTGCTGCGTGATCGGCGTGAATTGTACCAGCGTCAGAAGCAACATCAGCACCGGAAAAAAGCTCATGATGATAAAGAACGCCGCCTCCGCGGAATGCGCCCTGACGCGGTCCCTGTCCATCTTATACATGAACCGGAAAACTATGTCCTTCAGTCTCGATAAAAAAGTCATACCCAAGCTCTCTTTCCTCTGTCGTATTCCGGATGCCAAGAGACGCCATGCAGATCACAGCTAACGACTGTTGATGCCGACACTATAATAATATTCCAGAATCTCCCGATAGTCCAGTCCTTTCTCCGCCAAAGCCGCCGCTCCGCACTGGCTCATCCCGATCCCGTGTCCATAGCCGCCCCCATGGAGCGCCACCTTGTCGATCGGGGGCTTCGCTTCTTCGCCGTCTTTTCCGGATACTCCGTCTTTGGGATCCTGCTGTCTGACCATCTCCATCCAAAAAAATGCGCTCGGCAAAAGCCGCATCCCGGAATGCTCTTCTCCGTCCCTCAATCGGAGAATCGTCTGTCCGGGCGATAACACCTGCCGTACGGCATACTCTCCCTTAATCCGCTCTGTCTCGTCTCCGCCACGCACCTCAAGCTCCAGCACCTGACCGTTTCCTGCGCGCCGCACGGTTCGGATCTCATCAATCCGGTCTGCCTGCCACCCATAACCGGAAACCAGCTCCTGCAAAATATCCCGCGCAGAAATTTCCGTTTCCCAGCGAAGCCACGGGGAATCAAACTCCTCACCCGCGTCCGGTTCCTGCGACAAAAAACCTCGAAACGCTTTGTCGCTGTCCAGATCCTCCCGGTGCTCCGACTGACAGGAAGTCGAATAATACTGTATCTCATCGAGCGGAAGCGTCTCGCCTGCCGTCGCCTCCACCGCGCGACGCGACTGATCCGTCGCCTGATAGTTATTATACACCTGATAGCTTACGCTGTCATCCAGATCCGCATCCTCATTGCCCGCGTTCTGAATACAACAGCAGGCGTATGTCCGCGCACAGACCGCCTGCGCCTTCAGCGCCTCCTCGGGATAGTCGGACGGCATCTCGCTCGCGACCACACCGCAAAGATATTCCTCAAGCGGAAGCTCGTTCACCAGCACGATACCCCCGTCCCCGCGGTACATCCGGAGGATCCCCGCGTACTGCGGATGACCGTCCGCGCGGTTCAGACTTTCCACGGTGATCGGGCCTCCATCCTTTCTTGCGGCCTGCAGTGCCTGTCCTTTTTTCAGCTCAGACGCTCGGACGCGATACGTCTTCCCCTTTCGGATACGCTTCCCGTCCAGCTTAACATCAAACGATTTCTCGCAGGTCAGAATGACTTCCTCGTGATATTCTCCCAAAAAATCATCGGTCAGAAGACGCACGCGTATTGATTTCTCCGTATTTTCTTCCGCCGCGGTGATCTTTGAATCCGCCGTCTCCGATTCCGCCGCCTCCGAAACCGCCGGCCCGAAATCTGTCTTCTCCGAATCGGCTGTCCATAGATTCTCCGTCTGCCGCCGCGCGCCCGTCTCCCGCGCAAAGCGCTCCCCGTACTGCACGTATCGATACAGCAGATATAGGATTGCGCCTGCGATCGCAGCCGCCGCGAACACCTGCAGTCCGGCCAGCACGCGAAGCCTCCATTTCTTTTCCCTGTTCATCCGGCACCTCTGTATAAACACCGCAGCTACGCAAGGCTTGCATAGTTGCAAAAGATCAGTCTATTCTACAGTATGCCGGTTCGTGCCGTTCTAGTACATTTTTTCCATATAAGCTTTACACAAAACGACCGCCCCGGCGCCGGAAATCCGAAACAAACCGAGGCGGTCCGCCTTTTATGCCTGATTGATATAATTAATCAAGCCCTCTGCTTTGATAATCTTCTGCATGAACTCCGGGAACGCCTGTCCCTGAAAGCTCGTGCCCTTCGTGCGGTTGTAGATCATACCGCTGTCAAAATCAATCTCGACCTCATCCCCCGCCTCAATGCCCTTTGACGCCTCCGGACACTCGATGATCGGCAGGCCGATATTGATGGCGTTGCGGTAAAAAATCCGCGCAAACGTCTCGGCGATCACACAGCTCACGCCGGCCGCCTTGATCGCGATCGGCGCATGCTCACGCGAGGACCCGCAGCCGAAATTCTTCTCGGCTACGATGATGTCACCCTTGTGCACCTTGTTCACGAACCCCTTATCGATATCCTCCATACAATGCGTCGCAAGCTCTGCAGGATCCGAGGAATTCAGATAGCGCGCCGGGATGATTACATCCGTGTCGACGTTGTCCCCGTATTTAAACACTCTTCCACATGCTTTCATGATAATCTCCATTCCGCCGCCCTGCAAATGGCGGCAAGGCTTACAGCCCGAGCTCTCCCGGCGCGGATATTTTTCCGGTGACGGCGCTTGCCGCGGCGACCGCCGGACTCGCCAGATACACCTCCGACTTCACATGTCCCATCCTGCCGACGAAATTGCGGTTCGTCGTGGAGACACAGCGCTCTCCTTCCGCCAGAATACCCATGTATCCGCCCAGACACGGCCCGCACGTCGGCGTGCTGACTACAGCGCCTGCCTCAATAAAAATCTTCAAAAGGCCTTCCTCCATCGCCTGAAGGTAGATCGCCTGCGTCGCCGGGATCACGATGCAGCGCACACCCTTCTTTACCTTGCGGCCCTTCAGGATCTCCGCCGCCGTGCGCAGGTCGTCCATACGCCCGTTCGTGCAGGAACCGATGACCGCCTGATCGATAACGACATCCTCCGCGATCTCATCCACCGTCTTCGTGTTCTCCGGAAGATGCGGGAACGCAACCGTCGGACGAAGTTCGCTCAGATCGATCGTATACTCCTCGTCGTACACGGCATCCGCATCCGCCTCATAGATCTTGAACTCCCGCTTCGAATGCTCCTTCATATAAGCGATCGCCTTATCGTCTACCGGGAAAATACCGTTCTTGCCGCCGGCCTCAATCGCCATGTTCGCGATCGTGAAGCGATCGTCCATCGACAAATGCGCAATTCCCTCTCCTACAAACTCCATCGACTTGTACAGCGCGCCGTCCACGCCGATCATACCGATGATGTGCAGGATAATGTCCTTACCGCTCACCCATTTCGAGGGCTTGCCGACCAGATGGAAGCGAATCGCGGACGGCACCTTGAACCACGCCTTACCCGTCGCCATACCGGCCGCCATGTCCGTGCTGCCCACACCCGTGGAAAACGCGCCGAGTGCTCCGTACGTGCAGGTATGGGAATCCGCGCCGATGATCACATCTCCGGCCACGGTCAACCCCTGCTCCGGGAGCAGCGCATGCTCGATGCCCATCTGTCCTACGTCAAAATAATTCGTGATCTCATGCTTACACGCGAACTCGCGCACGCACTTGCAATGCTCCGCGGACTTGATGTCCTTGTTTGGGATAAAATGATCCATGACGAGCGCGATCTTGTCCTTGTCAAACACCTTGTCCTCGGTAAATTTATCCATCTCATGGATCGCCACCGGGGAGGTAATGTCGTTCCCGAGCACCAGATCAAGCTTCGCCTCAATCAACTGCCCGGCCTCCACGCGGTCAAGTCCTGCCGCCGCCGCCAGAATCTTCTGAGTCATTGTCATGCCCATATCTGTTATTCCTCAATTCTTGATTGTTAAGCCGCCTGTCAGACTGCCCGATCCGTTTTCGGTTGGCAGGTCGTCTGTCAGGCTGTTCGCTCAATTCTCAGTTGTTGATCAGCTTGTCCTCGTTGCTCCAACTGTAGAGCTTGCGGACCTCCTCGCCGACGATCTCCGCCGGATGCTCCGCCGCCAGCTTGCGCATCGCCTTGAAGTGTACCTGACCGCCCGCCGGAGACATATCCAGCAGGAAATCCTTCGCAAAGGTACCGTCCTGAATATCGGACAGGATCTTCTTCATCGTCTTCTTCGTCTCCTCGGTGATGATCTTCGGGCCGGTCACATAGTCGCCGTACTCGGCTGTGTTGGAGATCGAATATCTCATGCCCGCGAAACCGGACTGATAGATCAGGTCAACGATCAGCTTCATCTCATGGATACATTCGAAATACGCGTTTCTCGGATCATAGCCCGCCTCAACCAGCGTCTCGAAGCCCGCCTGCATCAAAGCGCAAACGCCGCCGCAGAGCACTGCCTGCTCGCCGAAAAGGTCTGTCTCGGTCTCGGTGCGGAAGGTTGTCTCCAAAACGCCTGCGCGCGCGCCGCCGATCGCCAGCGCATAAGCGAGAGCCAGATCCAGAGCCTTACCCGTCGCGTCCTGATGAACCGCTACCAGACACGGAACGCCCTTGCCCGCCTGATACTCGCTTCTCACCGTGTGGCCCGGTCCCTTCGGAGCGATCATCGTCACGTCTACATTCTTCGGCGGAACGATGCAGCCGAAATGAATATTGAAGCCGTGCGCGAACATCAGCATATTGCCTTCCTCAAGGTTCGGCTCGATGTCTTTCTTATAAAGCGCGGCCTGCTTCTCATCATTGATCAGGATCATGATGATGTCCGCCTTCTTCGCAGCCTCGGCCGCCGTATATACCTCAAATCCCTGCTCTTCCGCTTTCTTCCATGACTTGCTGCCCTCATAGAGACCGATGATCACATGACACCCGGACTCCTTCGCATTCAGCGCATGCGCGTGTCCCTGACTGCCGTAACCGATCACGGCGATGGTCTTTCCCTCCAGAAGAGAGAGGTTACAATCCTTCTGATAATAAATCTTTGCCTGCATGTTTCATTCTCCTCACTTTATATATTTTTTTATAGATAGCGTATATCGTCCGTACCGCGGGAAAGCCCCGTGATACCCGTCCGTGCGAGCTCCAGAATCTCATGCCCCTCCAGCAGCCGCAGAAAAGCGTCCAGCTTCGACTGCTGTCCGGTGAGCTCCACGATCAAAGAATCGACGCCGACGTCAATGATATTGCCGCGGAAGACATTTACGATCGCGATGACCGCCTGCCGATCCTCCGCGTCTACGCGCAGCTTGACAAGCACAAGCTCCCTGCTCACGCTCGTCTCATTCTCAAGGATCTTGATATCCACCACGTCGATCAGCTTCGCAAGCTGCTTCGTGATCTGGTCTAAGATCTGCTCGTCCCCGGACACCACAACCGTCATGCGGGAATAGCGCGGATCCGCCGTCTCACCCACGGTAAGACTGTCAATATTGTAGCCGCGGCGGCTGAACAGCCCTGCCACACGGCTCAACACGCCGGAGGTATTGTCCACCAGCAGCGATAAAACTCTCTTTTTCATATGCGCATCTGCTCCTGCCTTCTCAAAACTTTCCACCCATTTTAACAGCTATTCTATCCTTTGTCAATTCACTCATCCGTCGCAGGGGAAGTCCCCGTATTCGACGCGGACGAATCCGCTGTACTCGCTGCGGAGGAATCCGCCGTATCCGACACGGACGAATCCGCCGTGTCCGACATTGACGAATCCACCGTGTCCGACACGGACGCGTCCGCCTCATCCGATTCCTCTGTATCCGTCACGGACGGAGCCGCAGCCTCGACCCCGAAATACTCCCGGATCGCCGTCGCAGCGGCCTTCGCCATCGCCTTTTTGTACTTGTTGTAGACAGTGATATCGTCGCGGTCGTCGATGTAAACAGTCTCCAGAAGTCCGTAGGACACGCCCTGTCCCTGCACCGTCCTCGCATTCAGCAGTCCCGAGGAGCGCATTACCCCCGTGCCTCCGCCGCGGATCGGAAGACCGGCCGCCTTCGTCACAGCCGCAACAATCCTCGCGTCGAGCGTGGTGTCCGTCTTTGCCGAGTTGACATAAATGCATGTACCCTTGCAGCTTCCGTTTCCGTTCGAATCCTTTTCGGAATATCCCGTAGCGTTGAAATGAATCTCCAGAACGTAGTCATACGCCTTGAAGTTCGGCTTCGGGCCCGTCTTCTGCCCGGCCAGCACCTGATAGCAGTCATAATTCTGATCATACATCGTCACCGACATGCCCGGCGCCGTGCTTTTTAACTGATTGTAAATCAAGGTAGAAAACTGGCGCGTGAGAAGATCCTCCCGGTAGTACGTCGAGCCGTAAGTCGCGCTGGCTCCGGGGTCTCCCTGCCCGTGGCCGGAGAGCAAAAGAACCGATACCGGCGCGACGCCATCCGCTCCGATCGTGACACCGTCCACCGTCTTGTTTGTCACCAGCTTTCCTTTGGCGGAAAAATAATAACGCTTTCCTTTGCAGACCACCCAGCCGGTCTGGACGACGCCCTTCTGGATATAGTACTTGTCCCCGTCTACGGTGACCCAGCCCTTCTCCTTGCGCGCGCCGTTCTCCTTGAAGTAATATCTGTTCTTGCCGATCTTCTTCAGCCCTGTCATCATTTCCCCGGAAACATAACAGTAGACCTTGCCGCCCACCTTCACAAAACCGCTTACCTGTTTCCCCTTCACACCCTTGGAATCCACATAATAACCGTCCGGCGTCACACAATTCTTCAGCATCTTGCCGTCCGCGCCGACATAATATTTCTTGCTGATCCAGCGGTTCTTCTTCATAACGCCTTTGGCCGTGAAATAGTATTTCTCCTTGCCGATCGTGTTCCACCCGGTATATGCGGCGCCGTATTTCGCGGATTTCTTTTTCCGGTTGAAAAAGTAGGTCTTTTTCCCGTACGTGACCCAGCCGATCTTCATCGCGCCGTCATCCTCAAAGAAATAGCGGTTCCCATCGATCAGTTGAAGTCCGGTATACAGCTTTCCGATCTCGCCGGCCTCTCCCTCGGGAGCACAATAACAGCGCGTCCCGTCGACCGTCTGCCAGCCTGTCTGCAGGACGCCCTCATCGTCAAAATAATAGCGGTCGGCGCCGATCGTCAAAATGCCTGTCGCAGCGCTTCCCACCGGCGCATCCGCCGCATTCGGACAAAAATAATAAAAGTCGCCCTTTATCTCCATCCAGCCCGTCGCGCGGTATCCGTTGCTGTCATAGTAGAAAAGGAAGCCGTCCTCTTCCTGAAGGCCGCGCTTCAGCGACGGCTCCGACTGCACGTAGGGAACCTGCGCTCCGGACGATCCCGTCTGCGTATTTGAGCTCTGCGTCCCGGACACTCCTGTCTGCGTATTCGACCCCTGCGTCCCGGACACTCCCGTCTGCGTATTCGACTCCTGCGTCCCGGACGCCCCCGCCTGCGCGTTCGGATCCTGCGTATCCGCCGGCGCAGCCTGCGAGCCCACGCACAAAGCCGCCGCAAGCATCATCGGTAAAATCAGCATCTTCCAACTCATCTTCATTATGTATCACTCCATTTTTCTGATTGTTACATTTTCGTAACATTCTAACACATTTTAAAACGTCAGACAAGCTTTTTATACTGATTGTAACAATATTCTATAATACTTTTTCTTGTAACAATTCCGATGAAAATACCGTTGTCGTCGATCACCGGGACAAAATTCTGATTCAGAGAGGTCATGACAAGATCCTCGATATTGCAGTTCACATTGACCGGCTGGTTGTCCCGCTTTCGATGCAGCCGCCGGATCGGAATATCCTCCGCGTCGCGGAAGTCATAGCTTCCTTTCCTGCAGATCTCCCAGAGCACGTCCCCTTCCGTGAGCGTCCCGACATATGCCCCCGCGCGATTGATGATCGGCACGGAGCTGTATTTGTGGTACTCCATCTTCTCAAGAGCCTGTCGAAGCGTATAGTCGTCAAACAGATACGCCACGTTGCTCTTGGGTACCAGATAAAATAAAATATTCATGTAATATCCCCCGACAGTTATGCTGATTGCTTTCGGGGACATTATACCATACGCGATACGCCGATTCAATTAATATAGACTTTTTTCACTTTTTTTACACTTTGGTTAGAAAGTGGAACCGTCCGGACTTCATAAGTCGACCGGACGATAATCCAAAATCTCAATCGCAAGGTCCTCTTCCAGCTTCCTGCCCTTAGCCTTTTCTTCCTCCCAAAACATCCTCAGATTCTCTTCCGACTTGAACCATGCGTGGCAAAAATGCGGGAATCCGTCTTCCCCCTCCGCTGTGTATGTCAGTAAAAAAGCTTTATCTAAATTTTTGTCCATTTCATCCTCCTTACGGCTTGGCAAAAACCGCATGCCGCTTTGATTTTGTTTTTATTTTATACTATTGTAAAGTCCTTGTAAATCGAATTTTCGTTGTATCCAAAGAAGAGTGCCACAAAGGGAAAAGCGGATACAAAAAATCCGTCTTCACCTTCACGGCACTCTCATACGCATGTATTGCGCTGTATTTATACGCATGTTATTTCATTCGCTGCGCTTGCTGCTGTTCCAAAATAGTCTGTCTTTGTCACATACTCCGTCAAGTTATAATCCTGTCGAATTACCCCTATTCCATACGCCTTCTTATCAATGTTCGAAGTACAAGCCACTTCTTCAGCAATATCTTTATAACTTTTCAAAACAAATTCATCCGGTAATCCTTTCCCGGTATAAACAGAAGCAGAAGCAAATTCGGATTTTTTTACGTCATCTTGTTGCTGGAAAAATTCCTTCAGATTCAATGCGTCTCTGCTTCCGTGATGCGGGATCTTTATATAATTATACACCCTTGGTATGCCTTCATCAGCCTCCTCGAGTAACGCCTCAATCGTCATTTTCTCCATATCCGCTGAAAAAAGAAAATTTAAATAGCAATTTTCCATTGTAATTGTCAGTGCACATGCTATCCCAAGCTTGTTTTCGTCAAAGGTTTTATTCACACCCTGCATGCCGCCAACATACGTAAAAGGCGCTACGCACTGAATAACCAGCTTGCGCATCGAGGTCTGCCCATTAAACTCAATCTGATCCATAACCTCCGGAAAATGTACCAATGAATTGATTTTCCATCGCCTGCTCGCTCTTTTCCCGTAATTGAGAGCATTGAGAAACCTGATATTCTTTTGGCATATGGAAGAATATTTTTTCCAATCGCTAAAAACATTTGCCAGATAGATAAGAGAATCCGGATTGCAGTATTTTTTTATAATTTTATCAATCCCCAGAGAATGATCGTCATGCGGATGAGTCCAGACAAGCACATCCAGCTTCTGTTCCATTCCCCATTCCTTCAGTATCTCGTCAGTAATATTAAGTTGTTTTTCTTCATAGCAGTCGATCACAATAGAATAAATTATTTTCCTGTTCTCTGTATATAATATAAAAATACTGCTTTCCCCCTGCATTGAATAGCCCACATGGTACAATGCAATATGCAATTTATCTTCTTGGGTTAAAGTAACAAGCTTTTTCATTCTATTTTATCTTTGTAAACCTCATTATGTTATTCGGATCGCTGAACTGCCCGTTTTTATCCGAGGAAAGATTGCAAAATCTTGTCACATCCGGATGAAATTCCACCTTCGCCCTATGGCTCTGCATTGTCGATACACTTCTTGCTTTCACACCCTTTTTGCTTACAGCTTTTTTGTCCATAACAATTCAATCCCCTTTCCACCTTTTCAGAGCATCCGTTGACCAAATCTTCCGCAAAGGAATCCGTAATGTGCCTGATAAAAATATCAAAAGAAATACGGTTTAAATCATTTAATATTTCCAACACGTTGACTACTTCCTCTTCCGCCTCATACATCACAGTCGTCGTCATAGCCGCCTCGTATATAGTCTGATCTGAATCCGGTATACTTCCGCCTCTAACAGTCTTCTTTACCTCGGCTTCATACTTCCCATACAAAAAACTGTTTCTGATCTCTGTCGAATTATGCTCAATTTCCGCCATCGAATCCAACGCAAGCAAGTACCCGGAATCACCAAACATTCCCGCATTAAAGCATTGATACACATTATGCAAGGAAGAGCAATATATACTATCCTTCTTGACCAGATATATCTCCTCGATTTCAAAATATTCCTCTTCGGCAAGCAAACACACTATTTTATTTAAAAGCTCCATATTTTTCTTCAAATCATGGGCTATCTCATAAGAAAGTCTGATGCTGACAAATAAACGGCTTATCGTAACGCATTCCGTGTTGTCTTTTGAATAATAACGAATCACTGTTTCATTCTCGTAGTATCTCCTTCGGGCAGAGCTGCTGAGATTTCTCCTTGCCCCGTATGCATTAATTTCCTCCTCGCCAAACGAATCCTCTGCCATACTGTAGGAGTCCGCCGGAAGCAATTCGGTCAATTTCCTCTGAATATTTTCAATATCGTATTTTCTAATCCCATGAAAATCGACAATCAACTCCACGTAGTCATATATGTTTCCTTTAATTTTATTTGGATCAATTTCTATCGCCTTGATATTTTCGGATACCTTCACCAGCCTGCCTCCGTCTTTTACATCAGTATAGCTTATTTCAAATGCTTTGTCAATGTTTTTATGTGATATTCATAAAGTTTATGTGTCTATTCTTCGATTGAATCCTCACAGCTCAATTTCTCTCAGGTAACGCGCCAGCGCGTCCTGCCACGTCGGAAGCGGCGTAAATCCGTTTGCTGTCAATTTGCTCTTGTCAAGTCTGGAATTGAACGGACGCTTCGCCTTCGACGCGCCGTACTCCGCCGTCGTGACCGGGATCACACTCAGGCGGTCTTCCCTGTACTCCTCATGCCCGAGCTCCGCCGCCTGACGGAAGATCTCCTTTGTAAACTCATACCAACTGATATAGCCGCCCTCGTTCGTCGCATGATAATAGCCGTACTTCTCCGTCTCAATCATGTCAACCAGCAGCCGCGCCAGATCATACGTGTAGGTCGGCGTCCCGATCTGGTCCGCCACCACCCGGATCGTGTCGTGCGTCTTACCCAGATTCAGCATCGTCTTGATGAAATTCTTTCCATTCACGCCGAACACCCACGCAATGCGGACAATAAAATATTTATCCAGATTTCCGGACACGGCAAGCTCGCCCTCCAGCTTCGTCTGCCCGTAGACATTCAGCGGCTTATAATCCCTGCAGTCCGGCTCCCACGGCTGTTCGCCCTGCCCGTCAAAGACATAATCCGTCGACAGATAGACCATCTTGCAATCCGACTTCCTGCAGGCAAGCGCGATATTCTCTGTCCCCTTTGCGTTGACAAGCCGCACCTTCTCCACCTTGTCGTCGTCCTCGGCGAGATCCACCGCCGTCCACGCGGCGCAGTGTACGACCGCGTCCGGAGCCGTCTCCGCAAGCACGCGCTCCACGCAGACCCCGTCCGTGATATCCATCGATACATACGGCATCGCCGTCACGGCCGTGCCGTCCGCGATCCCGCTGTACTCCGGCGCGAGATCCGAGCCGATTCCCTCATATCCTCTCTTCGCAAGTTCATTCATTACGTCGTGGCCGAGCTGGCCCGCAACGCCGGTGACTAAGACTTTCATATCATTTCTTCTCCTTCAATCCGGTGATTGAATTCACCCCGTAATAACTCGCCATATAAACATTCGGCCAGTCGTCTGCCGTCTTCTTTTTCAAATAACGCAGATCATGCGCGGCTGAATACTTGGTCTGCGTACTGAAGACACGGATCTTCAGATCCAGATTCCCCTTTTCACGTTCCGACAGGATATACTCCTCCCGCACTTTAAGCTCCCGATAGGTATCCAGAATATCATAGGCGCCCGGGAAGAAATCAACGGCCGCGAAATACACGCATACCGCGCTCATCGCGCAGACCAATGCTTCATATCTGTTCTCCCAGAAAATGCCCAGAAGGTAGAAATCTGCCATAATCAGAAAAATCGTCGTTCCCAGCATTCCTCTCAGCGGATAACGATTCGCTACAATATGCATAAAGCTGAGCATTGCGCTCACGATCATAAACATCGCGGAACAGATCACGGCCCGATGTCTGCGGTTGACGAAAAGCGCCAGTACGAAAAGGACGATCCAAAGCACGGGCAGCCACTGCATATTCTCCGTGTACTGACTGAGAATATCCAGAAAATTCCTCACGATTCCTTTGCCGCCCTCAATCCTGTGTTTCCATGTACCGGGGCTTTTCACCATCAGCAAATATCCGAGCGCGCTCAGGCACAGGATCCCGACCATATAAACATACTGCTCCTTTTCGCTACTCTCCGCTGCCCTGCAGCATCACCCTGACGGTCTTCATCAGGATCTTAATATCGAGATTCAGATTCCACTCCTCGATATACTTCGTGTCCAGCCGCACGACCTCTTCAAAATCAGTGATCTCATTGCGCCCGCTCACCTGCCACAGCCCGGTCAGACCGGGTTTTATCGACATACGCACAAGATGGTGCATATCGTAATGTTCATATTCCTCGACTGTCGGCGGACGTGTCCCCACAAGGCTCATCTCACCCTTGAGCACGTTCCAGAACTGCGGAAACTCATCGATCGAAGTCTTGCGGATAAACTCTCCGATCCCCGGAATGATCCTCGGATCATCCTTGATCTTAAACATCTGCCCCTGCATTTGATTATGCTCCAGCAGGTCGTTTTTCTGATCCTCGGCATTTGAATCCATCGACCGGAACTTGTAAATCCTGATCCTGCGCCCGTTTCTGCCGACCCGCTCCTGACAGAACAACACAGGCCCCGGACTCTTGCGCTTCACCGCTACCGCCACGAACGGATACATAACCGCTGTGAGCAAAAGCCCCAGCAAAGCCCCCACAATGTCCATGCAGCGTTTCAGGAAAAGATCGCTGTAGGAAGCCACCTTGAGACTGCTTGTGAGCACCATATATCCGGCAAAATCATCCACTACCTTATTTCCCGCGCCGTTGATCGTCCCCTGCAGATTCTGGTGTACGGTGATTCCCATCTGCACGCACTCCTGCATGATGATCTCCGCCTGAGGATACAATCCGGATACATTGACAAACAATTCGTCCACTACATGATTCTTGATATAATCCGCGAAATGCTTCGCATCCGCGACGACCGGAACATTCCCGACCTTACTGATCTTACTCCCGGGCGCAGCGCCGTCCGATGCTTCCTCTCCCCATTTTTTCAGCACGATCGCACCAATGACGTCAAAATCGCGGTACTTCGTCGCTTCCAGTCTGGATACGGTATCCTCCGCAACGTCCTCCGACAAGACCAGCAGAACCGAAACCAGCTTTTCGCGCTGCATGATCCGTTTGCGCAGCCATGTTTTCAGAGAAATACGGGCAAGATACATCAAAACGCACCCGATCATCCATGTCCAGATCAGCGTCAGACGCGAGAAAAAATCGGATTGCTTCACAAGATACAGATACAACAGCGTCCCTATGATCACCAGAGAAAAATGGGCGACAGACGCCTCCAGCTCCCGCAAATAGCCTCTGCGTATCACATCCTTATAGCTGTTCCGGAAAAACACGATCCCCAGATCCAGCGCAATCATGACAAGGCCGATATTCATGTATTCCCCGCGCGCGTAGACGCTGGAAAACCCGTGCCGAAACCCATACGCCAAAAACAGCGCAAAACAAATGCACAGGATATCGACCACCATAAAGTCAAGATGCTTCATCCATCTGTTCTTTTTTCCGCTGTACATACTGTCTGTTCTCCTCTGCCGGTCAGGTTCTCACAGCCTCGTCAAAATAAAACTGCACCTTCCCCGCACCTCGATCATCCGTCTTCCTGCATGAACAAAAAAGCAGTCCGCGGGACGAAACGCAATACATTCCTCGGACACACGGATCTGTCCGCTTCCGTTCAGAAATACGACCGCCGAAAAGGACGTTTCGTCCAACGGGATCCTCACATCCTCCTCCACGTCGTACCGAACGCTTGTGAAATATTTACATTCACACAGCTTCTGCTCACGGTACCCTGGCATTTGCTCCATTGGGTACCTTTCCGCGCAGACGGATCTTCCGCTTACATCGGCGACCTCAGCCGCCTTATCCAGATGAAGCGTCCGCAGATTGCCGTACTTGTCGCGGCGCCCGTAATCGTAAAGCCGATATGTGCAGTTTGAATTTTGCTGGATCTCGCAGATCAGAATTCCTCCTCCGATCGCATGGATCGTCCCCGCCTCCACGAAGAACGTATCGCCCCGCTTTACTTCGACACGATTCAGAATATCCGTAAGAGTATTATCCCCGGCCCGCTCCCGCAGCTCCTGTGCGGAAACCGCCCGATTCAATCCATAATACAGGCATGCGCCCGGCTCACAGTCCATCACATACCACATCTCGTTTTTGCCGTACTCGTTTTCATTCGGAAGCGCGTACGCATCATCCGGATGCACCTGCACAGACAACTGGCTTTTCGCATCAATAAATTTGATCAGAAGAGGGAATTTCTCAAACGCCTGACATTTCCAGCCGAGCGCATCCTCTCCGATCAGCTCCAGATACTCTTTAAACAGCATGCCCTTATAACGCCCGGAGCCGACGCGGCACTGTCCGTCCTCATGCGCGGACAGCTCCCAGCTCTCCGCGATCACATCATAATCGCAGTTCTTCCCATAGAGATCTCTCAGCTTCGTTCCGCCCCAGAGATAATCCTTAAAAATCGGCTCACACCGAACAAGCGCTTCTCCTGCGCCCGTCTCCGACTGCGTCTCAACGACGTTCTCCTTGTCGCTCTCCGTCACCTGCGGGCCAAACGACACTTCCATGATGATCAGGTCGTTCTCCGTGCGATTCGCGAGCATATGGCTGACGCCGACAGGCACCTCTATACTGCTGTACACCGGAAGCTCTTTTGTCTCATCCCCCAGCATAACCGTCGCAGTCCCCTGCACCACAGACCACTGCTCGCTGCGCATCGCATGCGTATGTCTCGTCAATGCTTTTCCCGGATAGACCAAGACCTTCTTCACTTTGTAATTTGCAGTATAATTCAATATTTCATACGTGCCCCATGAGCGATATACGACACGCGATTTCTCAAAATATGCGCTGTACTCGGGATGCCCCTGCAAAATCTGTTTGACGTCCGAGCTTTTTTCATTCGACGTGACATACAGCGCATCGTCCGTATTCACAATCGAAATATCCCGCAATCCGTTTGCCACGACAAGCTGTCGATCCGTCCGGTTGATCACCGTCAGGTTCTCGCAGTTATTTCGGATCACGTTTTCCGTCTCTGTCTCTTTCATATAGGCGGAAAGAATTTCCAGATCGCCGATGTCCCACCAGTGAAACGCCGCTTTCACTACGGATACGCTCTCCGACCGTTCGAAAACCGCATTTTCCACGGAGGCTGCCGGAATACTCCTCGCCATCTCTCGCGGAAGAGTCAGCGCGCTCCCGTCAAACCGTATCCGGCGCTGAACCTCCTTACAGGCGTCATAGATCTGAGGCGCGTGCCGCTTCAATTCATGCAGGAAATCACCGGCGCAGAACAGAAAATTCCCGCTGTTCCAGAGATACTTTCCGCTCTCAAAATATTGTTCCGCCGTACTCTTGTCCGGCTTTTCGCAAAACTCCAATACATGCTCGCCCTCGCTTCGGATATAACCGTAACCGGTATGCGCAGACAGCACCTCCATGCCAAAGGTAACCAGCCTGCCCTGTCTGGCGAGCGTCTGCCCGCGCATCACCGTCTCTTTGTATGCGGGTCCCTCAATGATCTGATCCGCAGATACCACGTACACCAGCTCGGACGGATTCAAATACATACATGCCAGCGCAATCGCTGGAGCGGTCTTTCTGCCTTCCTCCTCCAGCACGCAGCGGTACTTCAAACCCTGAAACGCCTTCATCTGGCCCTCCACGATAAAATGGTACGCCAAATTGGTCGCGATCAGGAATTCATCGCAAAACGGAATATTTCTGGCGACCGTTTCCTGCAAAAGCGACCTGTTTTTTTTGATCTGCATAAACTGCTTGGGATATTCCTCCCGCGAGAGCGGCCAAAGGCTGTTTCCCTTCCCGCCCGCCAGAATCAGGCATTTCATCGGATCTCACATCTCTCTCTTGAAATTATCAGTCCTGCTTTCGTCAGACATCTCCCTGCAGGGATGAATCGGTCCCCGTCATCACAATCCCGCGAATGCGAGCAGCGCTGCCCTCAGCGACTCAAGCTTCTGCGCGGAATCTTCCAGACTCGTTCCCTTCACGCCCATATAGAACTTGATCTTCGGCTCCGTTCCGGACGGTCTCGCGCAGCACCATGAATTGTTCTCCAATTTATAATACAAAACATTTGATTTCGGAAGCCCGGTCGACCGTGTCTGCGCGCTTTGCGTATCAAGAACCGTATTCTCCTGATAATCGCGGATCTCCAATACCTTCAGCCCCGCGAACTCCTTCGGAGACGCCGCGCGCATATGCGCCATCATAGCCTGAATCCTTTCGCTTCCGTCCATTCCCTTCAGCGTGACGGATTCCAGCCCCTCCCTGAAATATCCGTATTTCTCATAGAGCGCGATCATCTGATCCCACAGCGTTTTCCCCCGGCTCTTGCACCATGCCGCCGCCTCGCACAGCGCCATCACCGCCACACAGGCATCCTTATCGCGCGCATGCGTGCCGACGAGGCAGCCGTAGCTCTCCTCCATGCCAAACAAATACTCATAGGAATTCTGCTGCTCGAAAAACTTGATCTGCTCCCCGATGTATTTGAATCCGGTCAGGACTTCGATCAGCTTCACCCCATATTGTTCCGCGATCACATCCGCCATATCCGTCGTCACGATCGTCTTCACAAGCGCGCCGTTTGCCGGGAGCGTCCCGTTCTCCTTTCTGCGCGCAAGAATGTATTCTGCAATAACCATACCGGACATATTTCCCGTAAACGGCATATATTCACCGGTCGCGGCATCCTTCGCGTAAACGCCAAGGCGATCTGCATCCGGATCCGTCGCCAGCACAATGTCGGCGCCCACTTTTTTCGCCACTGCAAGCGCAAGTCTGAACGCATTCGGATCCTCCGGATTCGGATAGGACACCGTCGGGAAATCTCCGTCCGGCTTCTCCTGCTCCGGCACGACGTAGACCTTTTTAAATCCCAGCTCCTTCAGCACTCTGCGCACCGGAAGGTTCCCCGTCCCGTGAAGCGGCGTATAGACGATCGAGATCTCGTCCGCCACCTTCTGAATAATCTCCGGATGAATGATCTGCTTCTTCAGTTCCTCGATATAGCGGTCGTCGATCTTTGCGCCGATCGTCCGATAAAGCCCCGCCGCCTGCGCCGCTTCCTTCGTCATCGTCTTCACCGAAGAATAATCCGTTACCTTGCCGACCTCCGCTATGATCTCCTGATCCTTCGGATATGTGATCTGCGCGCCGTCCTCCCAATAGACCTTGTAGCCGTTATACTCCGGCGGATTGTGACTTGCCGTGATCACAATCCCGGCGATGCATCCCAGCTCGCGCACCGTGAACGACAGCTCCGGCGTCGGCCGCAGCGAATCGAACACATAAGCTCTGATCCCGTTCGCCGCCAGACACAGCGCAGCCTCATCCGCGAACTCCGGCGACATCCTGCGCGAGTCAAACGCGATCGCCACACCCTTATCCTGTCCGTTTTCCATCCGGATAAAGTTAGCAAGTCCCTGTGTCGCCTTGCGCACCGTATAAATGTTCATACGATTCGTCCCGGCTCCGATCACGCCGCGCAAACCGCCGGTGCCAAACGACAGATCCCGGTAAAAGCGATCCTCAATCTCGGTCTCATCGCCTGCGATACCCGCAAGCTCTGCTTTCGTCTCCTCGTCAAAATATGCGTCGGTACGCCAGTAATCATATTTTTCTCTATATCCCATTTCTGTTCTCCCATCCTTTTCCGCGCATCGTACTTATCGTTTCGCTCCGGCAAACCGGCGAACGAACCAAACCGCACTCTTGCGACCGACAAATGCCTTCCTTCTGTCACGCCTCTTTGCCGCGTACTGTGTTCGTCCTCCAATAATCCAAAGTTTCCTGCAGTGTCTGCTCCAGCGAAATCCGGCGCTCCCAGCCGGTGCACTCCCGCAGCTTTCGCGTGTCCGCCTCTATGATCGGCACATCGACCGGACGGAATTTCTGCGGATCGACTTCCACGGTGATCCCCGTCTTCGACAGCGCGAGAATTCGCTCAAGGATCTCTTTAATCTCCACCGCGTGTCCGCTTCCCACATTATAAGTCTCGCCCGGGACGCCCTTTTCCATCAGCATGCTGTACGCCCGCACGACGTCGCGCACGTCCGTAAAATCCCGTTTCGCGCTCAGGTTTCCCACGTGGATAACCGGCTCATGCAAACCCTGCTCGATCTCCGCAACCTGCTTGCAGAAATCCGCCACGACGAACATCGGCGCCTGATTCGGCCCGATATGGTTGAATGCACGGACAGACATCATTTCCATGCCATAAGCATCCACATAAATCCTGCCGATCAGATTCTGACACACCTTTGTCGCCGCGTAGATATTACCCGGGCGGACCGCGTTCGTCTCCGCGATCGGCGTCTCCCCCGACGCGATATGCCCGTATTCCTCCCCGGAACCGATCAACAGCACGCGCGGCTTATAGTCCAGAAAGCGAACCGCGTCCATCACGTTCACGCTGCCCTTGATATTTACATCGATCGTAAGTCCCGGATTCTTCCACGACAGATAAACCGAACTCTGCGCCGCCAAATGGAAAATGCAGTCCGGCCGCAAATCGTTCAAGAGCGTTTCGATCGCCTGTCGATCCAAAATATCCAGATCGCGGACGTCAAAGCCGTCTCCCGGGATCGTCTCATGCGGCATCTTCGTCGCGGTCACCTGATATCCGTCCTCTCTGAGCTGCCGGATCAAATAGCCGCCTACAAACCCCGCCGCCCCGATAATTAATGCTCTCTTCATCGCATACCCTTTCTCTTTATCGTCAAAACAGGGCTTGCCACAAGGGCAATCGATGATTGTCCGCATAGCAGCCCTGTATCAGCCCCTGTCTTCTCACAGCGCAGCGGCCTTGATCTCCTTTGCAACAAGCTCCATATCGTTCTTCACCATACGCTCTACCAGCTCGGAGAATGGAATCTCGCGCACCCAGCCAAGCTTCGTCTCCGCCTTGGACGGATCGCCGAGCAGCACGTCCACCTCCGCAGGGCGGAAGAAGTCCTTGTTCACCTTGACGATCACCTTTCCGGTCGCCTTGTCGCGGCCGATCTCGTCCACTCCGCTGCCGGACCACTCAACGTCGATCCCGACATGCCGGAACGCCGTCTCGACAAACTCACGCACCGTCCGGGTCTCGTTCGTCGCGATCACATAATCGTCCGGCTTGTCCTGCTGCAGCATCAGCCACATCGCCCGCACATAGTCCTTCGAATGTCCCCAGTCACGCTTCGAATCCAGATTGCCCAGCTCTACGCAGTCCTGCACGCCCTGTTTGATCCGCGCCACCGCATTCGTGATCTTCCTCGTAACAAACTCCTTGCCGCGGCGCTCGCTCTCATGGTTAAAAAGGATTCCGCTGCAGGCAAAGAGTCCGTAGCTCTCACGGTAATTCTTCGTGATCCAGTGTCCGTAGAGCTTCGCCACCCCATACGGGCTCCGCGGATAGAACGGCGTCGTCTCCTTCTGCGGCATCTCCTGCACCAGTCCGAACATCTCAGAAGTGGATGCCTGATAGAAATGCGCCTCCGGCTTGACCGTGCGAATCGCCTCAAGCATATTCGTCACACCAAGCGCGTCGATATCCGCCGTCGCCAGCGGCTGCTCCCAGCTCGTCGTCACGAACGACTGCGCGGCAAGATTGTAGACCTCATCCGCCTGCGAGATCCGCATCGCCGAAATCAAAGAGACTGGATCTGTCATATCCGCATAAATAAAATGAATTATATCTTTAATATGATCTACATTACCATAATCAAGTACACTTTTGCGGCGCATGATCCCGTATACTTCATACCCCTTCTCCAGCAGAAGCTCTGCCAGATAAGAACCGTCCTGTCCGGTAATACCCGTGATAAGTGCTCTCTTCATTGTCGTCTCCTTCGTTCTTGTTTTCTACTGCCCTTTTTCTTTACTATTGTCTTTCTGCTTTCCCTGCATGGCGCGCTGCTTCCCGTATTTTCTGTTCCGCAGCTCTTGCAACTCTTTGTAGTATAGCATTTCTTTCCTTTTTAGGCAATCATTTTCTATATATACTGATTCCGACCGCTACTGCGCAGGTGCTCCAGCACCTTCTTGATCTCCCCTGCGCTGTTCTTCGCGCAGATCAGCGTTGCATCCTCCGTGTCCACCACGATCATATCCTCAAGCCCGACCGCGGCAATCAGCTTTTCCCCGCCCTGAATGACACAATCTCTGCTGTTCACCGAGACGACATTCCCCACAATCACATTATTCTGCTCGTCCGCCTTTCGGATTCGCCCCACGGCAAGCCATGAGCCGACATCGTCCCAGCCGAAATCCCCCGGCAGGATAAAAATATTCTCCGCTTTCTCCATGATCCCATAGTCAATCGACTCGGATGCAAAGCCCGGGAATACCTCCTGCAGAACTGCGTCCTCCTGCGGCGTGCCGACAGCCGCCCGGATCTTCTCGAGTCCCGCCGCCGTCTCCGGAAGATATTTCGCAAAATTCTTCAGAATCGTAGAGAGCTTCCACACGAACATGCCGCTGTTCCACAGATATGTTCCCTCCGCCAAATACTGCTTCGCCGTCTCAAGATCCGGCTTCTCCACGAAGCGGTCCACCGCATAAGATTCACTCTGCCGGATTTCCTTGTTATACCTGATATAACCGTAGCCGGTCTCCGGATAGTTCGGCGTGATGCCGACCGTCACCAAATTGTCTCCTGCCATTGCCACATCGACCGCCGCGCGCAAAGTATTCGCGAAGACGTCATTACGCTTAATCAAATGATCCGACGGGAGCACCAACATCACCGCATCCTCATCCTCATATTTCTTCGCAATATGAACCGCCCCGAGCCCGATGCACGGCGCCGTATTCCTCCCAACCGGTTCACAGAGAACATTCTGCTGCGGAAGTCCCGGAAGCTGCTCCAGCACAAGTCCTTTATAATTCTCGTTCGTCGCAATATAGATATCCTCCAGCTCCACCAACGGACGGATCCGCTCTACGGTCAGTTGAATCATCGTCTTTCCGTCGTCTGTCAGCGACAAAAATTGTTTCGGCAGGTTTTTCCTGCTACGCGGCCAGAAGCGTTCTCCACGCCCGCCCGCCATGATAAGTGCTGTGGTTTTCATTGTATGATCTCCTTATTTTTATTAGTCTCTGCTTCATCGACCTTGTTTGCTGTCTCTTTATCCCCGGTTCGCTCACTGACAATGTATCGTGGTCTTCCCTTCACTTCCATGTAAATCTTCCCGATATATTCCCCAAGCACACCCATGCAGATCAGTTGTACTCCGCCCAGAAATGAAATGATACACGTCATGCTCGCCCAGCCCGGCACCGTGCCACCCGTGAGTTCCCGCACGATCGACCAGATCACCAGAATAAAGCTCACAATCGCCACGACCACGCCAAGGCTCGTAATGATCCGGATCGGCCGGATCGACAGGCTGGTAATCCCGTCAAACGCCAGCGCCAGCATCTTCCGCAGCGGGTAATGACTCTTCCCTGCAAGCCGCTCACGGCGCTCGTAGTACACGCTCGTACTCTTGAATCCGACCAGCGGAAACATTCCCCGCAAAAAAAGATTTACTTCCCTGAAATTTGCAAACTCCTTCAATACTTTAGCGGAAACAAGTCGATAATCCGCATGATTGTATATGACCTCAGCCCCCATATCGTTCATCAGTCCATAGAATACCTCCGCAGTAAATCGTTTAAAAAGCGAATCTTTCTTCCGCACACTCCGCACACCATAGACAATTTCTGCTCCATTGCGATATTCATCTATCATCTGTTCCATCGCTTTGATGTCGTCCTGTCCGTCGCAATCGATCGATATCGTGATGTCCGCTCTGTCTTTCGCCTCCATGAGTCCTGCCAGAATCGCATTTTGATGCCCACGGTTTCTACTCAGAGAAATACCGCAAAAATGCTCATCCCGCTTCGCAAAGTCTTGGATCAGCTCCCATGTCGTATCCCTGCTGCCATCGTCGACATACAAGATACGGCTCTCATCACTGATCTTATTCTTTGAAATCAGATCGTTTAACTCCTCAAGAAACAGATTAGCCGTGATCAGGAGTACTTCTTCATAACACGGAACAACGATATATAATTTCGTCTGCATCAAGACTCCATCCTACGCATCCTGCACATAATATACCATTATACAGAAAAAAAGGCAATGCCTTCCCTCCCCCCCTATATAAGCAACCGCTTTTCCTATGTTTCTTTTTTCATTTCTGTAATGCAAAGTTTTCTGATATTCAAAGAGGCATCCATCATGCTTTTTGTTTTCGCAACGATTCTGACATACACTTTTTCAGGGGTTTCTCCTATCTTCCCCGAATTAAAGTAGATCGTATAATCATATCTTCCGTTTACTAAAAAACCGCTTTCTTTCGCTTGCTCATTATCAAAATTTTCTCCACTAAATTCAACCTTAAATCCCTGCACTTGCGAAAAGTCAAAATCTTCCGCCAATTCAAGCTCAATTTTGTAGAACGTGTCAGCGCTTACTTCGATTGGAAATCGTTTTTTCTGTAGTTTCTTTATCTTTTGCTTTTTGTGCCCCAAGTTTAAGTGAAAATTTCGTTCATCCAATAAGATTGTACTCTCAACTAAATGTTCCTTTTCAGATAAGTCCTTTTCAAATATTTTGTATTTCGTCCACGATGGAAAGTTAACATAGTGAAATCTTCCATCCGATCCATACTTATCTATTTCTTTCTCCAAGTAATATAAACTATCCTTGTCTCCGGTTACATCATTTAATATCTGCTCCTTACTTCCATCGTCTGCTTTGTAAATCAGTTTTGTAATTTCATCCGTTCTTGCATTTTTATGATAGGCAGGCTCTGTATGTGAATATCCGCCATCCTCATGAAGTGTGCGACAATAAAATGTGGCGCTAAGTGGATTATACAATCCCGGCACATAATTGAGCAACCATTCCGTACAGTTATTAAAATAATATAAACGCACCCCATAATTCATACTTATAATCGCAACAGTCGATATAATGATCAAGCAATAGCAAGCCAGCTTACTCCAGACTGTTTTCAATATGTAAAATCCCTCCGTAGCAAGAAATACCGGTACAATCGGATATATCCACGCTACATATCTTGCACAATACACCATGCCGCAATTAATATGTGTCATAAAAGAAACTGCCATTACTGTTCCAACAAGAAACATCAGCCAGACTATTGCATGGTAACATTTTCTTACTATCGCCACAATAACTAAAACAAAAAAAGCTAGTATTGCCAGCGGTGCAAACGAACATATTCCAAGACTTGGATCAAACAAATATGCCAACGCTCTCCCTGTTGATCCCTGTAGTCCGTTTGAAGTTATCCCATATACGGATGCTTTCAGATATATTCTTTGAACTAGAAATGGAATCAGACAGGGTACATAACATAATCCATATAGAAATACTTCTTTAAAATTATCTCTGATAATAGTAATAACTTTTATACCCTTATTATTATATAAAATTTTGCCCAGATATTCGCATACCATCACAATTCCAACTGCCATTACGGCAGGATTGCTCATACCTCCGAGCGCTAGTGCAAACGCACTTAATTTATATTTCTTATTGCTATATTGGACAAGCGAAATTATCAGCATTGCAAAAACAAATACTTCATAACATATATAATTTACATAAAACAATACCGCCGGAGATAAAGCAAGAATAATAGTCGCAAGCAATCTCTGCATTGAGTTTCCTTTTAGTCTTTTCAATACGAAATATAATGCACCGATTATCAATAACACATTGGTAATCTCAAAACATCTTTCTTGATTCGCACCTATAAGATTAAGAAACAGTTTTACAGGGATACATAGAAAAGGATAGATAGGAAAGTAATATGCCATCCATTTATCTTCTGATATCTTAAGTAATTTTGAGCATCTCAGGTCTTCATAAGTTTTAATCTTTTTATACAAATTTGGAAAATCTTTCTGAGCTAGTTCTATATCCGATTGTTGCATAAAAATGCTTCCCCTATATTGCAGGGAAATAACCGGCAACGCATTCGAATCTATTTCTCCATAATACACTTGTCCAAAATACGCTTTCACAACGAGAAAAAAAGCTAAAAGAATAAGCAAAGCACAACCAATTAAATCTGCAGTGTTTCCCTTTCCTCGTTGCACTTTAAAAATCCCCCCTCGTTACGCTCTATCACGAAACGCCCAAAACTTATTGATTAAGAAATTAATCGGTACGCTGATCAGCAGATTAATGATCGGAGCCAGAAATTCCGAAATTCCCAGTACGCGAACCCATAAAACAATCAGTATACTGTTCAAAAACAATCCTGTAAACGAATAAGATACATAAGTCTTCAGTAGCGCTTTCCACATGTTCCGCTTTTGTCCTTCCTTCACAATGAAAACCATTTTATTGTTCCAGTAGAACGACCAGAGCACACTGAGGATAAATGCAACGATCTGTGACACCAGATAATCGCATGATGAAAACCAGCCAAACTTCTTGAAAGCAATAAGAGATACAACGTAAATCAAATACGATATCACCGTATTGCTGACACCTACAATTCCAAACTTTACAAATTGCATAAAAGCGTCGAATGTCTCATCCGATAATTCTTTCCTTACAATGCTAAACAAAAAGTGCATCACAGCATAAACGACTTTCTCAACAAAATTCCATAATACATTTCCCGAATTATTCACTATGTCATCTCCGCTCGCTGTTTACCTGCCTAAAAATTCCTTGATTTGTCGATCCATACATGCATTCATATCGCCCTGCTCAATATAAGTCCCGTACCACTCCACGATTTTCTCCATCGCGGTTGTCACATCCCAGCGCGGCTGCCAGCCGAATACATTCTTTATCTTTGAGCAATCCAGTTTCAGGAAGTTCGCCTCATGTGGCCCTCCGTCATACACATTTTTCCATATAATGTTTGCTCCCGTTGCCTGATTCCATTTATCGCAGAACAAATCGACCAGAGCTCCTGTCGTCCAGCAGTCCGTATCATTCGGACCCACGTTGTAATTTCCTGCGTATGTCATATCCTCGTACTGCTTCTGCGCGATCATCAGATATGCCGCGACCGGCTCCAGCACATGCTGATAAGGTCTCGTTGAATGCGGATTGCGGACAATGATATCCTCGCCTGCCTGAACCGCACGGATACAGTCCGGTATGATCCGGTCATTCGCAAAATCGCCGCCTCCGATCACATTGCCGGCGCGAGCGGTCGAAATCGCCACATTTTTCCCTTCGAAAAAGGAATTCTTATAACTACACGTGACAAGTTCTGAACAGGACTTAGAATTGGAATACGGGTCATAACCGTTCAGCTCTTCATTCTCCCGGTAACCCCACGCCCATTCTCTGTTCAGATACACCTTATCCGTCGTCACGTTTACAAAGGATTTCATCGAGTCTGACAGGCGCACACACTCCATGATATTCACAGTTCCCATCACGTTCACATCATAAGTATATACCGGATTTTTGTAAGAATCGCGCACAATCGGCTGAGCGGCCATATGAATCACGATTTCCGGTTTGACCTCTTCAAACACTTTTTTCAGTTTATCAAGATCTCGGATGTCTCCGATCACAGAATTCATCTGCTTCGAAAGGCCGCACAACTTGAAAAGGCTGGGATCCGTCGGCGGCTCCAAAGAGTAACCGGTCACTTCTGCACCCATCCCAAGCAAAAGCTTACACATCCAACTGCCTTTAAATCCGGTATGACCGGTAATTAAAATTCTTTTTTGATTATAAAATGCAAAATTATACTTCATAACAGTTTTCTCTCCTATGCATCTATATCTCTCATTCGTGTAACTAAATTACATATATGCAAATATTCAAAATCAACTTCTAAAAAGCAAAAACAATAGTGCCCCTAGCATCAGCATTATAATCATACGTATAAGTATTATATTTTCAAAAGATATCTCTATTTTTGCATATTCCCTTTCTTTCATCTTTGGTTTAGCCCAATACGCAAAGAAAATAATTCCTGCTACAAATATTCCGCCTCCAATAAGGTTTATATATCCGATATCAATACCCGTAATATGTTTGGCCAAAAGATCTCTAACAGAATAATCCAGATTGGTTTTCCCGTCGTAAAACAGCTTCCCGGGCAATAAATACACACCTGTTCTTATACTAAAGACCTCACCAAATTGTATAATCTCTGCGAGTAATAAGCCCGCCGAAAAAACAGTGTCCAATAATAACCCGACCTTCTGATCCGACTTTCCACAGCCAAAAACCAATAGAGAACTAAACGGCAGTAATAAGATGCTCCACTGTGGATGCGTCATACTAGTTACAAAGAAAACCAAAAAACCTAAAAAGCCAATGTATACTACCCATTGTTTCATTTCTCCAATCTGTTCAGGGCGCACTATAAAGTATGCATACAAACATAAAAGCACAAAGCATATTATAAAAATAGACGATGCTCCATAGACAAAACTAATCTGTCCCTGAAAAATGAATGGTAATAAATGATTTTTTAAATATGAAACACCAGCATCACTAACTACAAAGAAAAACTTTTGTACATTTTTACACAGAAATAAAAAGGCTATCCCTGATACAAGATTTATAAAAATAGAAATAATCTTCTTTTCCTTTGCTAAAACTAACGGAATGAACACAAAGAGTGCAAACATCTTAAACGTAACCGCAACAGAAAACCAAAAAAGATACTTCTTTTTGTCATCAGAGATATAATAGTAGACCCCTAACAGAAGAAATAGTATACCGATTGCATCATATTGATTCATAACAAAGCAGGGAACATATAACAACGATGAACTTGTGCACATCAACAACATATCCACTGAAAAATGTTCCTCTGGATTAATTTTATATACAATTTTATATATCACCCAAAAATCAGCAGCCAAAAACGGCAAAATGATACTTTTTGCCCAAAGAATTCCTATAACCGTATCCAGAGCACCCATCCCTGTCATTTTTTCAAATAACCATAATGGAAAATCCCAAACAGCAAAAAGTAAATATATAGGAATGTCGTAAACCGCAGGATGTGCCACCGCATATGATTGACTTATCAAAGCAGTTTCATTCATTACATAAAAGTCTCTAAGTTTTCCCGCAAACAATGCATTCCAGAATGTAATCCCATGCCTTGTTGTAATTAAAATATCCAACTGCACAAATGATATAAAAAAAAGAAATAGCAATAAGATATTAATTAATAATATGATTCGTTTTCTATAGTTTTTAGTATATTCAATCATCACATTTCCCTTTCCAAATATAATATTACATATTCATTAATTACGTTAATCTTTATAATTCGGCAGTTTGTTCCCCCAAATCCAATTCAGGTTCAAAATTAATACGTTCCTCTTCAATGACCAATGGGCGTTTCATAACTCTATGATTAATGCTTAAGATATACTCCCCTATAAATCCCATGAATATTAATTGCACAGCTCCCAGAAAGAACATCCCTATCAGGATAGGCGCCGTACCAGCAACAAAGGAGTTCCAGTGAGTAAGCTTCAAAATCAAATAAATAACCGCTATAACGCAACTAATCCCGGAAACTGCAAATCCCACAAAAGTTGCTAATCTAAGCCCTATTTTCGTATAAGAAGTAAAACTGAGCATCGCAATATCATACAATGAATAGAAATTGTTTTTGGATTTTCCTGCTTTCCTTCTCTGCTGTTCATAAGGGATTTCTTTTCTCCGGTACCCTAATTCTGCAACAATTCCTCTCAAAAATGGGGTCGGATCCTCTAAATCCCTCAATATTTGTATAAAAGACTTATCATACAGCCCAAAACCAGTAAAATGCTCAATCTGCTCAACTTCTGAAAACTTCTTAATCATCTTATAATAACAAGTCCGCAAGAATCGCATCAGCTTATTCTCTTTACTTGTTGTTTTAATTGCGCTCACAATTTTATAGCCATTTTCCCATTCGCTTATAAGCTTCGGGATCATGTCTACCGGATCTTGGAAATCCGCGCACATCAGTATTGCGCAATCTCCAGTTGTCTGAGTCAATCCATATATCGGGGAATTGTTCTGTCCAAAATTTTTTGCATTCAGTATTGCCTTTATTTTTCGATTTTGACCGCAAAGCTCTCGCAATTTATCCCGCGTACCATCAACAGAATCATTATCAATAAAGATAATCTCATAATCATATTGTGGAAGCTTCTCAAGCTCTGCTATTATCGCAATGCTTAATTCCTCTACATTTTCAATTTCATTGTAGGTCGGAATCAACATACTTATCTTTTTCATTACAACCTCCTCCGTACATAATCAGTAATCTTTTGATATACTGTCAAGCACCCGTTTGAAGCCCTCCTTCACCGAGTACCTTGCCTCCCAGCCCAAAAGTTTCAACTTCTCGTTGTCTGGCGGGACATAATTGGCTACACTATTTTCTGTATAAGCCTCAGTTATTTCTCTCTCTTTTCGAATTACCTTCAAATTCTTCTCAGGATATATACTTGTCAATATCTCTGCCAGTTGACTGATACTATAAAACTCCTGCGTATTGCACACATTATATGCTTCTCCGTCCGCTCCACATAACAGAACCAAAAAATAACCAGCTACTGCATCGGCAATATAACAAAAGCTTCTCTTTGCACTACCATCACTCTTCATCACAATATCCCTATTACTTACAATGTCATTAACAAAAGAGGCAAATACTCTCGGATCTCCTTCTGTGTCCATCGTCGGCGCATAGGTATGCCATATACGCACAATCCTCGTCGGGACTTTTTTCTGCCAGTACCATGCTTTACACATTGTCTCAGCCATCCGTTTACTCTCGCTATAGCAATTATGAATATCCAGCGTATCCATAGTCCCCATATCCGACTCTTTGATTTTGGAAGCCTTATCCACTACCCCGTAAATATCTCCTGTACTAAACAACAAATAACCTTCTACTTTCTTTTTCTCCGCCAGTTGTAGAAGATAGTAGTTCGCTATAACATTAGGAGTTAACACCTCAATCGGACATACGCTATAATATTGAGGACTTGCCAGACTCGCCGCGTGAATAATATAGTCAATCTTTTCCTCAATCATAATCTCTTTGTTAATATCCTGCGTGTATAGGCGTATATAATTATATCTTTCAATATTTCCGAATCTTTTCTCAAATTTCTCTTTCGATCTGACCGCCGCAATTACATCAATTTTCATCCCTTTGCATTCATTTAAATAAATCAGCATAAACATCAAATAAGATGCAAGCATCCCGTAGGCTCCCGTTATCATCACAGTCTTATTGTTCAAACATTCCCACGGTATATTTCTTCTATAAATATCTTCTAAGTCTTCTTTTATAATGCATTGATCCATATCCCGTCATCCCCCTGACATAGCTATAAAGCCATATTACATAATAAATTTTATCGTGAAGAGTCAAACACTCTTACATAGTTCAAGCATAACACTTTCAGGCAATCTGCCAGACCAAGCAGATTGCCTTTCTTACAATGCCAACACATAAATTTTACTTTTGATGCCCACTTTTACCTGTGCAATTTCAAATGCAAATTATAGTCGTTACTACAACACGCTTTTCAATTGAACACAATCGCTTTTATACTTTAATATTTACTTCTCTGCAATCATGTTTTCTTTTACTTCCTCTTCTGGAAGATACGGAAACATATCCTCATAATTTCTGGAACGTAATGTCCCATCTGGCAATTTATCTGATGCAATCCTAGGAATCAGCAGTTGCCACTCCGGCGTCATAACTTCGCAAATCACTGGACCCTCATATTCCAGAACTTCTTTAATCTTTTCGTCTACTTCTTCTACGCTTTCTATCCTAACGCCTTTTATTCCATAAGCCTCCGCAATTTTCATTGAATCAGGACACCACACTCCGGAGTCAGGACCCTCGCCGATAAAACGATCTTCCATAAAATTACGTTGTGTGTGCCGAATAAGCAAATATCCATTATTATTAAATATAAAAACCTTAATCGGAAGATTGTTATGTTTAATCGGTGCAAATTCCTGGATATTCATCTGCAGGCTCCCATCCCCAGTGATGACAATTGTTTCTTTCCGATCATTAGCCATACACGCTCCCATACCAGCACACCAATAACCCATAGAAGATAATCCTCCCGTAGTCAGATACTTCTGTCCTTTCTTTACTTTCCATGCCTGACATGCCACGTGAAAGCAAGAACCTGTATCAACCAATATTGCCGCATTATCTGGAGCAATCCTTGATAATCTGTCAACAAAATAATACGAGTTAACTGGTTTTTCGTCTTTATACTCTGGAAGAACTACTGGATATTTTTCCTTCCATGTATTACATATTTTCACCCATTCTGTGTAATCTGGCAATGAATACTCGCCGACACTTTCCAGCATTTTTGCAAAAAAGTCCTTACAATCAAGCCTTGCCTTATAGTCAATTTTCACGCCGGGTTTATCCAATTCTTTTTGGTCTATATCTACAACGTAAATATATGCATGCTTGCCAAACATCTGAGGGCTGTGTCCGACTAGAGACGACGCCATTCTGCAGCCTACTGAAATAATAACATCAGCATTTTGAATAGCAAAGTTTGCCGAACGCTCTCCATAATTTCCAGGACGCCCTACATAAAGATCATTATCTGATTCAATCAAATCAATGCCTAAACGAGCAGTTATAACCGGTACCCGAACCTTATTCACAAATTCATAAAACTCTTTTCTCGCACCCGCTAAACTCACCCCTTGGCCCACCAGAAAAACTGGTCGTTTTGCATTCTCCAAAAGTTTATATGCATGTTTAACTGCCTGCCGAAGAGATATACGTCCTTCCACAGGCTTCTCCGGGATATATTTTTCCATATACTTTTCATTAATCTGCGTCGACTGAATATCTAATGGAACATCGATCCACACCGGTCCTGGACGCCCTGTTGTTGCCTCATGATAGGCTTTCTCAAGATAATATTCTGTTTTTTGCGGATCATCAATTGTAATAAAATATTTAGTCACATTATCTACTAAAGGACGAATATTAATTCCCTGCACTCCATGCTGACGAATCTTTGTCTCCTCTTGATATTGAACAAAAGACAAGGCCGCCTGTCCAGAAATTACAATCATCGGTGATGAATCCGTATAACCACCTACAACACCATTCATCGCATTCACGCTACCTGGCCCTGCCGTCACAATTGCTAATGCAGGTTTATTTTTGATTCGTCCATATGCGTCAGCCGACATTGTAGCACTTTGTTCGTGATGTGTACAAATAATATTATAATTCTTATTCTTTCCAACGGCATCATTCAGCCACATCGCCTGTCCACCGGTTACCATAAATACTGTGTCAATACCCTTCTTGGCATAGTAATCAAATATAAATTCCGATACTGTCATTTCTTTTCCTCCTCGTGTTTTTATAATAGTGATTCTAATTGATAGTTCATATTGTGTCCAGAATTATAACCTGTCGGTCTGCTTAGCTTTTCGGCTATTTCCACTATCATATCCTCTTGCCCTGCTACCGCTTTTCTTCTACCTAGTTCCTTAAAAATATCTTTTGGGTCCACCGAAAACTCTGCCGCGGCCTTTTGAACATGCAGCTTAAAACCAGAAAACACACCATTCTGCCCGCTAACAATACTCAACGGATCTTGTCCCATTTCTTTGCCCATAATTCTTGGCATAACTTCTTCACTTGCATCAAGCAGCTTATATAAATCCACTCCTGTTCTTATCCCACACTTTTCCATCAGCGCAACGAAATCTTCCAACTGGCAATTACCTGCCCCAGCTCCAAATCCGCGAAGTGTCCCATCAATAATAGATGCCCCTTCTTGATATGCTGTATATGCATTCGCCACTGCCATTCCCATGTTATTATGCGGATGAAACCCAACATGAATATGCAAATTATCATACAGTGTACTTATTGTTCTCTGAACAAGTTCTGGAGTAGAAGCGCCTGCAGAATCCATCAGTATAACTCCAAGTGCCCCATACGATTGCATTTTTTGTGCTTCTTCCAGTATCTTTTCTGTCGATGCCATATGGTACATCATCAGTACACCATATACTTCTTTGCCTTCATTTCTCAGAAAAGATATATGTTGTTTTGTTGTATCTGCTTCTGTACAATGGCATCCTATGACAAAGACCTCTACGCCATCATGAATTGCCGGTATTAAATTATCATGAATTGTCCCGAACCCCGGTATCATATATGCTCCAAGCTTCGTTCTCTCAAGATTTTTTTTAGCAGTCTGAAGCATTTCTCTCTCTGATATACCTGCTAACCCGACTTGCAAAGAAGAAGCTCCTAGACCATTTCCATGTCCTACGATAATCGTATGCATCCCGGATCCGTCCATCGCAAGGCAATAGTCTTCAATATTCTCTTTACTTATTTGATGTTGAACCGCATGATTGCCATCTCTCAATGTCGAATCAAAAAGCTTCAGCCTAGACATCTGTATCACCCCATATTCTTTGCCTAGCATAATTTTCTGCAATTTCTATTGCCGCACAGGTTATAATATCCAAATTTCCAGAATATTTGGGCAAATAATCTCCCAATCCAATCACTTGCAGAGATGTGGTCACCCGACCATTTTCGTACACTGGTTCCATTACAATCTTATACCCCGGTACATATTGACGAATTCTCTCCTCCATCTCTTTCACATTTCTTCTTATTTGTTCCATATTTGGATCATCAATCAAAGCATATATTGTGTTATGCATTGTAATCGGCGGCTCAGCCGGGTTCAAAACAATAATTGCTTTTGTATTGTCAATACCTGAGAACTCAGTCAAAGCATCCCGCGTCGCTTGTGTAAACTCATCGATATTGTTTCTGGTTCCGGCTCCAGCCGACTTCGAAGCAATTGTCGCTACAATCTCAAAATACCTTGTTTCCGGATGTACTCGGCTAATTGCATACACAATAGGAATTGTTGCCTGCCCACCGCAAGTAATCAGATTAACATTATCCTCCTGCATACACTCCTGCATATTTAATACGGGTACACATTTTTTCCCAACACAGGCTGGTGTCAAATCAATTGCAAATTTCCCAAGTTGCTTTAGGATGGGGGCATTTATTCTATGAACGCTCGCCGAGGTCGCATCAAACACAATATCACAGCAATCAGGATCATCCTCTATCGCATGAATAGAGTCAATCGACGTCTTTATTCCCATTTCTTTTGCAATTCTTATTCCAGATGAATCCGGATTACGGCCAGCAAAAATTCCACATTCCAAGATTTCGGAACGTTGAATTTTCATCAATATGTCTGTCCCTATATTACCAGTTCCTATGATACCAACTTTAACCTTCCGCTTACCCATCAATTGTTATTCTCCCAAAAGCCATCTTCTACTGCCGCTCTGATTACCTGCGCCATATAGTCAATCATCTCATCCGTCATCCCCGGATATACGCCGACCCAGAATGTATCATTCATGATTCGATCCGTAACTGCCAGATTCCCGATCACACGGTATCCCGTGCCCGAAGCACGCATCTGGTCGAAGCACGGATGCTTCGTCAGATTTCCCGCAAACAGCATGCGCGTCTGCACGCCATATCCCTCAATATAAGAGACAACTTTCTTTCTATCCACACCTTCTTTGCATGTAATCAGGAAACCAAACCAGCTCGGTCTGGAACATGCACACGCTTCCGGAAGAATCAGTTTATCCTCTGTCCCGGCAAGCGCCGCGCGAAGCCGGTCAAAATTATGCCTTCTCTTCTCCACAAAGGTCGGGAATTTCCTGATCTGCGCACAGCCGATCGCCGCTTGCATATCCGTCGCTTTCAGATTATACCCAAAATGCGAATAGACATATTTGTGGTCGTAACCGAGCGGAAGCTCCCCATACTGCCGGTCAAAACGGTGTCCGCAAAGGTTGTCCTGTCCTGACGCGCAGATACAGTCCCTGCCCCAATCGCGGAAAGAGCGGATGCATTTGTGGAGCAACGGATTGTTCGTGTACACGGCACCACCCTCACCCATCGTCATATGGTGTGGCGGATAAAAGCTAGACGTACCTATATCGCCGATCGTCCCGGTAAGTCTTTCCTCTCCATCAATCGTATATACAGTACCCAACGCATCGCAGTTGTCTTCGATCAGCCAGAGATTATGCTTCTCACAAAATGCCTTTACCTCTTTCAAATCAAACGGATTTCCCAGCGTATGTGCCGCCATCACGACCTTCGTCTTCTCGGAAAGCGCTGCTTCAAGCTGCGTCACATCCATATTGTACTGTGGAATCATCACATCGATAAACACTGGGACTACACCATACTGGATTGCCGGGGTTACGGTTGTCGGGAAGCCTGCCGCCACCGTAATCATCTCGTCACCTGGCTTCACTTGGCGTTCTCCCAGCAGCGGAGACGTAAGCGCCATAAATGCATTCAGATTTGCCGAGGATCCGGAATTCACCAGTGAGCAATACTTAACGCCAAGGTATTTTGCGAATGCCTGCTCAAACTCCCTCGTATATCTGCCCGAGGTCAGCCAAAATTCCAAAGCGGAATCAACCAGATTGCACATCTCCTCGTGATCGTAAACACGCGAGGCGTAATTGATACGATCGCCCGGTTCAAACGGCTTCTTTTGATTATGAAATCGATCACAGTATTCCGTAACTGCTGTTAATATCTCCTGTTTTGCCTGTTCTTCTGTCATATGCTCAAACATCCTTGGAAATCCTCCTTATCTTCTTATGTCCATACCTTCCATGGCGCCTGTCCACTGTCCCACAGTGCTTCCAGTTTTTCCATCTCACGCTTCGTATCCATACATTGCCAATATCCATCATGCCGGTATGCCTTTAATTCTCCCATAGAGGCCACTTTCTCAAGAGGTTCCTTTTCAAATACTGTATCATCACCAACTATGTATTCAAAGATTTGCGGATTCAATACCATGAAGCCTGCATTAATACGGCTTCCATCCCCTACCGCTTTCTCACGAAAGCTCCCTATCGTGTTATTTTCATCTATTCCCAACACACCAAACCGCTGTGCCACTACAACAGCAGATATCGTAGCGATTTTCCCGTGTGCCTGATGAAAAGCAAGAAGTTCTTTAATATTGACATCCGCCACCGCATCGCCATAGGTCAACATAAATGGCTCATCACCGATATATTTCTGTACACGCTTCACGCGCCCGCCTGTCATAGTATTCAAACCAGTATCCACTAAAGTCACTTTCCATGGTTCAGACTCGTTATTGTGTACCGTCATTTCATTCCCATGCGCAAAGTCAAACGTGACATCGCAGTTAAACAGGTAATAATCGGCAAACCATTCCTTAATCACATGCTGCTTATAGCCACAACAAATAATGAACTCGTTAAATCCATAATGCGAATACAGCTTCATAATATGCCACAGAATTGGCTTACCGCCGATCTCGATCATCGGCTTTGGTTTCAAATGGCTTTCTTCACTGATACGAGTACCAAGTCCACCAGCTAATATTACTACTTTCATGTTCTCACCCCCTCCACACACAAATCGAACTGCCCCTCTCTGAACTTTTTATAACCTTCTCAGTTTCTTTCTATACACAAACCGTTCCCATTATCTGCCAATGTAAAACAATCGATTACCGATTTATACGCTTTGATCATATATAACAAAATTCGTTTCTCCATTTATTTGGTGAATAATTAAAATAATCTATCTGTATACAGCTACCAGTTTGTTATATTCCCGCATTTACGCTTTCGATATAGAAGAATACCCCATCACTGCATAATTCCATTACACTACTTTCTTTATTTTGAACTAAGCGAGCATTTCCATCTTCAATCATCATAGCATACTCAGTTTTTATTTAAAAGTACTTACAATGCAAATGAGCCAAATAATTTTATTGAGATTAATTATACGTATTATAAGCTTTTTTATAAAACACCATAATAATATCAACAACCCAATTCGGCCAGAATTTTCTAAACATAATTCTGTCCTCAGCTTCCCGCCTATGGGTTTCAATGAACTCTTTACTTGTCGCTCCATCATGAATTCTATAATACACCAGCGGGCAATCTGCATAAGCAATAGCGCCATCTATATCCGCCAATTTCAAAAAAGTGTCCCAATCTATATTAAATTTTAAGTCCGAGGTAAAAAAACTGACACCAAGTACCGTTTTTCGATACGCTACTGCCGGACAACAAATACTGTTTCCCAAAGATAGTACTGCTCTCTTCCAGAACCTTTTCCCTGCAAAACTCTTGTTCTTGAGAGGGGTTCTCAGAATTCGTCTGATCTTTGAATTAATATCTCTGTCTCCTATCTTTTCATCCTTGATCGGCAAATAATCAGACACAAAAGCAATCGGCTTATTATAATAACCAATAAACCGCAAAAAATATTTTACATAATCCTTATGATATAAATCATCCTGATGTGCAATCGTCACCCACTCTGTTTGTGCCTGATCATACGCAAAATTCCAATCGTCCCGAATATCACTTTTCCCCTCTCGTACAAATAACGGAATTTGATATTTATCCGCAATATCCTCAATGTACTTACAGGGCGTTGACGTCGTCATTATGATATTTGACAGTACGCTCTGCCGAAGCAGTGATTTCACACATTTCTCCAAGTAAGGAGATTCCCTATATGCGCATACTACAAAAGTATGATTTGTGTTCTCCATCTCAATTCTCCCATATTCTTATTTTCGGAGATACTCTTCTATAATGAATCGTGGTCTCTGCTTTGTTTCCATATAGATTTTCCCAATATATTCACCTATAATGCCAATCGCAAGCAATTCCAGACCGCCTATCCCCCAGATAGACACAACAAGCGTCGCCCATCCCTGAATAGTACGTCCCATAAAATGACCGATTACATAATATGCCATCATAACAATACTTACAAAAAACAACATAATGCCCAACGTCGTAATAAGTCGAATCGGTTTTACACTGAGAGATGTAATACCATCCACCGCAAATGATAACATCTTCTTTAACGGATACTTTGATTCTCCCGCAAAGCGCTCATTTCTCTCATAAGTCACAATGTCAGACCGAAACCCTATCAGCGGAATGAGTCCTCTCAAAAACAAATTTACTTCTTTGAAACCCTCCAGCTCCTGAATAGCCCTCCTGCTCATCAGACGATAGTCCGCATGATTATATACAATATTTACCCCCATTGCTTCCATGATTTTATAAAAACCTTCTGCCGTAGTTTTTTTAAACCATGAATCTTTCTTTCTGGAGCTTCTCACCCCATATACGATATCGCAGCCTGAGTAATATTTTTCGACGAACTTATCCAACACCTCAATGTCATCCTGAAGATCCGCGTCCATGGAAACAACCATATCACAGTCCTCTTTTACTGTAAAAAGTCCCTCTAAAAGCGTGTTCTGATGGCCTCTGTTTTTGGAAGATTTGATCCCCATGACATATGGATTTGTCTCGTATAAATTCTTAATAATCTCCCACGTAGAGTCCCTAGATCCATCATCTACAAAAACTATTCGACTTTTTTCTGAAATCAACTGTCTTTGTATCATTTCTTCCATCTTGACAGTCAATCTTTTCTGTGTTTCAGGGAGCACTTCCTGTTCATTATAACACGGAACGACAATATATAAAATATCCCTACGCATCATAAGTAACCACCGGCCTCACTTTCCGTTTTTTGCATTCACAGTTGTATCTCCAGATTTAGTTTTCCCTATTTTCCAAGCCTCTTATATCCCAGAGGTACAGCTTTCCATCATCCGATACAAGCGGTTCAATTCCGGTTCCGTAATAAAAATCCAACACAGATGTATCTCCCTCTACATACCCATCCATATCAATATATACTGCATCAAAGCCCACTTTACGTAATCTCTTCAAAAAAGCATAACTCATCCCGTTGTCTATATTCAAGTTTCCTGCCCTCTTGTCTCTTCCTTTTATACCTCCATAACTCCAGCGAATGCCGTCAGTAAACAAATAACCTGCAAAGTGCTTCCCATCTGCAAGATTATTAATACCGCCTGCCTCAGGATATTCCAAGTATGGCAACTCATAAACCATAGCATCATTACCTAGCACTGTTTGTACCTTGCCAAAAAATTTTTCGTACGAATCCTGCAGCGCCACCATAGAAGCTTGCTCATGCTTTGCATCTTTAATTAAAACTTGGTCATATAAGCCTATCAGTAATAATACAGCAGCTAGAACAACAGCTATCTTTCTTTTTCTTTGGTACAAGCAGTTAACAAGGTATGCCACTATAATCACTCCAAAGCAGGTAATACAAATTGATGCCCTGTTATAACAGCGGATTTGAGGGGTAACTATCATATTAAAGATTTCCCCAAATCCCCCTATGCTACCCACAAGCACTAAAGATAATGTGGCAACCGATAAAAAGTCTACCAGTATCCAATTGAATTTCCCAAAATCTTCATAGGCTTTTTTAGTGAAAAAAGAATAGAAAAACAATCCGCATAACACGCAAAAACCCACCGAAGCTATTATACCCAAACTTGATGCCGTGTTCTCTGAAAGCTGTACCCCTGAAGCGTTGTAATCCGCTGTCATTTTCCTCAAAAAATCTACCTTTGAATATGAAACAGGCAAAAGCATTTGGATTATTTTTAACCCATATGTTTCCTGTTCTGCAGCCAATCTTACAAAAGCTATCAGATTTTTCCCTTTTTCCATATTCAAAATAATAGTTGGCAAGCGTGACAAAAGAAAACCAACCACCGTAATAGCAAAAACCCAGATTTTATTTATAGTTTGCCATATTGATTTAGAAGCAATCAATCTCATCAATACAGCTACTGCCATAATAATAAATGCAAAAAAAGTGAAATAAGCGCAACCAAGCCCCACCATAAGCCCACATATAGCATACTGAACCCTATTCTTTTTCGTATCATCATTTACAGCACCGACTATATACAAACATAGCAATATTGCAAGCGGCACTGTAAACGCATTTCCTATTGCCAAATGACTCAGATAACGATAAAAATGATAGGGACCCAGCGCATACAACGAACTAAATACAAAATTAATAAAAACATTTATATTTAACTTTTCCAGTAAAAAAAACATAGACCATGCTATCGCAACAAAGGTAAATATCAATGTATAATAATATAATCTTGCCGTGCTTGGATGGAATACTTTATCTAACAACCAAATTATAAGTCCGAGCATGAAGTCAACACCAGTGGCATCAACAAGATGGCTTCCTTTATTCGGGGCTCCGATTCTTGGATTATAATATAACCCGCTCAATCCATTCTCCTGAATACTCTTAATATGCATTGCCATAGAGGCTCCGTCCCCTGCCAGCCCGGGATACGTATCAAAATCCATATGAAGACCGTCTAAGGAGAAAAAAGGGACTACTATCATAAAAAAAGTCAATAAAACAAAAAAAATTATTCCAAAACATCCCTTCTTCTTTACTTCAAACTTGCCCGTCTCCATCTAAATGCTCCTCTCAAACTATCTTAAAATAATAATTAAGGTTGCAAGTATATCTTTTATTATAATATTAGGATCGAATTATTACGTCCTTATCGATCCTGCTAAAATGCTATATAATCCTATACCTTTCACATACACTGTTTACATGCGTGTATCATATAATTAGATTTAAAATCACAATATCTCTCAGTATTCTGTGCTCTAATATTTATTCTTAATTCTTTTACCCAATCCTTTTATATATTTCTATACTGCTTTATCGCCCTTTCAAATACTTCCTGATTTTATTTGCATTTTCAATATCTACCTCTTCAACCATATACCACTCATCTAAATCCACCCACTAAAATCTTTCATAATACGAACATATATCTTTCACTCCGTGTATCAGATCATCCCTATGCTTTCCTGAAAATTACCTGTAAATCCAAAAACATCTCATCTCGCAATTATCAAAAATTCAAAAGGTATAAATGACTTTATTTTACATCTCTCTGCTTCTTCCTTTAAGAAAAAGTCTTATTCAATGCTATATTGATCTTCAAACCATTTCATTTTTTTCATAAGATGCGTCCTATAGCCTATTTCTCTCAATTCAACATCATACGCTTGGTCTATTATTTCTTTTATTTTTTCTTCCATGTCAATAAATTGCCTAAAAAATGCATAATATTCTTTTGTGTTGTTGTCTAAATCAAGATTTTTCTTTGCATATTCCCATGCATTTCTGCCCATTTTTTGATAATTTGTTCCCCCTTGCAGTACCTTCTTTAGCTCTTGGTAAAGGGCATCACACTCCTTTTCTCCATAAGGAATTTTTATTGTACAAGAATCTGGATAATCTGAAAAAGAATCAATATCTGTTACAAATGCCATTTTACCATATCCTAACATTCTATGTAGACTACCTGAAGTCTCTCCACGATATGGATAACGTAAATTCAAACAAAAATCACACGCCTTCATATATTCTTCAAATTGAACCAAACTAACATGTCCGCATATTTTGACATTTTCAGATAAATTGTTTTCCACTATGCACTCACTAATTCCAACTTCTTTCACCACTTCTCCTACAATGTAATAATAAAATACATCGTTGGGAAATTCTTTCTTATAGCGGCCCAACGCTTTTACAATCTCCTTAACGCGCTTTGAAGCACTTGCTTGTCCAAAGCTTCCAAACATCATGATATCTTCCGAAATATTCAATCTTTTTCGTGCTTGTTTTTTTAACAATTCAATATCATCAGCTATTTCCGATGTATGGAGCGCTATGTTTTTTATCAAAGCATCATTGCACAGCTTTTGTATTCTCTTTTTATTTTTTTTCGTATGAACAATTACTGCTTTAGATTTTTCAACAAATGGCCTGAGCATCGGCATTTGCCATGGGTCTGCTTGCCACGGTGGCAAGCCGCCATTTGTATAAAAATAATCTAATTTTGCTCTGGCCTCTTCACCATCACTTTTCAATACCCAATCCAAACAAGCCTCTTTACTCTTACAAAATAAAATTACCGCATCACACATACAGAAATCATGCACTTCAATAATACCTGGATATTTTAAAGCATATTCCATTATTTTTCGATGAAAATCAATATTATTGCCCAACTGATACACAAATAGATCATACTGATCCCGAATCTCCTGTCGATCAAATTCCTCTATAGGTATACAAGTGAATTTCCAAAATATATCCGGATTATCTGGGATATCATTGTAAAATAAATCTATGTCAACATAATTATTCAACTTTTGTACAAGTTCTTCACTAAAATCAGCAATGCCTGATCGTTCCGGAGTCAACGGAGATAAATAAGCTATTTTCATTTTTCTCTCCTTAATAGTTCAAATTTGTCAATGAGTTTATTACTACATCCCAAGAAATACTTTTTACTTTTTGATAACCCTCAGTTCCCATTCTTTTACATTTCTGTTTATCATGAAACAATAAATTAACACACTCTACAAACTTTTCTCCATCCCGTTCGCAGAAAAATCCATTATAATCTGCTTCAAAAAAAGATGGCATATCTTCTATAGCTCCAACAGAAATCACAGGTTTTTGAGACATAAATGCTTCCAGCATGCTTTCTGGATATCTATTGTAATCTTCAAACGTAATAACTGCATACGCTTTCGAATACAAACATAATATCTCTTCATCACTGACATCAGCATAGAAAAATATTCTATCACTAACCCCGCAATTTTGTATTTCTGCAGCATATATTTCATCATGCTTCTTTTCACATATTATTTTCACATTAATATGTAAATCAAATTTAGCCGTAGCGCGTATTATAAATCTTACATCTGTTTCTATACAGTTACATATATCAACTAAAATATAATCATCGTATGTGTCACAAAAATATTGTCCCTCCAGTCGAGGTGGATGGTATAACGGAACACAGGGTATATCACTTTGCGTTTTTACAAGAGAACATATCTTATCAGTACGTGCATAAACACGATTACAGTTTTTTAATGCTACATATCCGTAATTCCTCATCCTACGCAAAGTCTCTTCGTCATATATTTTCTCCTTTTTACTCTCCACATTATTCATTATCGGAGAACATCCTAATAGCCAGCATACTTTATTTGAATGCTCAAGTCCGAAATTCGGGAAACTTGTGGAAATAATGAGATCTATTTTCGTTCCGTCGCTTTCTTGCAAATCAATCAATTTCCACAACAGCATACTATTATATAACGCACGTTGCGTGTGCGTATGAAACGGAAGCGAAATCAATTCCGTTTCAAATCCATATAACTTCAAATTCTTAATTAGATTATCTATTATTGTATTTTCTTCTACGCTAATCTTTGACCTCATAGTCTGAAGAATTGCCACTCTTCCACGACGCTTCAATTTCTCGCTCCTCCCGACTGCTTACAGAAAATTTACCTGATTGATTCCGTCAAAAGATCTATCACGTGATCCCAAGAAATATCTTTCACCGCCATATACCCCATCTCCCCAAACTCCTTGCATTTTCTCCTACTATGGTAAAGCTCATTTATTCTATTTCCAATAGCCTCCGACTTAGGCTCACAAATATATCCATTAGCATCATCTTCAACAAATTCCAAAACTCCCCCTGAATCTGTTGCAGTAATAACAGGCTTATGTGATAAAAATGCCTCCAGCGTAATGTATCCGTAGTCTTCATCCACTGGTGCAAAGAAAACAGCAAACGCATTTGCATAAAGTTCAAGTAACTTTTCATCAGGAACATATCCTAAAAACTTAATCCGCTCAGCCACTCCATACTCCTCTGCAAGTTGCTTAAGCCTTTGCATTTCATATCCTCTTCCTGCTATTATAGCCTTTATTTTAGAGTCACAATAGCACATTGATCTTATAAGCAAATCATTTCTCTTCAGCTTGTCGAGCCTACCTACAGACAAAATATAGTCACTATATGATTCACTATAATACTTACCAACAAGGCTTGGTGGATGATACAGAGCTTCACAATCTAATCCATTGTATCTTTTTGTTCTTTCCTCCACTGTCTTTGAATTAGAAAATATCTTTTTACACTCACTTAAAGTAATATTGTCATATTTCATTACATTATTTCTAATTCGCTCTCCTTCTGGAAGTGCAGCATACCCATACGTACTCTCATACAAATCGTACACCTGGCGAAATTGGTGTATCACCCATGCGATCTTATTGTCATGCTTTACTCCATAAGAAGGAAATTTTGTTGGGATTAATAAGTCCTTTTCCATATCACTCCCATTCGAAAAATCCAACATTCTCCATGCAAGCATAGAATCGTACAATGAATATTCCGGATACCATTTATAAGGTATCGTAATTAATTCTGCATCAAACCCCCGAATATTTAATTGCGAGACCAAACTTCCGACATGTAATTCAGCTCCCCCTCTAATAAATGGCACCTTTGCACATAAAACCCCAATTTTCTTTTTTCTCAATATTCCCACTTCTCTTCCTGGCATCATTTTCTGGCAATTAAAGTATAGTCTCTACAGCCAAAAATCAACTCATTCGCTATTTTTATTCCATCGTTAAACTCTTTTAAATTATCGATCTGCTCTCCCTCCAATAAAACTAACGAGTTATCACAGAAGGCAAATGGATTCTCAAATCGCTCAATATGTTCAAACCCTACTTGCTGAAATAGTTCTTTTAAATACTCAAAATGTATCGGCGTGCTATGTGATACATCAGAATAAAAATCTTTATATGTGGAGAGCGACTGTGGGTTTGGAGTTTCCAGAATTAAAAAACATCCTGGTTTTAATTTATTGTATGCCATATTTACAAGTGCAATTAAATAATCCTTGCCAACATGTTCAACCACTTGCCCCATAAATATTCCGCCAACTGATGTATCCGGAAAAGCACTCAAATATGTCAGCGCATTAGAACATTCTACATTAAATCCGCGTCTAACACAATAGTCAACAAAGGGTTTATATACATCCGTCCCTTGAGCCTTTATACCATTATCATACATTAGTTCCAGAAACTCTCCCCTACCACAACCTAAATCCAATACCACAGCTCCGCCATTTTCTTTAAAATAATGCACATACACTTCCTGGCTCTTTTTAATGACATCCCTGCTCCCTCTCATCTTATTTTCAAATTTAAAATAGTCGAAATTTACATCTTGTAATAATGCCAGATCACAATTGACTCCTAATTTTTCCATTACATAATCAGTATATGTTTTTAAAATATTGGCCTTTTTTTCAAGTAGCAAAATCTGCTTTCGCAAACTCTCTATATTCTCTATATTCTTTTCTAAATAATTCTCTATCATTACTGCTGATTTAAGAATCTCCTCGTTATAATGAGTTTGTAAATTCTGATTTGGCAAAATCGCCCACTTTATAGACTTTAAAATCAATTTTTTAATAAATATAAAAAAACCATGCGGTCGTTTCTGTGTAGCTATTCCTATATTATCTACCTTTTTTACCTGATCTGCTTCTGCTAAATTGCGTTTAATTTCATCAAACAAATTGTCCATACTGCTCATTTTCTACCTCCAAAAAATCAGGGATTCATATGCCATATATGCTGTGCACGCATTACTCCCATATCACTTATCTCCGACATCATCTCAAAATGAATTGCTTCTCTATAAAAATCTACTGAGATTCCATCTCCGCAAAGTATTGATACATCTACTGAATATTCACCCGGCAACAAACTGAAATTATTCAAGTCAAACCAAACCTCACTATCTTTTTTTAAATCAAATATATCAAATCTTTCAATTTTAGTATTTGTACCATAACACAGCAACCCATCACTTCGAAATATGCTTATTCCAAACACAGCATCTTTAACAGGTTTATTTACTTTATATATCAATTTAATCTGGATATCCTCACCCGTTCTAAAAACTGTCTGTTCCTGGCCTTTCGAATCCAATATATATATATATTGAAGTCTCGCATTCCCGTTTCCCCACCGTTTATCATCTTTAGTCTTCCCCACATTGGATCCATTCAAAGGCTCTATTTCACTTATTTCCTGAACTTCCTCGTTCATTTCATCTTTTATTTGTTTTTTTTCTCTTACAATCATTCTCTTTGCAATCTCTTGCCTGCGTTCACCCATAAGACTCAAATACATTGGATGTATATCTCTTGGCAAACCTTCTGCTTTAATTAATCCATCATGTATCCAAATAGATCTATCACATATCTGCTCAATCTGGCCTAAAGAATGCGATACAATCACAATTGTTGTCCCTTGGGCTTTAATCTCTCTTAATCGATCGAAGCATTTTGCCTGGAAATTTACATCACCAACAGCTAAAATCTCATCAATTAGCAATATATCTGCATCAACATTAATAGCAACAGAAAAAGCCAAGCGCATGTACATTCCTGACGAATATGTCCTGACTGGATTGTCAATGAATTCTTCCAATTCCGAAAAGGCAATGATATCATCCAGACGTTGATCTATTTCCTTTTTCCCCAATCCGAAGATTGAAGCATTAATATAAATATTCTCACGGCCGCTCATATCAGGATGAAATCCTGCTCCAAGCTCGATAAGACTTGAAACTCTGCCCTTCATCTTAATCATTCCACTATCAGGATACATAATCTTAGTCAATAATTTAAGAGTGGTGCTCTTCCCACAACCATTATGCCCAATCAATCCAACAGCCTCACCTTGTTTTACAGAAAAACTGATGTCTTTCAAAACAACTCGATTCTCATATCGTCTCCTTTTGCTTGATACTACATGTTCTTTGATTGTATGACCTTTATCAAAATATACTTTAAAGCTCTTAGAAACATTTTGAACTTCTATTGCATTAGCTGTATCCATCATAATTCCTCCGCAAAGTGTTTTTCCAATCTTCCGAACAAAACCCACCCAACAGCCAAAAATAATGCGCCTAAAATAAGAGCCGTAATTAAGGTTTTTAACGCGGGAACCTGCTGATAGTACAAAACATCCCTATACGCAATGATAACAGAACTCATCGGGTTAAGCATAAATATAGACTTCCACTCATCCGGAACCATATCAATCGGATACATGACCGGACTTAGAAATTGCCACGCCATGGCAATCACTACCAGCACATGCTCTAAATCTCTGAAATATACTGTCAGCGCTGACGACAAGAAAGCAATACCTAGCGCCAGAAGATACTCCACCAAAATAACCGGAATTAAATATGGTAAAAGTCTAATCTTTATGCCCTTTCCAGAAACCAACAATGCAGCAAAAACAACCACTAATGAAAACAACATATTTGCAAGTTGGCTGGTTACATGGGAAATCGGTAACACTTCTCTTGGAAAATATATTTTTTTAACCAACTCTTTTTGCGCTAGAATACAACTTGACCCTCCAGTTAGAGATGTGCTAAAAAAAATCCATGGTATCAAAGCCACAAAAAGGAAAAGGTAGTAGTCAGTGATTCCAGATCTCATTATTCTTGAAAATACAATCGTATATACAATCAATTGCAATAGCGGATTTAAAAATGTCCAAGCAAAGCCCAAAACAGAGCCCTTATACCTGCCTCTTAAGTCTCTGTGCACCAAGTTCTGAATCATAGTACGATAATAATATATTTCGCCTATTTTATGCATTGTAAAAATTCCCCCGCTTTGAATGCTTTAATTTGTCCTATAAATTACCTGATTGCATCAAGCCTTGTAACCATCTTCTTGGCAGCCTGCTCCCATGTCCACCTCTCTTTAACCTCTTCTGCTGCCCGCATTCCTTTTATACGTGCCTCTTCCTGGTGTTCGTAAACATATCTAAACAATTCTATCAAGTGATCCTCGTCAGGATCTGCCCACTGAAACCCTTCGTAATATGGGCATTTAGCTTTCGCATCTATAAACCGCTTTACATCTATTAAATAACCATTATCTGTATTGAAAAAATCAGTCTGAGAACTCCATCCTGTCGCTATTGTTGGCAATCCACAAGCCATAGCCTCCAAGATTGGCATCCCCCATCCCTCACCTCTCGTAGGCAATACAAAACAATCTGCAGACCGATATAATGTCGACATCTGATAATCCGGAATATTATAATTATACAGGAAAATAATCTCCGGGCCATCTGATGGAAGTTGTAATTTTCTAATTTGCTCATTTACATTTATGCTTCCATCATTGTTGAAAACCTTACAAACTAATACGACATCGTCTGATTTACTAAATGCAGCCGTATACGCTCGCAAAAGGACTTCTGGTGCTTTTCTTTCTCCCCATTCAAATACTGATAAAAATGTATATTTAGAATGCTTTTTGTATGATTTAATTTTCAAATTAAAAAAATCAGGATCAATTCCAAGCGGCATCACATAGATTGGTACATTTACTCCGCTATTTCTAAAAGTTTCTACGTTAAAACTCGAAGGAACCCACACTTCGTCCATTGAATTTGCTTGCTCTGCCCATTCTTTTGGTATACCTGTAGTTTCCAACATCGTATAGCCGATCTTATAAATACCCGTGTTTCTTTTAAATACATCCCCCTGTCCATAAACCACTTGCGGTATATTAGTATCAAATTTTCTTCTCCTGATAATATCGATTATATAATTATTACTTACTTTTGGTTCGTCGACAGGAAATGGCGTTCCTTTTCCATATACGTATTGATACCGAATATCAACATGCTGTTTATCTAATGCCAACATAAAGTTTTTGGCAGAAACTGCATAACCAGACGGAAAATTTATTATGGAATGCCACGCCATTTTTTTTGTATACTTATTTTCCAGACTACTCTTCCATATCTCCTTAAATGATTTTTGCGACTTTAAAAAAATATCGCTAAAGCTTACTTCATTCACCTCTGTCGATATATTCTGAAAATGCGTAAGCGTCACCTCACCACAACATATCGTTTTGTATCCTATATCTCGTGCCCTTAAGCAGAAATCTGTATCTTCAAAATATGAAAAAAAAGCCTCATTAAGTCCGCCTAACTTCTCCAGAACTTCTCTTTTTATATATGCGCAAGCAAATACTATGCCTTCTACTTCACGATTGCCTGTATACTGATTAATATCTTTCTGTCCACCGCCAATCTGCTGTCCCCAGAATGTTTCCGGATAAATATATGTTCCGGCATGCAATAATTGTCCTTTATCATTTATTAATCGGCAACCGACTATGCCTACATTATCCCTCTCATAAGCCACTTTATTCAGTATCGTCAACCAGTCCTTTTGTTCAATTACCATATCGTTATTTAAAAGTACCACATCGCCTTCTGTAATCTGTGCTAATGCAATATTATTTCCTCTTACAAATCCAAGGTTTTCCTTATTTCTTATTAACCTAATATTATCAATTCTCTCAAGGTATTCTATTGTCCCATCTGTACTGCAATTATCTACAACAATTACCTCATAATTGTCATAATCGGTGTTGCCGAACAACGATTTTAAAAATTTTTTTGTATATGTTAATCCATTCCATGTTAATACTATAATTGACACCTTATTTTTCATTTTTAACATTATCCTCGACTAATTTATTTATCTTGTTTTCATTTTCTAATAATTTCTTCATCAAAAAACTAAGTTCACCACTTATTGTTGTTAATGTCATAACTTCAGAATTAACATACTGGTCTACATGTGTATTGAATTCTGTTTGCTTAGCTACCATATCGCAAAAACACCATTGTATCACTTTTCTTATGATTTTTTTTATAAAACTCTTCATTTTATTTGAAGCATCTATCGATAATATTGGATCAATATTATATAAATAATCCATTGAATTGACATATCTGTTTAAATCATTAATTTGTTCATCTAATAAATCTTTCAGAACAGCTATGTCATCTAGAACTCCATTTGAAGAGTTTAATAGTATATAACGATTCACATTATTAAATACATTTTCCGAATCAGCCTGAGTAAGATTTCCATCAAAAAACTTAATCATAAGACAATCACCTAAATCCTTATATTTTACAGCTCGATGCAATATCTCTGATTAACCTATCTATTTTTTCAATAATAATTTCCCATTTATATTTTTCTTCAATATAATGTTTCGCCTTTTCATAAATACTTTCCCGCCGAATATTATTTAGGACAGTATCAATTGCATGTATAGCCTCTTCCGCATTCTGATACCAAAACCCAGCACCACTTCGCTGGCAATGCCCTTTTAATACCTCGCATTTCCCGTTGACGATTACCGGAACGCCGAGAGACATTGCCTCCAATACTACGATTGAAAGGCTCTCAAACTGAGAGGGCAGCCACAATGCTTCCGCGCCGCTGATTCCGTCAAACTTGTCTTCCTCCGAGACAAATCCCAGTGATATAATATCTTCCCTCTCCGGGATGTCCATAATGCTCTTTCCAAGCAATACCAGCTTGACCGGATTGTCAGGATGGAGCCTCTTATATTTATCGAATATACGGAACATCTCTTTGCAGCCCTTGCTTGGCTCAATGCGTCCGACGTAGATCAGATATTCTGATTGGATATTATACTTTTCCCGAAATCTGATATTGTCAATGGACTCCGGCAGATCCACGCCTGCTCCGGTCACACAGTTCGGCTTACCCGAAAGCGAAAAATGTTCTTCCACAAATGTCTTTTCTTCGGGCGTGAGATAAATTATGCCCTTTGCCGTCTGAAAAAGCCGTTTGAATATATCCATATAGATATATGGCTCGTCATGCGCGGTCGGTAGCAAAATCGCACGGTCAGCCGCCGCCGGCACGCCTCTCACCGTCTGATAATACAGATACGTGACAAAAATAATGACCGCATAATCATCCTTATGTGTTTCTATATAATGGATTAAATCCGGGCAATACGGTCCCTGCGCATCCATCCATCTCTCTTCCCAAAATGCTTTCCCAAACGGAATGTGATAGGGAATGCGCCAGTAGAGCTTCATACCAAAAAGATTTCTCTTATGCGCCACTGAAAAGCGGCGCACCGTAACACCGTTTATATTCTCGATGTCCTTGTCGTAGTAATCCTCCCATGTCATATAATCCATAGCTTTTGTGGTTAACACTTCTACATCATACAACATTTTGAGATGCTCTGCAAGCCTTTTCGTATAATACTCTGATCCCCCGTTTACCTCTTCCCCATACCTCTGATTCACCAGCGCAATGCGCAGCTTTTTATCTTCCATTTCCGATTTCCTCTATGCGATATCTTATATGCTCTTCCACCGCATCCATTCCGAGCTTACGCGTCGCGTACTGATACGCCTGATCTGTGATTCTCTGATAGAATTCCGGATCCTCTGCCAGTCGTACCATATAGCGGGCGGCATCGTCCAGATCCGGCTCGGCCCAGCGGCAGCCACGTTTATATGAATAGATATCCTTTTTCAGCCGGATCAATCTATAGTCTACCATACAGGCGACTTCTGAATTCATAAATTCTGTATTTGCAGACCAATTCGTCGCAATCGTGGGCACTTTGTTCAGCATCGCCTCCGCAAGCACCAATCCAAAGCCCTCTGCCCGATGCAGCGATACAAATACATCCGCACAAGCAATCAGGCTGTTCACCTGTATCTTCGGCAAATTTCGGTTGACAATGTAGACATTCCGGTATCCATCCATCTGCCTTAGCAATTCCTCTATTTCTTTCTGAGAAGCGGAGTTTGCCTTGATCACAAGTCCTACATCCTGTTGATCAGCAGAAAATGCTTTTCGGAAAGCCCTGATGACTCCCTCCGGATTTTTCCGTTCTCTTACACTCAGGGAATCGTACATCATCAGGAACAGGAATTGATCCTCCGGCAATCCAAAATAGGATCTCCCGTATCGCTGCGTGTCTGTCTCGGCCGATACACAATACGGTATGGTATATACCGGTTTGTTCGTTTTTTTACGAATACTCTCACTGATAAACTCCGACGGCGTCCATATTTCATTGAAAAGATGGATATATGGCACCCATTCGTCCGGAAAATCTTCAAGCTCCCAGAGCCAGAATGCTATATTGTACCGCCCGTCAAATACACCCTGTCCAAGTGCCGTATATGCTCTTGCAAAATCCGAGGGATTCACATGCCAAATATTGATTGAGTACTTCAATTCATCCTGCAGGACATGCGCGTATGCATCTGTGTTTACTTTGTTTGGAGTATTCTGCTCAAAATTATAGATCAGATACGGCTGCCCTATGCGGGCGATGACACGCTCCAACAGACGTATGCTCTGCCCCAGCCCGGTCGCGCTGTCAATCGGACCGATCAGATTGATTCCCTGAGGATATATATCCGGCTGATATGGAAGGATTTCCGCGCGTTCGATCTGATTCGTAATACGTCTGAGCACCGTCATCTTGGCGGCTCTTCGGATCGGCGCGGGAAGGATGTCTTTCAGATAAGGTTTTAACTTATACATACAACTAGCCATTTTTCACGATACCTTTGTTTTAGCCATGCTTGCTATTTATTTCGGCTATAGCAGTTTGACCTTTGCTTTTTAAACAACCTTGAATTACAAAATTGGCCTAACGTGAAAAAGTCTACATTTCTGCAGACTTTTCCTTTTAGTAAATCATTTTTTAGTCCCGTTTCGGGAAATTCTCGTCAAATCAAACTATAAAGATATTACACATATATGCTTTTATACTTTAATACATTATTATGCCTTTGTCAACTGGTTTTTGTTATCTCATTTTTCTTCGGTTTTCTTCGGCTTTAAATATAATTCAGAAATTTTTCTATCAATTTTATCAAGCATTTCTTTCCGCACTTCAGAATCTAACGGATAAACCGTATCCTTTTTTGAATTACGCGGCTTTAAAATACGCATCTTATCAATCGCACGCATTTGATTAACCTTGGCGATTGTATACTTATCTTTCCCTTTTCCCATAATGACAATACCAGTTCCCAAATATACATCTGTGCGTTCATATATTTCTTTTCTTGCTTCTTGTTCAGAATCAGCCGATTTGAGCGGAACTACCATCACAGTTCCATTTGATGCAGAGTTATCGTTTTCTACAACAACAGCATAATGCGTTCCTCCTAATTCATTATGTACATTAAATCCGAAATTAACATGGACAATATCTCCCCTTTTGTATGTCATTAGCTTTTTTGAATCAAACTGCTTCTCTGTCGCGATATAATAAATCCATGCGCTTAGCCATTGACTCATTTTAATTCGTGTGTCAACATCTAAATTACCGATCTCATTTCCTAGTTCATGAGTCAAATTCGATACTATTTTATTCGCATTAATTTCATTTTGCGCCTTCAAAGACGCATAATCCTGCTTCGTTTCATCAGATATTTTTTTCAGTTCCTTATCAAAACGCAAATTTGATATCCTATGGTTTCTCTCCAACATCTCTTGTAATTTTACATACATAAACATCCTCCTTGTTTTTCTTCGAGTTATTTTTATTGTTCTTCTGCATGTAAAGCCTCCATCACCTTCCCGGCCTCTCTCTCATAAGAGAATTCTCTGCTCCTGCGCAGTCCGGCTTCCACACGACGTTCCAGATCCTTAAATCCGCCCTGCTCCATCTGCAAGAGCGCGCGCCGCAGATCGTCCGCGTCATTATTTTTGAAGTAGATTGCCGAATTCCCAAGGATCTCCGGGATCGAGCTTGCATCCGAGGCGATGACCGGCACGCCCTGCGACATTGCTTCCAGCGGCGGGATCCCGAATCCTTCATAGACGGACGGGAAGACAAAGCATTTTGCCATGCGGTAGATCGCAGGCAGATCATTATCCTCGATGAAGCCGGTCACCCGCACCGGGTCGTCTTCGCACTCGTGCTCTCGCTCTCCATCGAACTGCATCTGCCGTTCTTTTTCTTTCGCGAACCGATCCGCCCCGGTTGTTTCGCCTTTCACGTCTTTCGCCCGGGCAAGCAGCTCGTCGATCTTCCATCCTTTGCGTCCCGCGAGCACAAGCGGAGTATGAATGTTTCCCTCCTGATACAGCTTCAGATATACATCCAGCAAAAGCTGCATATTCTTACGCGGCTCAAGCGTAGACAGGCAGAGATAATACTGCTCCGGCAAATGATACTTCTCTCTGAGGCGGGCAGTTTCCGGTTCTTTCACGGCGTCCGAACTTTCCAATCCTCCAGCGCTCTCTGTCTTGTCCGATTTTCCCTGCACATCCGGTCTCGCCCCATCTTTTGCGCTTCCCATCGTTTGAAATTGTCTCGACAGTCCGCAGTACGCAACGACAATCTTCTCCTCCGGCGCCTTCAAGAGCGTCCGAATTCTTTTCTTGCTGAACTCGGAGATCGTGATAATGCGCTCCGCTTTTCTCGCCATGCACCGATATGACAGGCGGAAATACCAAACCATCTGACGCTTCATCGTCTCGGGGCAGTCCCAGCACCCCATGTCGTGAATCGTTCCGTATACGTGTTTCCCGCGAAGCAGCACAGGCATCGGAAAGGCAAGGAACAGATATCGATCCGCTTTCAGCCGATTCAGGTACCGCGGCAGGCGCCATTGGTTGAACGGCAGCTTTTTGCACGGTTTCAGGACATGAAAATGCACATTCGGACTGTCCTCCCACGCCTGAAAATCCGGATATACCTCACCCTTGAAGATCAGCTCAAACGTGTCCCGCGTATTCAGTTTCAACAGCTCCAGCGCCATGTTCAGCGCGTAGCGCTCAATCCCGGACAGATTGTCGGCGAGCGACGTCAGATCAACCGCGATCCTCATGTGGATTCCAGCCTTTCTTTCTTCTGCTTCCTGTACTTCCAGACAAGCGGAAAGATCTTCATGTCATCAACCAGATAGCGTTTAAACAGTCTCCGCGGCTCCCTGCAGAGGCGGTACAGCCACTCCAGCCCGCACTTCTGCATCCAGCGCGGCGCACGCCTGACGTTACCTGCCTCGAAGTCCAAACTTGCGCCCATACCAAAAGCAAGGATCCCATCCAGACGTTCGCGGTATTTATGCAGGAAAAGTTCCTGTTTCGGTGTTCCGAGCCCTGCGACCAGAATATCCGGCGACGCCTTTTCGATCTCCGCAAGCACTTTCTCAACCTTCTGCGGATCTTTCTCAAACCCGTACTCCGGCGAGTATGTTCCGATGACCCGAAGTCCCGGATTCTTCTGTTCCAGACGTCTGGAAGCCTCCGCCGCCACGCCTTCCGCCGCTCCGAGAAAATACATCGTGTATCCCTTCTCAGCCGCCAGCGCGCAAAGCTGCGGAAACAGGTCCGAGCCGGAAATCTTCTCCTTGATCGGGCGGTTCAGCCAGCGGGAAATCCACATCAGCGGCTGACCGTCCGTGAGCACAAGCGCAGCATCCTGATACGCCTGCCGGAATTCCGGATTTTTCTCAATCTGTATAATATGATCCACGTTCGGGGTCACCACATAGCCCCCTGCCCGCATCTGCAGCAGCTCGTCAATTCGTTCGAGCGCCTCGTCAAAGGTCAGATTGTCGATTTCGATATTCAGAAACTGCATTTTTCTTCTCCTTACGGTTCGACACGAGGATCCATGCCAGACCAAAATACAATCCAAGCCACGCAATCTGTATAAATGGCATCTCTACCGCCTCTGTCATAGCCGGAGCCAAACAGGCAACCGCAACACCAAGCGCGAAGAAATTCTTTTCCCGCAGAGAAAGCCGGATCGCCTGCCACAGATACAGTGCAAGCATCGCCGCATACGCCGCGCCGACCGCAGCCCCGTAACGGAAGCCGTTCATCGCGATGCTGTTCTGCGCCCAGCGCTTCTTGCCCGCAAATTTCGCTAGGTACTTGTGTCCGAACAGATTGATCTGCTTCAGATACTCCTTGCAATTCCAGAGACGGTCCTGAAGCATGGAAAGCCAGCCTCCCTCAGACAGCGATTCTATGATCGGCTCCTGAATCGCCTCTTTCTTATAAGCCAGTCCGTCTCCGAAAAGCGGGGCGATACGGTACAGCAGCTCCCGCAGCAGGAAAACAGCCGCCACGCCAACCGCGATCGTGCAAAGCGCCCACAACGCCTGCCGCGCCTTTTCCTTTCCGTCTGCCTGTATCCAAAGGCAAAAACGGAAAACCAAAAACAGCATAATCAGCCCCGCAGCAGCCAAAAATACCAACGTCTGCTGACTCAGCCATATCAGGTAGAACGCCAGAACGGCGCACACCCCGTCCGGGATCCCGTTTTTTCCCCCGGAAACGCCGCTCAGGAATACGGCAAGCACCGGCAGCAGGCTCACGCCCAGATATCCCGCGTTCACAAATATTCCCGGATAACAGACTCCGAAAAACGCCGGTACAAAGAAAACACAGCACATCAGCACGCCGACAAACCAGATCCTGCATGCAGACCGAAGCTCTCCGATCAACTGCTCGGGTCTTCGCATATTGCACCACGCCCTGCAGAACAATCCGCCGAACGCGAGCAGATAAAAGCCGCCGTACCGAAAGCGCTTCTCAACCAAAAGATCCGATACGCAGATCAAAAGCAGAAAAGCGATCGTCAGCCAAAGCAGTTTGCTCCCCGAAAGGCGTTTCCGTCCGTTCTCCTCGCAGCACAGCAGCGTCAGTACCAGAAGCGCTCCGCAGACCAGCCACATATGCATCGACGCATACTTTGACAGCGTATTGGCCCCTGCTCCCTGAATCGCCGTGACATAGCACAGCACAGCCAGCATCACAACGATTCGCAGAAAATGCCGGGTTTTTTCACCGGCTCGCGTCGGCCGACAGTCCGCAACCGCAGCCATAAACTTGTCCGACTGTTCCTCAAGCTTCCTGCACAGGCCTTTGCACGCGTGAAGCAATCCGCCGTTTTCCTGCATTCCAAGCGTTTTCCCGGCCTTCTGTTCGTTTTTCTGTCCGTTTTTCTGTTCGTTCTTCTGTCCGTTTTTCTGTCCGTTTTTCTGTTCGTTCTTCTGCCCGTTTTTCTGTTCGTTCTTCTGCCCGTCCGTCTGCTTCACATATTCTCCCGCCTCATCATCCGCCAGCAGACGCCCAAGCGCCAGAATAAATACGTTGAACATCAGCATGCACAAATGCGCGTTGAACACGCCGTATGCCAAAGTCATCAGAATCGACCAGCCGAGCACATGGTCTTTTTCTCTTGAAGTTTTTCTTCCGAGCAGGTAATAACCGAATGCAAGAACCGCCATGAACAGCACGCCGTACGTCAGCATTTCCTTGAGGAACGCGCAATCTACATAGTTGTAGACTCGATTCGGATCCACCTTCAGGCCGCCCTGCCCGAACCAGCGTATCTCCTCCCCGAAAAGAGAAAATCCGTACGTCCGGATCGCTTGGTTCCCGAGAGCCAGCCTTCCGTTGAGCGCTGTGTTCAGACGCTGCATCCAGTTGATCTCCGGCCGATAGAAAAGGTGAATCGCCGTCGTTCCGACCATTAGCACAACAAAAGCATACCGTTCCGCAAATCCTCGTACTTTGTCGATCCACGAAAATCGATAATTCCTTGTCCAGACATGATACCCGGCGATTCCAAGTACGGCAAGTACAAAATCCGTTCTGGAATCCGTCACGCGGTACATCAGATAATTCAGCACAAGCAAGAAAATTCCGTCCGCGATCCGAATCTTTTTTCTGATGCAGAACCACATCAAGGTCATAAACAAAAGCAGATGCGCCGGATACCCGCAATAGTCATAGCCCAGACTGTGCCGTATGCGTCCCTGCTCATTCCAGATGACATCCTCGATCAATCCAAGCTGCGAGGCGGACACGGTCACTATCAGAAACACTGCCTGAATGACAAATGTCCACTTCAGTATTTTTCGATAGTCAATATTTCTGGAAAAATACAGAAAAATCGTCGCCGGTATGATCTGGTCGTTGTACTGCGTCAGCCCTGCCAGCGCACAGACCGCCGCAATCAGAAACAGTCCCGCAATATCTCTTCCGGTATACCTTGTCCGTGTCAGAAGCTGTGCAAGCAGCACAAGATACGCGGCCGCTTCCATGTACTCTCTCACGTCTCCGACGTACGGCAGTGTTCTCCACCTGCTGATGCCGAGGAGCGCATATATCATCCACAAAACGTAGGCTGTAAAGAAAAGCCTCTCTTCCTGTTTTCTCTGCCCGTCCATAGCGCCTCACTTCCGCATGGTTCCTTTTATTTCCTGATTATTTTAGCATAAGATAAGGCCGTTGTAAAACCTTTCCGGATTTTAAGGCAGAAAAATACCGCAACCCTTGCAGTTGCGGTATTCTCTGGATTCTTAATTTGTACCCGATCTGATCTGCTTAAAACTTCCCTGCGTCCGCCGCTTCCTGCACGGAAACAGCCACCGCAACGGTCATGCCGACCATCGGGTTGTTGCCCGCGCCGATCAGACCCATCATCTCAACGTGAGCCGGAACGGAGGACGAACCTGCGAACTGTGCATCGGAGTGCATACGGCCAAGCGTATCGGTCATGCCGTAAGAAGCCGGGCCTGCCGCCATGTTGTCCGGATGAAGCGTACGGCCTGTGCCGCCGCCGGACGCCACGGAGAAGTACTTCTTGCCTGCCTCGGTGCGCTCCTTCTTGTAGGTGCCTGCCACCGGATGCTGGAAACGGGTCGGGTTCGTGGAGTTGCCAGTGATGGAAACGTCCACGTTCTCCTTCCACATGATCGCAACGCCCTCCGGCACGCTGTTCGCGCCGTAGCAGTTGACCTTCGCGCGCAGACCCTCAGAATAGGACTTGCGGGAGATCTCCTTGACCTCGTTCTTGTACGGATCGTACTCGGTCTCTACGAAGGTAAAGCCGTTGATACGGGAAATGATCTGCGCCGCGTCCTTGCCGAGACCATTCAGGATGACGCGCAGCGGTTTCTGGCGAACCTTGTTCGCTTTCTCCGCGATGCCGATCGCGCCCTCAGCGGCTGCGAAGGACTCATGGCCTGCGAGGAACGCAAAGCACTCCGTCTCTTCCTCGAGGAGCATCTTGCCGAGGTTGCCGTGGCCGAGACCTACCTTACGGGTGTCGGCAACGGAGCCCGGGATACAGAAAGCCTGAAGGCCCTCGCCGATCGCTGCGGCGGCGTCAGCGGCCTTGCGGCAGTTTTTCTTGATCGCGATTGCCGCACCTACCGTGTAAGCCCAGCATGCATTCTCAAAGCAGATCGGCTGAATGCCCTTGATCTGGTTGTAAACGTCAAGACCTGCGTCCTTGGTGATCTTCTCTGCTTCTTCGATGGAAGCGATGCCGTAGCTGTTCAGGACAGCGTTGATCTGGTCGATTCTTCTCTCATATGATTCAAATAAAGCCATTCTTCCTTACCTCCCTCTCACTCTTTTCTCGGATCTATGATCTTGACTGCATCGGCAACGCGGCCATACTGGCCCTTCGCCTTTTCCCATGCGGTGTTCGGATCGTCACCCTTCTTGATGAAGTCGGTCATCTTTCCGAGGCTTACGAACTGGTAGCCGATGATCTGATCGTCTGCGTCGAGAGCGATGCCCGTGACGTAGCCCTCGGCCATCTCCAGATAACGCGGACCCTTCTTGAGCGTGCCGTACATCGTACCCACCTGAGAGCGGAGACCCTTGCCGAGATCCTCAAGGCCTGCGCCTACTGCAAGTCCATCCTCAGAGAATGCGGACTGGCTGCGGCCGTAAGCGATCTGCAGGAACAGCTCTCTCATCGCGGTGTTGATCGCGTCGCAAACGAGGTCGGTATTCAGCGCTTCCAGTACGGTCAGACCCGGAAGGATCTCAGCCGCCATCGCTGCGGAGTGAGTCATGCCGGAGCAGCCGATCGTCTCAACGAGCGCTTCCTGAATGATACCGTCCTTCACATTCAGGCTGAGCTTACATGCGCCCTGCTGCGGTGCGCACCAGCCGATGCCGTGCGTGAAGCCGGAAATATCCTTGACTTCCTTTGCCTGTACCCATTTTGCCTCTTCCGGGATCGGAGCAGCGCCATGATGAACGCCCTGAGCGACCGGGCACATCTCTTCTACTTCGCGTGAATAAATCATTGTATTACTCCTTTCAGTATGTATTTTGTTACTTAATTTCTACTCATTCTCTCATAAAATAGCAGATTCGTCCAGACCTTTTTTATAAAAAGTGCGCTTCATCCGCAGAAAATGCACAGCGGCCCTGAAGCGCATTCTTTCTTGATCAATCGTTATATCCGTTCGGATTCATCGACTGCCATCTCCACGAGTCCTCGCACATTTCCTCGATGCCGTACTGCGCCTCCCAGCCGAGCTCCGCCTTCGCCTTCGACGGATCCGCGTAGCACTGCGCGATGTCGCCCGCGCGGCGCGGCTTGATCTCGTACGGGAGCGTCTTCCCGCAAGCCTTCTCGAACGCATGAAGCACCTGCAGCACGCTGTAGCCCTTGCCCGTGCCGAGGTTGTAGATGCGCACCTGCGGCTCGTCGTCGAACTTCTTCATCGCCTTGACGTGGCCCTTCGCGAGATCCACGACATGGATGTAGTCACGAACACCCGTGCCGTCCGGCGTATCGTAGTCGTTCCCGAACACGCCGAGCTTCTCAAGCTTGCCGACCGCTACCTGCGCGATGTAGGGCACGAGGTTGTTTGGGATACCCTTCGGATCCTCGCCGATGATACCGGCCTTGTGCGCGCCGATCGGATTGAAATAGCGCAGAAGCACCACGCTCCACTCCGGATCCGACACATGCAGATCCGTCAGGATCTGCTCGAGCATCGCCTTCGTCTGCCCGTACGGGTTCGTGATCTGACCCTTCGGGCAGTCCTCCGTGATCGGCACGAACGCCGGATCTCCATACACGGTCGCCGAGGAGCTGAAGATGATCTTCTTCACGCCGTGGCTGCGCATGACGTCGCAGAGATTCAGCGTGCCCGTGATGTTGTTGTGGTAATACTCAAGCGGCTTGCGCACGGACTCGCCCACGGCCTTGTAGCCCGCGAAATGAATCACCGAGTCGATCTTTTCCTGCGCGAAGATCCTGTTCACCGCTTCCTTATCCAGCATGTCGACGTTGTAGAACTTCACCTTCCTGCCGGTGATCTGCTCCACGCGCTCCAGCGCCTTCTCGTTGGAGTTGTAGAGGTTGTCCATCACGACGACCTCATAACCGCTCTCAAGGAGCTCCACGCAGGTGTGGCTTCCTATGTATCCGGCGCCGCCGGTAACCAATACTGCCATAAGATATCCTCCTCTTTAAAACGGGCGGAACAACCACCCGGTGTTCCGCCTATTATATGACCCAGAATGCCGTATCCTAAATTTTGACTCCTAGCAAAGCTAGGTGGGTAACCGCAACACAGGTGTCTGTCTTCCACTGCAAACGGAGGCCTGACATAAGCTGTGCGATATAGGAATCCCATAAAAGTAAATGTAGGTTCAAAATACTAGGACTCTCGTACACCCCAGGAACGCACTTGCAGTTCTTGTAAACAGTATACCTTAGTATGCTTCAATAATCAACTGATTTTTCAAGCAAATTTTACCATTCTTTTACCACAATCTCTGCGGATACGCCCCTTCGTCCTTCAGCTTTTGGATCGCCGCCATCACGACCGGCTTGTCTTCCTTGTAGGTGACGCCGTGCCAGCGATCCAAGGACTGCATGACCTTCACGTCCGCTCTGCCCTCCTCGAGCAGCTCACAGACCACAAACGGCAGAAAATATTCGCACTTTAAAGGATCCTTCTTCAGATTTTCGTCCAGAAATCTCGTAAATCTGCTTTTCAGCTCGCTCAAAATGCTCGCCGAAAATCCCCACATGTTCATCGACACCGTGCTTCGCGCCGGGATCTGTGTCCACGTCGCGCCGTTGTCCTCCGTGTAGGCCGCGCCGTCCCCGCGCTTTTCGATGTGCGTACGCTCGTCCACGCGCACCAGATAGCCGTCCGCATCCGTCACGCACACACCACGCGCCACGTGGCCGTTCTCGGTCAGCGTATTCTCGATCTGATAGCCCACCATCATATAATGATATTTACTCGGTTCGTCCTCTGTCTTCGTCAGGAAATCATACGCCATCGCAAACGCATGGCTCCCGTAATAATCATCCGCGTTGATGACCGCCATCGATCCGTCGACCTCATTTATGCAGCTTAGTACCGCATGTCCCGTCCCCCACGGCTTCACCCTGCCCTCCGGCACCGCGTAACCCTCCGGAAGATTGTGCAAATCCTGAAACACATAGGCCACCTCGATCTGTCTGCTCAATCTGTCCCCGATCGCCGAGCGAAAATCGGCCTCGTTCTCTCTCTTTATGATAAACACGACCTTCTCAAATCCGGCCTTCACCGCGTCATAGACGGAAAAGTCCATGATGATGTGACCTTCCCTGTCAATCGGGTCGATCTGCTTCAAACCGCCGTAGCGGCTCCCCATTCCCGCGGCCATCACGACCAGTACCGGTTTCTTCATTCTCTCTCACTCCTCTGCTTTCCTCTTTTTTACAGCCCGTGCAGTGCTCACAGTTTCATTGTCAGCGAAATCCGCTTCTTCTGCAGATCGACGCCCAGCACCTTGACCTCGACGACGTCCCCGACGCTCACGACCTCAAGCGGATGCTTCACAAACTTTTTGCTTGAAAGCTGCGAGATATGCACGAGGCCGTCCTGATGCACGCCGATGTCGACGAACGCGCCGAAATCGATGACGTTGCGCACCGTGCCCTTGAGGATCATGCCCTCCTTCAGATCCTTCATCTCGAGGACGTCCGTGCGCAGGATCGGCTGCGGCATCCCGTCGCGCGGATCGCGTCCCGGCTTGTTCAGCTCCTGCACGATGTCGCGCAGCGTCGGCTCGCCGATTCCGAGCTTTTCTGCCATCTTCGCGTAATCGCCGACCTTTATATTCTTCACCCCGTGACCGGCCGCGAAATCCTCCGCGATTCCAAGCTCCTCGATCAACTTCCCGGCCGCCTCGTAGCTCTCCGGATGGATGCTCGTCGCGTCAAGCGGATCGTCGCCGCCTGTGATGCGCAGGAAACCGGCGCATTGCTCGAACGCCTTCGGCCCGAGCTTCGGCACCTTCAGAAGTTCCCTGCGGCTGTGGAAGCGGCCGTTCGATTCACGGTAGGCCACGATATTTTTCGCGATCACCTTCGACACGCCGGAAATGTGCTCCATCAGCGGCACGGAAGCCGTGTTCAGATCCACGCCGACGCGGTTCACGCTGTCCTCGACGACGCCGTCCAACGCCTCGCCGAGCTTCTTCTGGTTCATATCGTGCTGGTATTGCCCGACGCCGATCGACTTCGGATCGATCTTTACCAGCTCCGCCAGCGGATCCTGCACACGCCGCGCGATCGACGCCGCGCTGCGCTGTCCCACATCAAAATTCGGAAATTCCTCCGTCGCGAGCTTGCTCGCCGAGTACACGGAAGCGCCCGCCTCATTCGTGATCACATAGGCGACCTTCTGCGGGATCTCCTTCAGGATCTCCACGATCACCTGCTCCGATTCGCGCGAGGCCGTGCCGTTGCCGAGCGAGATCAATGTCACGCCGTACTTGGCGATCAGCTTCTTCACGGTGTCCTTCGCCGCGCGGATCTTCGCCTCCGTCGTCGGCGCGGTCGGATAGACGACCGTCGTATCGAGCACCTTGCCCGTCGCGTCGACCACCGCGAGCTTACAGCCGGTGCGAAACGCCGGATCCCAGCCAAGCACGACCTGATCCGCGATCGGCGGCTGCATCAGCAGTTGCTCCAGATTTTTGCCGAACACCGAGATCGCTCCGTCCTCCGCCTTCTCCGTCAGCGCGGTGCGGATCTCCCGCTCGATCGCCGGCGCGATCAGGCGCTTGTAGCTGTCCTCCACGACCTCGCGAAGCACCGGCGTCGTGTACGCGTTGTCGCGCGTGATGACCTGCTTCTCGAGATAGTGCAGGATCTGCTCCTGCGGCGCCTCGATCTTCACGTTCAGGATTTTCTCCTTCTCGCCGCGGTTGAGCGCCAAAATACGATGTCCCGCCGCCTTCGGCACGGGCTCCGTATAATTGTAATACATCTCGTAGACCGACTCTGCGCCCTCCTCCTTCGCCGAGGACACCAGCAGACCGTCCTTCTCCGTCATGCTGCGGATCCGGATGCGGTAATCCGCCTCGTCCGAGATTGCCTCCGCCAGAATGTCCTTCGCTCCGGCGATCGCGTCCTCTACGGTCAGGACTTCCTTCTCCTCGGACAGAAACGCCTCCGCCTCTTTCTCAAGCGGGTTCTTCGTCATCTGCAGCCGGATCAGACCTGCAAGCGGCTCCAGCCCTTTCTCCTTCGCGACCGTCGCCCGCGTCCTGCGCTTCGGCCGGTACGGACGGTACAGATCCTCCACGACCACGAGCGTCTGCGCCGCTTCGATCTGCGCGCGCAGCTCATCCGTCAAAAGTCCCTGTTCCTCGATCGTCGCAAGCACCTGCTGCTTCTTTTCCTCCAGACTGCGCAGGTAATTCAGCCGTTCAAGCAGTCTGCGCAGCACCTCATCGTTCAGGGAGCCGGTCGCCTCCTTGCGGTAACGCGAGATGAACGGAACCGTGTTCCCGTCGTCGATCAGCTCCACCGCAGCCTGCGCCTGCCACGGCTTGATCTCCAGTTCCTGTGCGAGTGTCTTTATAATATCCATATGCGATATTCTCTCCTCCGTCTTATGTATTTTCATCTTAACATCACGGCGAAAAAGCGTCAATCAAAATAAATGCCTCCGCCGCGGCGCGTCTCTTGTCAGATTCCTCCTCTTGTGCTATGATAGGACGGTATAAATGGAAACCATACGCTGATGCGCCGCATCTCTGTGCCGTCGGTTCCGGCAGGACGCGCAACAGCTTTCTTTTCAGAACGGAGGATATTATGGACACAGAATACGGCTATTCTTACGGATATTCCAGAAATCCGATGGCCACCGCCGCAGTCGTGCTCGGCGTGATCTCACTGTTTACCTGCCTTGTCTTTTACATTTCCGTCCCGTGCGGCGCGCTTGCCGTGCTGCTCGCGATCCTCTCGCGCGGGAAAAATCCGATGCCCGGCAAGAGCAAAGCCGGCGTCGTCTGCGGGATGATCGGAATGTGCCTTTCCGTCGTGATCACGCTCGCGTCGGTATGGGTAGTCCTGACAAACGCGCAGATGCGCGCGTACATGGAAAATTATCTGCAGTATTATCTGGGGGATTCCTCATTTGATCTGGATCAGGAGCTGGGAACGATGTTTCCCGCTCTGAAGGATGCGCTCGGACTTGACGACTCCGAGACCGACGATTTGCTTCCGTCGGACGCTTCGGACGGAAAGGGGGATTTCATATGAATAACCGACCGAAATCCGGCGCGCTGAAAAGCCGTGCCCGCGCGCTGATGATGGGAAAACACGGTTTTCTGGCGCTTGTCACCTTTCTGGTGTCCATGCTCTACCTCGCGGCTTCCTACATTCTGAATTCCGCGTTCCCGACGACTGCCGGGATGATGAATCTTATGCTCGGGCTGGCCGGCTCTCTGCTGATCAATATCGTATACGCGCTTTTTTGCGCCGGACAGTCGTCTGTGTACCTGAACCTCTGCCGGGGACGGGATACGCGGCTCGGCCAATTGACCGTTCCGTTTTCCGCGCACCCGGAATCCGTCGCGCTGTTCGCGGCCGCGCAGTTCGTGATCCAGACAGTCTCTATGAATCTGACGCTTCAGCTTGTACCGCGGATCCTCAATGAGACCGGAGCATCCAACCGGTTCCCGCTGTGCGCGGCGCTCCTTGTGCTTCTTGTCGTCACGGCATGGCTCGAGCTCGGATTGAGCATGGCGCTCTTTCTCTATTGCGACGATCCGCAGAAATCCGGCACGCAGATCATCCGCGAGAGTTTCCGCCTCATGCGCGGAAACCGCATGCGAATGCTCTGGCTCATGATTTCCTTCGCCGGAGTGATGCTGCTCGGCATACTCTCCGCCGGGATCGGCCTTCTGTTCGCCCGCCCGTATCTTAACACGGTGCAGGCGCTTTTCTACCTGAATCTGGTCGAAGAAGCGCACGACGAACAGACCAGTGCCGGTGCCGATGCGTTTATTTGAGTTTTCGATTCAGCTCTCCTGCTCCAGCAGCACGCGCATCATCCGAAATCCTTCCTCGCGCATGATACCGCTTTGCGCCGCCGAGGATTCACCGTACGCTCTGCCGCCGCCGAGCTTCCTTGTGCTGTCGTACAGCAGATACGGCACCGGATCACCCGTATGTGTGCGGATGCGGATCGGCGTCGGATGATCCGGCAGCACTATGAGCCGATAGGGTTCTTTGGATGCGTCCATCTGCTCCGTGATCGGCTTGAGGACTCTGCTGTCCAGATTCTCGATCGCCTGCAGCTTCCGCTCCATACTGCCCTGATGTCCCATCTCGTCCGGTCCTTCCAAATGGACGTAAACAAAATCCGCGCCTTCCTTCAGAAGAGCGTCCACGGCCGCCTGCGCCTTTCCTTCATAATTGGTATTCAGTCCGCCGTTTGCGCCCTGCACATGGATGACACGCATCCCGGCGCCGACCGCGATTCCCTTCAGCAGATCCACCGCGGAAATCATCGCGCCCTTCTTACCGTACTCTTCTTCAAAAGATGTCAGAAGCGGCTTCGTGCCCGCGCCCCAAAACCAGCAACTGTTCGCCGGATTCAGACCCTTCGCCCTGCGCTCCCGGTTGATCGGGTGCTGATCAAGGATCTCATAGCTGCGCTTCATCATCGCGCGCAGCGTCTCGTTCTTCGGCAGATACGACCCGATCACCTCCGTGAGATGGTCGTGCGGCGCATCCAGCTCCTCGACTCTTCCGTCCGTCCAGATCACGCAGTGGCGGTAACTTGTCCCCACATAGAAACGGTATGTCTCATTCTCCAGCTCTTTTCGCACAGCCTCCAGCAGAACCGCCGCGTCCTCCGTGCTGATCTCGCCCGAGCTGTGGTCGAGGATGCGTTTCTCCTCGTAAGGCTCCTCCTCGGTGAGCGTCACAAGATTGCAGCGCATCGCGACGTCGGTATCCTTCATCGGCACGCCGATTGAGAGCGCCTCAAGCGGAGAGCGCCCCGTGTAATAGCGCTTCGGATCGTAACCGAGCACCGCGAGATTTGCCGTATCGCTGCCCGGACTCATCCCCTGCGGGATCGTGCGCAGCATCCCGACCTCGCCTGTCTTAGCAAGCCGGTCCATCACCGGCGTGCGTGCAGCCTCAAGAATCGTGCGCCCGCCGAGCGCCTCCTGCGGTTCGTCTGCCATTCCGTCTCCCAAAATCACAAGATATTTCATTTTCTCTGCCCAAAAGATACGGACACGCCATTGCTCACTTCGTGAAAAGAAATGAGCAGATCAACCATGTCCGTAAATTCCTTTCTGATTAATTTTTTCAGCCGCGGATACGGATCATACTCAGGATTCCTTCCGCCTGTGACGCGCGAGACTCGTACTCCGCCTCCGTCATCACCTCGGTGATAAAACCGTACTCTCCGTCGACCCCGGCGTCCACCACCTCGATCGGCCCGAAGATCGCCTCCATCTTCTGACGCTGCGACGCATCGCCCGGCACGCGGACAAAGAACGCCTTCTCCGTGCTGGAGACATCCTTCAGCGCCTGCTTCTCCGGCTTCCACTCGGAAACCACGCCGGTTCCGAGCACCTGCGCCGCCTCGATGACGTCTGCCACAACCGCGCTGGCGGTCGCGTCCCTGCCTGCGCCCTGCCCATAAAACATCGCGTCTCCGAGCATGTTCCCGTGCACGAAGATCGCGTTGAACACACCGCTCACGCTATAGAGCGGATCTTCTTTGTTCACAAGATACGGCGCGACCATCGCCATCACCTCATCGCCCTCCCGGCTGCTGTAAGCCAGAAGCTTGATCGTCTTTTCCATCGCGCGCGCATATTTGATATCCGCCGACGTGATCTTCGTGATTCCCTCAGTGTAGATATCGGTGAAATCCACCCGCTTCCCGTAAGCAAGCGAGGACAGGATCGCGATCTTCCGGCATGCGTCGTGCCCCTCGATGTCCGCCTCCGGATTGCGCTCCGCGTAGCCCTTCTGCTGCGCGTCCTTGAGCACGTCGTCAAATTCCAGCCCTTCGTCGATCATCTTCGTCAGGATGTAGTTCGTCGTGCCGTTGAGGATACCCGTGATCTCGTCGATCACATCCGCGGTCAGCGACGTGCGGAGCGGACGAATGATCGGAATCCCGCCGCCGCAGCTCGCCTCAAAAAGATAACTGGCGTTGTTCTCGTGCGCGAGCTTCTGAAGCTCCGTCCCATGCCGCGCCACCAGCTCTTTGTTCGATGTGCAGACGCTCTTGCCCGCAGAAAGCGCCTTCTTGGAAAAAGTAAACGCAGGCTCCGTGCCTCCCATCACCTCAACCACGACCTTGATCTCCGGATCGTTCACAATGACGTCATAGTCATGGACGATGCGGTCTTGGATCGGATCGCCCGGAAAATCACGCAGGTCAAGCACATATTTCACATGCAGATCCACACCCGCTTTCTCCAGAATACTGTCATGGTTCGTCTCGATCACCTTTACCACGCCGGAACCTACGGTCCCGTATCCCAATACTGCAACCTGTATCATAGAAATCTCCATCCTTTTCTGTGTTTTGCTTTGCCGCAGCGGCCGCTTTTATTCCCGGCCCAGTATCTTGAGATACTGAATCTCCGGTCTTGACTCGATAGCCTCAATCATGCCTGAGACATCCCCGGTCGCGGGAAGAATCTCCACGCTCAACGTCAGCGTCGCCACCCCGTTCGTCGGGATGCTCTGATGAATCGTCAGAATATTTGCCTTGTAATCCGCCACGATACTCAGCACATCCGAGAGAAGCCCCGGCTCGTCGTGCATCTGTATCATGAACGTGAACGTCTTTCCCTTCACGTTGTCGCGAAACGGAAAAATATCGTCCTTGTACTTGTAAAAGGAGCTCCTGCTGATCCCTACCTGATCCGCCGCCTCTTGGACGGTCCCCGCGCGTCTGGTCTCCAGAAGCCTCTTGGCCTCCACGACCTTTAAAAGCACTTCAGGCACAGCCTTTTGCTTGACCACAAAATATTTTGAGCTGTCCGGCATATTTTTCTCTCCTTATGCTTCCTCCGGTTCCTTCTCGCCGAGCGACATCCATTTCAGATAAGCGTTCATGAACATGTCGATATTTCCATCCATCACGCTGTCTACGTTCCCGGTCTCCGCGTTCGTCCGCAGATCCTTCACCAGCTTGTACGGCTGCATGACGTAGGAACGGATCTGGTTGCCCCACGCATTGTCCGTGACCTCGCCGCGGATATCGGATTTCTTCTCCGCATTCTCCTGCAGCTTCAGCTCGTACAGCTTGCCTTTGAGCATCTGCATCGCCTTATCCTTGTTCTGATGCTGTGAGCGCTCGTTCTGGCACTGCACGACGATCCCGGTCGGCAAGTGCGTGATGCGAATCGCCGAGGAGGTCTTGTTGATATGCTGTCCGCCTGCGCCGCTGGAACGGTACGTGTCGATGCGCAGATCATCCGGATCGATCTCGATGTCCACATCGTCGCTGAGCTCCGGCATCACCAGACAACCCGCGAAGGACGTCTGCCGCTTGCCCGCCGCGTTGAACGGAGAAATACGCACCAGACGGTGCACGCCCTTCTCCGACCGCAGATAGCCGTACGCGTTCTCGCCGTTGACCTGAAACGTCACGGACTTGATCCCGGCCTCTTCACCGTCGAGATAATCCAGAACTTCCACCTGATAACCACGTTTGTCCGCCCACCGCGTATACATACGGTACAACATAGACACCCAGTCGCAGGCCTCTGTCCCGCCAGCTCCCGCCTGAAGCGTCACGATCGCGTTGTTCGCATCGTACTCGCCGGAGAGAAGCGTCCGGATCCGGATGTCGTCAAACGCAGTCTGAAACTCCCGCAGCGTCTCCTCAATCTCCGGGATCACCGCAGGATCGTTCTCCTCGTAGCCCATCTCGATGAGCAGCTCGATCTCCTCATACTGCTCCTTCAGCTTGTTGTATCCCTCAATATCGTCCTTCAAAGACTTGAGCGTCTTCATCATCTCCTGCGACCGTTCCGGATCGTCCCAGAAATCAGGCGCCTCCATCTCCCGCTCAAGCTCTTGGATCCTCTGTTCTTTGCTTACGAGGTTAAAGTGAATCCCTCACTTCCACCAATGGTTCTGTGTAACTGCTTAATACTGTCTTGAATTGATCAAGTTCGACCACCGTGTCACCTTCTCTCCATATTTTTCTGTTCTCATCCTAAGCGCAAACTGGCTTTGAAGGGATCCTGCCGCGCCGCACGTCCGGTACAGTATATCGTCTTACGAAGCCTTCTTCCGCCCGCAGCACTGCTTGTATTTCTTGCCGCTGCCGCACGGGCACGGATCGTTCGGGTAAATCTTCTGCTCTGCGCGTTTCTTCGGGGCGCGCGGACCGGAATCGTCCTTGTTCGTGCCGGTCACCTTCGCTACCTCCTCACGCTCGACCTTCTGCTCCACCTTGACATGGAACAAAAGCTTCACGGTATCCTCCTGAATCGCGGAGGTCATCGCGTCAAACATCTCATAGGCGCTCATCTTGTATTCCACAAGCGGATCCTTTTGTCCGTACGCCTGCAGGCCGATGCCCTGACGGAGCTGATCCATATCGTCGATATGATCCATCCACTTGCGGTCAACCACCTTCAGCAGAATGACGCGCTCGATCTCACGCATCTGCTCTATGTCTTCGAATTCCTTCTCTTTCTGCGCATACAGCTCCAGCGCCCGATCCGTAAGCTTCCCCTTCAGCTCCTTCTTTCCAGATACGCTGTCGATCAGCTCCTTCGTGATCGGCTGCATCGGAATGATCGGACGGAGCACGGAATTCAGCTCGTTCAGATCCCACTCGTCGCTGCCGCTGTCGCCGACACACATGTCGACCGTGCTGCTCACGACGTCGGCGATCATCTTCAGGATCGACTGATGCATATCCTCGCCGTCAAGCACGCGTCTGCGCTCCGCGTAAATGATCTCTCTCTGTTCGTTGTTGACCTGATCGTACTCGAGCAGGTTCTTACGGATGCCGAAGTTGTTGCCCTCGATCTTCGTCTGCGCCTTCTCGATCGCGTTGGAGAGCATCTTGTGCTCGATCTGCTCATTCTCCTGCACACCGAGAGATTGGAAGACCTTCATCATCTTCTCGGAACCGAACAGACGCATCAGATCATCCTCAAGAGAAATATAAAATCTGGATTCACCCGGATCGCCCTGACGTCCGGAACGGCCACGCAACTGATTGTCGATACGCCTCGACTCGTGACGCTCGGTACCGATGATCTTCAGACCGCCCGCCGCGAGCGCTTCCTCGTCCAGCTTGATATCCGTACCACGGCCGGCCATGTTCGTCGCGATCGTGACCGCCCCATGGATACCGGCGTCCGCTACGATCTCGGCCTCAAGCTCATGGAACTTCGCGTTCAGGACATTGTGCTTGATGCCCTCTCTCTTGAGCAGGCTGCTGATGAGCTCGGACACGTCGATCGTGATCGTGCCGACCAGCACCGGCTGTCCCTTCGCATGCGCTTCCTTGACTGCCTCGACGACCGCGCGGTATTTCTCTTTCTTTGTCATGTAAACCGCGTCGTCCAGATCCTGACGGAGAATCGGACGGTTCGTCGGGATCTCGATAACATCCATGCCGTAGATGTCGCGGAACTCCCTCTCCTCGGTCAGCGCCGTACCGGTCATACCGCATTTCTTCTTGTATTTGTTGAAGAAGTTCTGGAATGTGATCGTCGCGAGCGTCTTGCTCTCGCGCTTCACCTTCACATGCTCCTTCGCCTCGATCGCCTGATGCAGACCGTCCGAATAACGGCGGCCCGGCATGATACGGCCGGTGAACTCGTCGACGATGAGCACCTGATCGTCCTTCACGACGTAGTCCTGATCGCGGAACATGAGATAATTCGCGCGCAGGGCAAGATCGACGTTGTGCTGGATCTCAAGGTTCTCCGCGTCGGAAAAGTTGTCGATCTGGAAGAACTTCTCGACCTTCTCCACGCCCTGCTGCGTCAGCGTGACGAGCTTATCCTTCTCATTGACGATGAAGTCTCCCGTCTCGGTGATCTCCTCGCCCATGATGGCCGTCATCTTCGTCACCTCGCCGCTCGCCTCGCCGCGCTGGAGCTGCCGCGCCAGAATATCGCAGACCTCATAGAGCTTCGTGGATTTGCCGCTCTGACCGGAGATGATCAGCGGGGTGCGCGCCTCGTCGATCAGGACCGAGTCAACCTCGTCGATGATCGCGTAGACGAGGTCTCTCTGCACAAGCTGTTCCTTGTAGATCACCATGTTGTCACGCAGATAATCGAAGCCTACCTCGTTGTTCGTAATGTAGGTGATGTCGCAGGCGTACTGCTCCCTGCGCTCGTCGTTGTTCATGGAATTCAGCACGCAGCCGACGGTCAGCCCGAGGAAACGGTGTACCGCTCCCATCCACTCCGCGTCACGATTCGCCAGATAATCGTTGACCGTGATGACGTGCACGCCTTCGCCGGTCAGCGCGTTCAAATAAGCCGGCAGCGTCGCCACAAGCGTCTTACCTTCACCGGTCTTCATCTCGGCGATACGTCCCTGATGGAGAATGATGCCGCCGATGAGCTGTACGCGGAAGTGCTCGATCCCCAGCACGCGCTTCGCCGCCTCGCGCACCACGGCAAACGCCTCCACAAGCAAGTCGTCCAGCGTCTCGCCGTTCGCGTAGCGTGCCTTAAACTCCGCCGTCTTCGCCTTCAGCTCCTCGTCCGAAAGCGCCTGCATCTGCGGCCGCAGGGCTTCTATCTTGTCCACAAGCGGCATGATCATCTTCAGCTCACGCTCGCTGTGGGTCCCGAATATTTTTTGTATCAGTTTCATTCCGGTTCTCCCATCTAATTATTGTTCTGATTGTATAAATCTTCCCTCGCGTCGGATTCAGAGAACCCGGCGAGGTACAGCAACGTTCCATCTATTGTAACACTTTCATGTGCACAAGGCAATCCAAATTTTTAAAGGCCGGCAAAATAGCCGGCAGAACCGAATAGTCAGGCGACCAACAAAAAGGTAATGAAAACGCAAAAAAGGGCTTCAAGGACGACAGCAGGGGCAGGGATCTCCGGGTGGACGCCCCTTATAGGTCCTTCCCGGAGACCCCTGCCCCCGTTTGGCTGTCTGTCTCATTGTTTCATAGCTCAAAATACTTTGTATAAATATGGGCTTTCCGAAATCCTATGAATATTCCGGCTCGATCAGTCCGTAGGTATTGCCCTTTCTCTTGTAGACGACGTTGACTTCCTCGGTCTCCGCGTTGAAGAATACGAAGAAATTGTGTCCGAGAAGCTCCATCTGTACGCAGGCATCCTCCGGGTACATCGGCTTCATGCCGAAGTGCTTCGTGCGGATGATCTTCACCTCGTCGAGCGGATCCGTCTCCTTCTCGATAAACTCCTGACGGAAATTGCCGCCGTCCTGATGTCGCTCGATGATCTTCTCCTTGTATTTGCGCAGTTGGCGCTCGATCACTTCCTCAACCAGATCGATCGAGACATACATATCGTTGCTCACCTGTTCGGAGCGAATGATGTTCCCCCGAACCGGGATCGTTACCTCAATCTTCTGACGCTCCTTCTCCACACTCAGTGTGACGATGATTTCTGTATCCGGAGTAAAATACCGCTCCAGCTTGCCAAGCTTGTCCCGGATCGCCGATTTCAGGCCATCCGTCACTTCGAGATTTTTGCCGCTGATCGTAAATTTCATACTGTCCAACTCCTTTACTTGAGACTGGAACAAGTGCACAGTGAAAGAAGCGCACCGTTCTAAAATTCAGTATAACATATTTTCCAGTTTTTTCAATGAAAACTCGTAATTTTTCAGTAATTATTCCGTGATTATCTATCTATATCACAAAACGACTGCTGCGCCGCCCGTTACATATCGCTCTTTGTATCATTCTTCGTCTCATTCTTTGTATCACTCTTTCTCTCGCTCTTTGTGCCGCCCACGCAAAGCTCCAGTACTTTCCGATAAGACAGAGGACCCCCGAACAGATCCAGCGCGCTCCCGACCGTCACATCGAGGCGGTTGTTCCCCAGCCTTTGCAGCATTTCAAGATCCGCATAGTCTGCTACGCCGCCCGCGTAGGTCACGGGAATCCCCTGCCAACTGCCAAGCAGGCGCACCAGATCCTCCTCGATCCCGTTCTGTCTGCCCTCGACATCCGCCGCGTGAATCAGAAACTCCGCGCAGTGCCCAGCCAGCTCGTCCAGTGTCCCGTGCGACAGACAAACCTCCGTGAACCTCTGCCAGCGGTCCGTCACAATATAATAGCCTCCGTCCGCTTTTTTCCTGCAGCTTAGATCCAGCACAAGGCGCTCTCTCCCGGTCTCGCGCTCCAGACGACGCAAGCGTTCAAAATCCACCTGCCCGTCACGGAACACATAGGATGTTACGATGACATGCGAAGCGCCTGCATCCAGAAATTCCGCGGCGTTCGTCTCGTTCACTCCGCCTCCCAACTGCATCCCGCCCGGATAGGCATGAAGCGCAAGCATGGCCTGCCGCTTCGTCTCCTCATAGTATTCCGAAGTCGCCGGGTTCAGCAGGATCACATGGCCGCCGGTCAACGCGTCCTTCCGATACAGTTCGGCATAAAAACCCGCGTCTTTTTCCGACACGTAATTTTCGCTTGCCGCATCCTTCGCATCGCGCAGACTTCCGCCCACGATCTGTTTCACTTTTCCGTTATGTATGTCGATACACGGCCGAAACCGCATCGCACTCCCTCCTCTGGTCTCCGATATCGTGCAGATCGCTTCACATCATATGCGCCCGTACTCCCCGATACCGTAAAATGTGCAGAGCGGACGTGTTCCGAAGAACATGCCGCACTGCACTCTCGTCAATGAAACAAATACCGCGCTCTGTCCCGGGATTACGGATTCTGGCTGTCCGCATCGCCGTTCCCGGTCAATGCGTCTCCCGCTTCCTCAACGCCGTCGATCACGTCTTTTCCCGCATCTCCAACGCCGTCAATCACGTCCTTCCCGGCGTCTCCGACGCCGTCAACGATATCGCTGCCCGCATCTCCGACGACACCGTTGTCCGTATTGCCGTTTTCCGCAATGTTGTCGTCTTCTCTGTCTTCTTTATTGTTCTCGTCCGTGACGCCGTTTACGTTGCTTTCATCCGCGCTCTCCGGCGCCGTATCAGCCTTATCGGCCCCAGCTTCAGAGCCGCCTTCCACGCTGTTTTCTGAAGAAACAACGCCGTCTGCAGCGTTGTCTTCAGTGCCTGTCTTTTGATCCTCCGCCGTAATTTTCTGTGTCTCTTTTTCGTTCGCATTTTTGTTGTCATCGTTTCCACAGCCTGCCAGAAATGCCATGCAGCATACGCAGGCAATACATAATGTGTACTTTCTCCAGCGTTTCATAGTTTGCGTTCTCCTTTTTCATTTATTCCTGTAGCTTCCGCGGCTGCGGCAGGATTTCGGTCTGCCGCATCGCCGGTATGTTAGTAATATGTGCTTTTTTACCGTTTTTATTCCGGTTTCACAGGAAATCTTTTTTGAAAAAGGAGGTCGTCCGATTTATTTTACAACGACCTTGCATTTTGCGGTTTTGCTGCCGCATTTTACCGTGATCGTCGCTTTCCCCTTTTTGCGGGCCTTGATTTTGCCCGAAGCGGAGACGGTCGCTACCTTTGTGTTTGAGGATTTGTAGGTCACCTTCTGCACGCATGTGATCGGCAGGATCGTCGGGGTCAGCTTTTTTGTCTTGCCTTTTTTCAGAGTGATCGATTTTTCAATGTCGGAAATCTTGCTCGCCGCGACAGCCTTTGACTGCACCGTGACCTTGATCTCCTTCTTCAGACCGCTGTTCAGCGTGATGATGATCTTTGTCGTCCCCGTCTTATTCCTCGCCGTTATCTTGCCCGATGAAGTGACCCTGACGATCTTGGGATTCGCGGACGTCCAGCTCTTGACCGAATCTCCCATCGACAGTCCGCTCACCTTCAGCGCATTCGTGGACTGGCCCCTTTTGAGCTTCAGACTGGTCGCGTTCAGCGTGATCGTCGGCGCGATCCTCGTCCCCTCCGCCGGGACCGTCTTCCTTCCTGTCCCACAGCCGTTGTCACAGACCAGTGTCTTCGTGCCGTCGCTAAAGACCGTCGCGTCATTATTGTAAACATAGTTCTTATTGTGATAGCTGTGCCCGAGCGCCGCCACAATGCTGGTCGTCGTCTCTCCGCAGGAGAAGCAGGTGTACGTGATCCTTCCTTCCTCGGTGCAGGTCGGAGCGGCCTCCGACGACATGACCCAACTGTGGACATGTACGTTCCCGCTCTGATAAGCCGTGCCGTTCAGGATCGGATAATTGAAATTTTTGCTCGTCCCGTTCTCGGAAAAGCATGTGTTCAGCACCCGCGTCGTGCCGAGCGTCCCTCCGGAAACCGCCGTGCCGCTGCCGATCATAAAATACGCGTCGGTCGACAGCGTATCGTCTCTCGTCGTGTCCACGGCATACCAACTGCCCTGCATCTGCACATAATTCCACATATGCGACTCGCCGCCCGCCTCGCCCACGACAAGGATTGCCGGGATGTCAAACTCTCTGCACAGGATCATGAACGATTTCGCGTAGCCCTCGCAGACCGCCACCCCGCCTCTGAGAAACACGCCGGCCGCCGAATGGTACTCCGGCATGACGATGGAAAGACCCTTGGGATCATACCCGAAGGGATAGACGACCGCGTTGCAGATATAGTCGTGTATCGCCCGCACCGTCTGATACTGCGTGGCGTCCGTGCGGCTGGCCGTGATCGCTGCCTTTGCCTCGGCGACCGCGGCAGAAAAAGCGCCCTGACTATCCTTCGCTCCCGCGTAAATCTCCGTAAAGCTTATCGTTACCGCCGTCAGGCGCCCGGAAAAAGTCGCGTCGCCGTTGTTGTCGTAGGTAACGCTGACATTCGTGCTCTCGATATAGGTCATCTCATAGATCCAGAAAAGCTCCGGATAGTCATACACAAACGCGTTGTAGGCGGTCTCCACGATGTAGCCGAGATCCTCCTCCGCCTGCTTGTACTCGTCGCTCTCCTCCCAGTCTCCGGCCCCGGAAAACGCATACTCGCATGGGATTTTTATGCTTCCCGTCTTCCGGTTCCTCACATAGTTCGTAACCATCTCGTCGTAGATCGTCCGCTCCAGACTCCCGGCGCTTAGCTGCGCGCCGAAGCTGCCGGAAAAGCCTCCGATGCTGACCGCGCTGATCGTGCTGATCGGACTCGCGCCGAACGCGCTTTGCCCGGGTCTGGATGAATTGAGCGCGTACCCGCCGTATGAGATTTTGTGACTGATCTCCTTTTCAATCTGCTCCGACTGTATTTCCTTATCCTCCGCCGCAGACGCAATCCTCCCGCCCGCAGGCGCGCAAAGCATCGCGCCTCCGACGATAAGCGCCGCAAGCACTGCAGATAATACCGATACAAGTCGTTTCCCTTTCATTGCAAACTCCCCATTTATTCCGACCAAACCGTCACGAGTGCGCCTCAGCGCGCGTCCCCCATAAAGAACAGCGCGAGCGTCCCTGGCCCGGAATGCGCGCCGATTGTCGGACCAATCGGCGCAATCATGAATTTCTCGATCCCGAAACGCTTCTGCACCTGCTCCTGCACATAGAGCGCGTCCTCGTAACAGTCTCCGTGGCTGATAAACACAATATCATTCTTGTCCCGGAAGCTTCCCATCTGCTTCTCCATATAATCCAACAAAGCATTCAGGGATTTCCTGCGTCCCCGCACCTTCGCGATCGGAATGAGATGTCCTTCCTTGTCCACGTACAGCACCGGCTTGAGATTGATCATCGTACCGACCACAGCCGCCGCCTTCGAGACACGGCCTCCCCGGTACAGATGAAACAGATCGTCGACCGTAAAATAATGGCAGATGTGCTGCTTGTTGTCCTCAAGCCACTGCACCATCCCGTCGTAATCAAGCCCGGCTTTCTGCTGCTCCAGCGCCCGATACAGATAAAGGCCCTCGCCCATGGACGCCGCCAGAGAATCCACGACCGTGATCCTGCAGTCCGGCTGCTCCTCCATCAGCTCCTGCGCCGCGAGACGCACACTGTTGTACGTGCCGCTTAATCCGCCGGAAAACGCGATGTGGATGATGTTTTTGTTCAGCTTCAGAAAATCGGTGAGATATGCCTTCGCCTCCGCAGGATTGACTTGGGAAGTCGTCGGCATACAGCCCTCGCGCATTTTCTTGTAAAACTCCTGATACGGAAGCGAATTCTCCGCCGTGTATGTCTGTCCGTCCAGAAGATAGGTCAGCGACATGACCGGAATCTGATGCTCCGCGATATATTCCTCGGGAAGATCTCCCATATTGTCTGTTGTGATTAAATAATTTTCCATAATTGTCTCCCTTGCACGGGCCGCTTCCGGCCACAGTAATCCCATTATTTCTAACATCATAGCACAATTTCAGATGCTTTGCAAATAATTGTTATCATAAAGCATGGACACCGAAAATAAACTATATCAAATACGATTTTACTGGAGTGTGCTATGAGTTCCAATCCCAAAATCATTGTTCTGAAAACACGGGAGATCATCTATACCCTGCTTTTGCTCTTTCTCGCCATCCTGCTGATCGTATGCTTGGTACTGATGTTCTCCGGAAAGCTGAAAAAAGAGGAGACTCCTTCCGGATCCCCCGCGGAAAAAAAGGTCTATACGGCGGGCGTTTACACGACTCCGGTCACGCTCGGCGACTCCTCCGTGGATGTCGAGGTGAGCGTCGATCAAAATCACATCAACGCGATACGCCTTGTGAACCTCAGCGAATCGACTGCCGCGGCTTTCCCGCTCGTCTCTCCGTCTCTGGACCATATCACGTCGCAGATCTTGGAGAAGCAGTCCCTTGAGGATATCACCTGCCCCCGGGAAAACAAATACACCTCGCAGCTTCTTCTCTCGGCGATCGCACAGGCGCTTGAGCGCGCGCAGACACAAGACTGAATACGTCGTCCGCCCGTGAAAAGTGCTCTCAAAGCATTCATTGCGCCGGAGAATGTTGAAACGATGATACGTCTCGAAAAGCTTCGTAAAAAATGCCCTCAAAGCAGCTATTGCTCCGAGGGCACTCTTGTTGTATACGATATGTTCCGATGATGAGACACTTCTGCGCATTCTGCGCAGAGCGATTCTTTTTCTTCCCCGGATCAGGACAATTCCAAAAATTTCCTTCCGCAGATCAGAACAGTTCGGAACTTTTTCCTTCCGCAGATCAAAACAGTTCGAAGCTTTTTCCTTCCGCGGATCAGAACAATCCGGAGATCTTGCCGGTCTCGTCCACGTCGATGCGCTCCGCCGCCGGTACCTTCGGAAGCCCCGGCATCGTCATGATCTCGCCCGTAAGCGCCACGATGAACCCTGCGCCCGCCGAGATCTTCAGGTTCCGCACCGTCACCTCAAAGCCCGTCGGCGCGCCCAGCTTCGTCTGGTCGTCCGTCAGGGAGTACTGCGTCTTCGCCACGCAGATCGGGCAGTTCCCATAGCCAAGCGCCTCCAGCTCCTTCGCCTGCTTCTGCGCGTTCGCCGTCAGCACCACTTTGCTGCCGCCGTACACCTTCTGTACGATCTGGTTCAGCTTGTCCTCGATGCTTCCCTCAAGCTCGTAGCTGTACGTGAAGTCGTTCGGCTCCTCCACCAGACGGATCACTTCCTCCGCCAGCTTCAGGCCGCCCTCGCCGCCCTTCGCCCATACCTCGGACAGAGCCACGTTCACACCCAGCTCCTTGCACTTGTTCTCCACCAGCGCAAGCTCCTCCGGCGTGTCCGTCGGGAACGCGTTGATCGCCACCACGCACGGGAGCTTGTACACGTTCCTGATGTTGCTCACATGCTTCAGCAGGTTCGGGAGTCCCTTCTCCAGCGCCTCAAGGTTCGGCGTGTTTAGGTCCGCCTTCGGCACGCCGCCGTTGTACTTCAGAGCCCTCACCGTAGCCACGATGACCACCGCGTTCGGCTTCAGGCCCGCCATGCGGCACTTGATGTCGAGGAACTTCTCCGCGCCGAGGTCCGCGCCGAACCCTGCCTC
>CANQVH010000004.1 GCA_947627245.1 uncultured Lachnospiraceae bacterium | reverse complement strand
CTCAATAAAATACTCCCTTCCAGACAAACAAGCTTTTATTATTTCGCTTGTCTACCTGAAAGGGAGCATATCAATCCCTTGTCCGGATCTCCGCCGCTGCTTTTTGTTTCTTTTATTCAACTGTAATCGTCCAGCGATTCATATAAGTCTTTCCCGCGTCCAGCGCGATCAGATCCGCCTGCAAAGCGAAATCCTCCACAATCCCGTCGCGCGACGGAAGCGAGCTCCACGGCTCAACGCAGACATACGGCGCCTCTTTGTGCGGCATATGCCAGAACCCGACATACGGAAAATCCGGATACGCAACCGTAACGCTGCGGCTGCCCCTGTCGCTTGCAATACGGACCTCGCGCGCCGCATGCTTCAAGACCACCGCGTCGTGATCAAACAGGTCATGGTGAAGCGGAAGCCGCCGATTGGCCTCGAGCGGATATAGCTCGTCGCATCCGTTCAGAAAACAACTGTCGGTGAAGCCGACCCGATACGGATGGGCCGCCTGCGGGAACTCGAGATAATAGTCCTCAAACGTAAGCCCTTGTTCCATCGGAACATTGAATCCGGGATGTCCGCCAAGTCCGAAATGCATCCTCGTCCCGCCGTTGTTCGTCACGGAGCTTGTCGTCACAAGGGCATTCCCCTGCAGCTCATATGCAATGCGATAGGTGAATTCGTAGGGATACTGCGCCCGTGTCTCCTCGTCGCTGTCCAGCCGGAAGACGATGCGGGTCTTTGTCTGCTCTTCCATCCGAAGCGTCCGGTATTTGAGAAAGCCGTGAATCTTCATCGCGTACTCTCCGCCGTCCGCTGTGTATCTGCCCTCGGTCAGCCGCGCGACGTACGGAAAAATATTCGGCGCACGATCATGCCAGAATGTCGGATCTCCCTGCCACAAATACTCCGTGCCGTCCGCGCTCCTGATTGACTGCAGCTCTGCTCCGGCATCGCTGACTCTCACCGTCAGTTCTTGATTTCCTATTGTATATTCCATGACACTGTCCTTTTCGGTAATCTGCTTCCTTCAGTCCTTTGCCGGCGGATACTCGTTGCAGAGCAGACGGTAAGGCGGCTCATCCTCCACGATCTTCGGAAAGCGCCCCATCTCCTCATAGAAACGGTTGTCCGTGTTGTCGTCGTTGCACATCGATACCTCGCCGATCAGCACGTCGCCCGTACCCGGCTTGACATCAAAATCATGATACTGGTGCGGCCAGAGCGTGATGCTTTCGCCCGGGTTCAGCTCGACGCCGGTCCCTGCCGGCACATAATATGACCGCCCGTCCGAATTCACGAGCACATCCGTGTCCGCGAACCCGCCGTTCCCGTCGTCATTGTAGACATGGATCACGAGCGTACCACCGCCGCGGTTGATAATATCCTCGCTCTTTGTCCAGTGGAAATGCATCGGAGAATGCTGGCCCTCCTTGAGCATCAGAAGCTTCTCCGCATAAACCTTCTTATACTTCGGATCGTGCTGATTTCCGTTGCGGATCGTAATCAGAGCGAAACCGACCTTCTCCCAGTCCTCGAGTCCGTAATCCGTGATATCCCATCCGAGCATGTTGTCCCGGATCTCATCGTATTCGTGCCCCTTCGTCTCCCACTCTTCCGGCGTCCACTTGCAGAAGGGCGGGATCTCAAACCCGTGCTCCCGGATCAAATCCTCCATGTAACGGATGCACGCATTAATCTCAGAACGTTTCATTTCTGTCAGCTCCTTCCATATATGGCTGCATACTCAGCTCTCCTGCACCTCGAGAATGTCCATCGGACATGCCTTCGCGCAGATTCCGCAGGCGATACACTTGGAAGAGGTCGGGGAAGACTCTGCCTTCACCATCACGCCCATCGGACAGACCTCCGCGCATTTGCCGCAGCCTGTGCAAAGCTTTTTGTCGATCATGTAGACGCCCTTGGCATTCTGCTTGATCGCGCCGGCCTCACAGTTGCGCGCGCACTTGCCGCACTGGATACAGGTCTTCACGACCACGTCATGCCCGGTCTTGGAGACGATCTGAATGCAGGACTTCGCAGGATCAAACTCCTTGTAGAATGCTTCTGAACAGGCACGCACACAGCTCAGGCACGCCATGCAGGCATTCTTATCCTTCACAACCAGTTTTTTCATATGTATATCCTCCTTATATGTATATCATTTTATATGACAACAGTATATCATCTATTCTCACGGCGCGTCAATTCCAATCGAAAGAAAAAGACTGTCGCCACGCAACAGTCTTTTTGACATTTCAATTCTGCACTTTATACCAGCTCGAGAACTACCTCAAGAGCGCCGTCGCCCTTGCGCTGGCCGAGCTTGACGATCCTTGTGTAACCGCCGTTGCGGCTCGCGTACTTCGGCGCGATCTCGTCAAACAGCTTTGCCACCAGATCGATCTCCTTCGTGTTCTTCTTCTTGCCGGCCGCCTCAGAGGGAACCTCCTTCACCGGATAAAGAACCTTCAGCATCTCACGACGCGCATGGAGTCTGCTCGGTTTGTCCTTCTTGATCTCCTTCTGGACTTCGTCGTACACGGTAACCTTCTTGCCGTCTACCACTTCCTTGACACGCTTGCCGTCTTTGTCCTTGCGGGCAACCTTCGCCGCGACGGTCACGGTCTCATAATTGTCCATCTCCTTGACTGCCTTCGCGATCAGTCCCTCGGCGATCTTGCGAACCTCTTTCGCCTTCGCCTCAGTGGTAACGATCCTGCCTCTGTAGATCAGCGCCGTCACCTGATTCCTGAGCAGAGCCTTTCTCTGGTCTGCCGTCCTGCTAAGCTTTCTATAACCTGCCATTTTTCATTTTCCTCCATTCCGGAATGCGCACGCACGCTCATCGGGCTTACTGCGCGCACACTTTCTGCTCCTTCGTGTTATTTACTCCTCGCTCGGATTCAGCGACAACCCGAGCTCCTTCAGCTTGCCAAGGACTTCTTCAAGGGATTTCCGGCCCAGATTACGAACCTTCATCATATCCTCGGACGTCCTGTTGCAAAGCTCTTCCACCGTATTGATACCGGCGCGCTTCAGACAGTTGAACGAACGAACGGAGAGCTCAAGCTCGTCGATGTTCATCTCCAGAACCTTCTCCTTCTCGTTGTCCTCTTTCTCGATCATGACCTCCGCCGACTTCGCGTTCTCGGAAAGATCGACAAAGAGCGCAAGGTGCGCACTCAGCACCTTCGCGGCAAGACTTACCGCATCGTCCGGAGACATCGTTGCATTCGTAAATACATCCAGTGTCAGCTTATCGTAATCGGTGATCTGTCCGACACGGGTATTCTCAACCGTGAGGTTGACGCGCTCCACCGGCGTGTAGATCGCATCCACCGCGATCACTCCGATCGGCATGTCTTCGTCCTTGCCCTTCTCTGCGCTTACATATCCGCGCCCGCGCGTGATCGTGAGCTCCATGTAAAGCTTGCTGTCCGCGCCGCCGTTCAAGGTAGCGATCACCTGATCCGGATTCATGATCTCGATATCCTGATCCACCCGGATGTCCGCAGCGGTAACTACGCCTTCGCCTTCGTATTCGATATATGCGGTCTTCGCCTCGTTCGACTCACTGGTATTCTTGATCGCCAGCGATTTGATGTTCATGATGATCTCTGTTACGTCTTCCTTCACGCCCGGGATCGAGCTGAACTCATGCAGCACGCCTTCGATCTTGACTTGGCTCACGGCCGCGCCCGGCAGAGAAGAAAGCATGATCCTTCTCAGAGAATTTCCGAGCGTCGTCCCGTAGCCACGCTCAAGCGGCTCCACTACAAACCGTCCAAACTTTTTATCCTCAGACATTTCCGCAATTTCAATTTTGGGTTTGTTGAAATCGAACACTATTTCGCCCCTCCTTACTGGAACTGGTTCCATGCAAGTTCACGCGAATGATGCGCAACTTACTTGGAATACAACTCGACGATAAGCACCTCGTTGACCGGTACGTCGATCGCTTCTCTGCTCGGGAGCTCCTTAATGGAACCCTTCAGAGCCTCCGCGTCAGCCTCCAGCCACTCCGGCACAAGACGGCCGTTCGTCGTCTCAAGAATGTCCTTGTATCTCTGAGAGCCTTTGCACTTCTCTTTGATCTCAACCGTGTCGCCCGGCTTCACCGTGTAAGACGGGATGTTCACACACTTGCCGTTCACAAGAACGTGCTTGTGGTCGACAATCTGACGCGCTTCCATTCTGGTTCTCGCAAAACCCATGCGGAACAGTACGTTGTCAAGACGGGTCTCCAGAAGAACCATGAGGTTCGTACCGGTCTGACCCTGCATTCTGTCTGCCTTCTTGTAGTAATTGCGGAACGGCTTCTCCAGAACGCCGTAGATAAACTTTGCTTTCTGCTTCTCGCGCAACTGCAGGCCGTACTCACTGACCTTACGATTCGCGCGCTTCAGCTCTCTTGTCGACTTTTTGTCGATTCCCAAATATACCGGATCAAGTCCGAGTGATCTGCATCTTTTAAGAACAGGAACTCTGTTTACTGCCATTTTCTATGACCTCCCTGATTAGACTCTTCTGCGTTTTGGCGGGCGGCAGCCGTTGTGCGGAACAGCCGTCACGTCGCGGATACTGGTAACCTCAAGACCGTTTGCGGAGAGCGCGCGGATCGCCGCCTCTCTTCCCGAACCCGGGCCTTTTACGAATACATCTACGGTCTTCAGACCATGTACCAATGCTGCCTTTGTAGCAGTCTCTGCGGCCATCTGCGCCGCATACGGAGTAGATTTCCTTGAACCTCTGAATCCAAGACCACCGGCACTTGCCCACGACAATGCATTGCCCTGCGTATCCGTCAGGGTAACGATCGTGTTGTTGAAAGACGCCTGAATATGTGCCTGTCCGCGTTCAACGTTTTTCTTAACGCGCTTTTTTGTCACTTTCTTCGTAACTTTTTTAGCCATAATCTAAACTAACCTACTTTCCTCAAATTTTGTTCACGGGTGTCTGTTATTTCTTCTTGTTCGCAACGGTTCTCTTCGGACCCTTGCGCGTTCTTGCGTTGTTCTTCGTGTTCTGTCCACGAACCGGCAAGCCTCTTCTGTGGCGGATGCCTCTGTAGCATCCGATTTCCTGCAGCCGCTTGATATTGAGGGCAGTATCTCTGCGGAGATCACCTTCTACCATATAATGTTCGTCGATGATGTCACGGATTCTCGCGACCTCCTCATCGGTCAAATCTCTGACGCGTGTGTCAGGATTTACATTCGCTGCAGCCAAGATCTTGTTTGAACTTGTTCTACCGATACCGTAGATATAGGTCAGACCGATCTCTACACGTTTTTCTCTTGGTAAGTCTACACCAGCAATACGAGCCATGTAATTTCTCCTCCATCTTTTTTATTGGTCCTAATTGGGACAGACATAGCTGTCCAGCCGTCAAAAGACGACCTTTCTGCTCCATTAAGCTGTGGGCCCTCGTTCGCCCTCGCGCGGCATGCCTGCTACCGTTTCACTGCGTAACCGGCAACAATCTCTGTGTACAGCGGTTGGCACAGATCGTCGGCTGCCAAAATCCTGAAGCAGTATTAAAATCAATATCGCAACGAAATAAAATCCGGACTATCGTAACTATTCTTTCCGATCTCAGCCGCAAATGCTTCGACCCGGCTGAACAGTCACGTACATTTTCTATAAGTCAACGCCTGAAGACAGGCTGATTTATTCCATCGTTATATTGAATATCCGGGTACGGATGTCCGTTCCCCCTCGCACCGCGAACCCTGCGATGCTCCGCCGTTTTGGTTTGCTCAACCTTGTCTCTGCTTGTGCTTCGGATTCTCACAGATAATCCGGATGCTTCCTTTTCTCTTGATTACCTTACACTTATCGCAGATCGGTTTCACAGATGATCTTACCTTCATGGCAAATCCTCCTTTCACCTTTCTCTCCTGCTTTTGGGCATAGTATCCCCGCCGCAAAAGGAACGCTGTTTATTATAGCATTTCGGATTCCTTTATGCAAGCACTATTTTACTTTTTTTGCCACTTTTTCTGCACGTTCTGTCAAGCTTTCCCTGCTCGGGATCACTTGTCTCTCCAAATGATCCTACCCTTCGTCAGATCATACGGGGACATCTCGATCTTCACCTTGTCACCCGGAAGGATACGGATGAAATTCATGCGAAGCTTGCCGCTGATATGCGCGAGCACCACATGCTTATTCTCAAGCTCTACGCGAAACATTGCGTTCGGGAGCTTCTCAAGTACCGTACCTTCTACATCAATGACATCTGCTTTCGACATAAATACCTCCTGTGTCATATACTGTTATATTGAACCTACCGGCTCTCTCCTGCTCATCAGGCGGGATCATACCGAGCCTTCTCTTCGCCTCTCCTGCCAGCTTCGATAATCCTTGAGTATCCTTCTCACATGCGCGTCCGACTCGAAGGAGCTCAGTTGCGCCGAAATCTCCTCCGGAAGATACCGGATCACCTGCACATGCTTCCATTTCTTTTTCTTAGGCGACTCCAGAAGTTTTCTCTTCCCGTCCGCCAGCCAGACGCAGGTATCGTCATACGACAGTACCACGTATAAGGTATCCTTATCGTGTCCTGCCCGCGATATGGCAAGCATCTCGGATGTCCGCTGCTCCATGACCGCCCTCCTTCATTGTTTTCGCCGCTCCACGCATTGGCACGCGCTCTCTTACGACCTAAACGGCAGATGCTTTGGCCTGCCTGCGTCCGCGTACTTGCTCGGCGTCAAGATCTCCAGATCTCCGTCCGCGTCACTCGCTCAGCGTCAGAATCTCCGGCTCTCCGTCCGTGATCAGCACCGTGTTCTCATAGTGCGCGGAGAGACTTCCATCCTCCGTCACGACAGTCCAATCGTCGTCCAGCCACTCCACATCGGCGCGGCCCGCATTGATCATCGGCTCGATCGCCAGCGTCATTCCCGACACAAGCCGGATACCCCGGCTCCTCTGCCGGAAATTCGGGATCTGCGGATCCTCATGCAGCTCATGGCCGATCCCATGTCCTACCAGATCACGAACCACCCCGTAGCCGAACGATTCCGCATAATCGCTGATCGCATTGGAGATCTCATGAAGACGATGTCCCGCCCTCGCGAACTGTATTCCCCGGAAGAAGCTTTCACGCGTCACGTCAATCAGCTTCTGCGCCTCCGGCGTGATCTGACCCACGCCGTAGGTCCTCGCCGCATCGGAATGCATGCCCTGATAGATCAGGCCGGTGTCGATGCTCACAATATCGCCCTCCTGCAAGATCCTGCCCTTGTGCGGGATCCCGTGCGCGACCTCATCGTTCACGGAAATACAGAAGGAAGCCGGAAACCCATTGTAATTCAGAGTGTTGGACACGCAGCCGAAACTTCTTATCACTTTCTCGCCGATCTTATCCAGCTCATAAGTGGAGATACCGGGCCGTATCGCATCCGCAAGCTCCTTATGCACAATCTCGAGAAGCCTCCCGGCCTCCCGCATCAGCTCGATCTCATGCTTTGATTTGATAGTCACTGACATGTGTTACGCCTCCAGAATCTTTATAATCGCCGCAAACACGTCGTCCATCGGCTGTGTACCGTCCACGGTCCTCAGGATTCCCTGCCCTTTGTAGTAATCGATGAGCGGCTGCGTCTGCTCGTGATACACGGTCAATCTCTTTTGTACCGTCTCCGGCTTATCGTCGTCGCGGAGCACCAATGGCTCGCCGCACACCTCGCACAGCTCACCCTTCTTCGAAGGATTGTGAATCACATGATAGGTCGCCCCACAGCCTGTGCACGCCCTTCGTCCGGACATCCTTTCCACAATATTTGCGTCCGGGACGTCCACGTCGATCGCATAATCCGGCTTCTCACCGCGCTTTGCAAGCGCCGCCGCCAGAGCCTCCGCCTGCGCAATCGTCCTCGGGAAACCGTCCAGAATGTAGCCCTTCTGACAATCGTTCTGTCCAAGCCGGTCGTTCACGAGGTCTACCGTCAGTTCATCCGGAACAAGCAGCCCCTGATCCATGTACTCTTTCGCTTTCTTGCCGAGCTCCGTGCCGTTCTTGATATTGGAACGGAAGATATCTCCCGTCGAGATATGCGGGATCCCATACTTCGCCGCGATCATTTTCGCCTGAGTGCCCTTGCCTGCCCCCGGCGCTCCAAGCATAATTATTTTCATAATACGCACCACCTCTTTGTTATAAAACCCAAGGATCGCGCCCGCGTCCGCAGCGCTTTCGCAATCCTATATGAGCGCACTCTCCCCGGCTACGCAGATACGGCTCAAAAGCCTCTTCTGCACGGCCGGGGAAAAGTACAATTCAAATTTAATCCGTCAGGAATCCCTTGTAATTGCGTACCAGCATCTGGGATTCGATCTGCTTTAACGTCTCCAGAATAACGCCCACAATGATGATGATGGAGGTTCCTCCGAAGGATACCTGCGCGCCGAACATCCCGTTGAAGAAAATCGGGATCAGGACCACGATGATCAGTCCGATCGCGCCCAGAATAATGACATATCCGAGAACCTTATTCAGATAATCCGTGGTCGGCTTGCCCGGACGGATGCCCGGAATAAATCCGCCCTGCTTCTTCATGTTATCCGCGACCTCGATCGGGTTGAACGTGATCGAGGTATAGAAATACGCGAAGAATACGATCAGGGCAATATACAGGAGCAATCCGATCGAGTAAACCGGATGGCTCAAATTGAACCAGTTGTTCTGGCTCAGCATCCCGAGGATCGTTCCTCCGACGCCCGTCCCCGCGTTCTTGCCCGTGAAGGACATGATGATCTGCGGGATCGACATCAGTGAGGATGCGAAGATGACCGGGATAACGCCCGCCGTGTTGACCTTGAGCGGAATGAAGGTCGATTGGCCGCCCAGCATTCTGCGCCCCTGCATCTTCTTGGCGTACTGCACCGGAATTCTCCTCTGCGCATCGTCAAGCAGGATGACCAGAACGATCGTGACAAGGATCACCGCGATGATGATCAGGGCCGCGAAACCGCCTTTCGCCAGAGACTGTCCCTTGACAAACAGTTCAAACAGACCCGTGATATCGCCCGGAATGCTGGAAAGGATATTCACCAACAGAACGATGGAGATACCGTTTCCGACTCCGTTCTCCGTAATACGTTCACCCAGCCACATCAGGAATGCGCTTCCTGCCGTGAGCGCCGCGACTACCGTAAACCCGCTGAGGATATTCATGTTCGGGATCAGTCCGGAATTGCCGAAGCCGATCGTCATCGCAATACTCTCGATCAGGGCCAGCGCCACCGTCACATAACGGGTGATGGATACGATCTTTTTCCGTCCTTCCTCACCGTCTCTGTGCATCTCCTCCAACGCAGGAATTGCGATCGTCATGAGCTGCATAATGATGGATGAAGTAATGTAAGGGGTAATGCTCAATGCAAAAATCGACATTCTCTCAAAGGAACCGCCGGTAAATGCAGAGAAAAAGTTAAACGCATCGCTCGACTGCTGGGCAAACCACTGCGCAAAATAGTTTCTGTCCACTCCCGGGATCGGAAGCTGCGATCCAAGCCGGATCACGACGATCATGCAGAATGTAAAGAACAGCTTTTTGCGGATGTCCTTGATTCGGAATGCGTTTCTCAGCGTTTCTAACATATCAGATCACCTCTGCTTTTCCACCTAACTCTTCGATCTTTGCTTTCGCACTCTCGCTGTAGGCATTTACTTTCACGGTAAGCTTCTTCGTCAGCGTACCCTTGTTCAGCACCTTGACGCCGTCCTTCGCCTTCTTGATGATGCCTGCCTCGATCAGCTTCTCGACCGTTACCTCTGTATCGTTATCGAACACTTCCAGCGCGCCGAGGCTGATCGCCTCGATCTCTTTGGAGTTCGGATTTGTAAAGCCTCTCTTCGGAAGACGTCTGTACAACGGCATCTGTCCGCCTTCAAAACCCACTCTCGGAGCTCCGGAACGTGCTTTCTGACCTTTGTGACCCTTGCCGGCCGTCTTGCCGTTTCCCGAACCGTGTCCGCGTCCTCTCCGGAAATTATCGCTCTGAACAGAACCCTCTGCCGGTCTCAAGTTTGATAAATCCATGATGACACCTCCTTATCTGAACTTACTTATTATGCTTCTTCCACTTTCACCATGTAGGACACCTGCGCGATCATGCCTCTGACCGCCGCGTTGTCCGGCATCTCTACCGTCTTGTGCATCTTGGTAAGACCCAGCGCCTTAACGGTCGCGCGATGCTTCGGAACGGCTCCGATCGGTGATTTTACCAATGTGATCTTCAATTTGTCTGCCATGGCTTCGTCCTCCTATCCCAGAATCTCTTCCACAGACTTGCCGCGGAGCCTTGCTACTTCCTCCGGGGACTTCATCTGCTTCAGTGCTTCCAGCGTCGCAAGAACCACGTTCTGCTTATTGTTGGAACCAAGTGACTTTGTACGGATGTTGCGGATGCCCGCAAGCTCCAGAACGTTACGCGCAGGGCCGCCAGCGATGATACCGGTACCTTCCGGTGCCCTCTTCAACAGAACGGAAGCTCCGCCGAACTTGCCGATGAAATCATGCGGAACGCTCGCGTCGTCGTTTCTCGCCACGTAGATCAGCTTCTTCATCGCGTCCTCTTTGCCTTTGCGGATTGCCTCCGGGATCTCCGTAGCCTTTCCGAGTCCGGCTCCGATATGACCGTTGCCGTCGCCTACCACAACCAAGGCCGTGAAGCGCATGTTACGTCCACCCTTAACGGTTTTGGATACACGTTTAATTGACACGACCTTATCAGTCAGCTCGAACTGATTCGGATCAATAATCTCATGTCTCATGTGTTATTTCCTCCTTCTTAGAATTCCAGTCCGGCTTCTCTGGCTGCCTCAGCCAGTGCCTTAACCTTGCCTTGGTAGATGAAACCGCCTCTGTCGAAGACCACCGTCTTGATCCCCTTCTCCAGAGCCTTCTTTGCGATCACCGTTCCAAGGTGCGCGGCCGCGTCGACGTTGTTCGTCTTCTCGAGCTCAGCCTTGACATCCTTCTGAAGCGTGCTTGCGGAAACCAGCGTATTGCCCACCGTGTCGTCAATGATCTGAGCATACATATGGTTGTTGCTCCGGAACACGGCAAGACGCGGTCTCTCTGTGGTGCCGCTGAAACGGTTACGAATTTTTCTATGCTTATTCAAACGAACTTTTGTTCTCGATTCTTTGCTAACCATTCTCACACTCTCCTTATTTATTTTTTACCGGTCTTACCAACCTTGCGTCTGATTACCTCGTCCGCATACTTGATACCCTTGCCCTTGTACGGCTCCGGCTTTCTCTTCTCTCTGATCTCGGCCGCATACTGTCCGACCTGCTCCTTGTTGATGCCGGAGACGATAATCTTGTTGCCGTCCACCGTGGTCGTGATCCCTTCCGGATCGTCCATATCCACGGAGTGGGAATATCCGAGAGACAGGCTCAGCTTCTTGCCTGCCTTCGCAGCCCTGTAGCCGACGCCGTTTACCTCCAGAGTCTTTGTATAACCCTCGCTGACGCCCACCACCATGTTGTGGATCAGCGTTCTGGTAAGTCCATGGAGAGATTTCATTTTCTTCAGATCATTCGGTCTTGCAACTGTCACATGACCGTCTTCCATCTTGATTTCCATTTCCTGAGGGAGCACTCTTTCCAGAGTCCCCTTCGGGCCTTTTACGGTAACCTTGTTACCTTCCGCGATATCGACCGTAACGCCGGCCGGAATCGCTATTGGCATTCTTCCTATACGTGACATGCCTGTTCCTCCTTACTTAGATTTTCGGAGAAAGCACCTCGTTACGCTTTCTCTGTTTTCAGTCTTTATATATTAGCGGTATGTTCCCTCAACTAAGCTCGCATTTCACTAATCGCTCATGTTCGCTAAGGTTCGTGAACGACCTCGCACTAGGCTCATCCATCGCCCATCGGCTCGGATTCGCCAAGTTGCTTTCGGTCACCAAACAAAGGCCAATACCTCGCCGCCGACCTGCAGCTTGCGCGCCTGCTTGTCGGTGATAACGCCCTGATTCGTGGAGAGGATTGCGATCCCCAATCCGCCGAGCACCTTCGGGAGATTGTCCTTGCCGGCGTATACACGCAGGCCCGGCTTTGAGATTCTCTTCAGGCCGGTGATGATCTTCTCGTTCTTGTCAGCGCCGTACTTCAGCGTGATGTGGATGGTCTTGATCGCGCCATCCTCAAGCAGATCGTATTTCTGGATATATCCCTCGTCGAGAAGGATATTCGCGATTGCAAGTTTCATTTTCGATGCCGGAACATCTACCGTATCGTGTTTTGCAGTGTTTGCATTACGGATTCTCGTAAGCATATCTGCAATCGGATCACTCATTGTCATGATAGTTTCCTCCTAATTCAGACTTATACATAACCTACCAAGATGCCTTTCTCACGCCCGGGATCTGGCCCTTGTATGCCAGCTCGCGGAAGCAGATACGGCAGATGCCGTACTTTCTCAGGTATGCATGCGGACGACCGCAGATTCTGCAGCGCGTATACTCTCTCGTGGAGAATTTCTGCTTGCGCTGCTGTTTGATTTTCATTGCTGTTTTTGCCATGAGATTTTCCTCCTAAATTACTGTCTCGTGAACGGCATATTGAACAGTCTCAGCAGCTCTCTCGCTTCCTCATCCGTCTTCGCCGTTGTGACAAAGATTACATCCATACCTCTTACCTTGTCGATCTTGTCATACTCGATCTCCGGAAAGATCAACTGCTCCTTGATCCCCAGCGCGTAGTTTCCTCTGCCGTCGAACGCGTTCGGATTCACGCCTCTGAAGTCACGCACGCGCGGAAGCGCGAGGTTGATGAGACGATCTACGAAATCATACATCTTCTCACCGCGCAGCGTCGTCTTGCATCCGATCGCCATGCCTTCTCTGATCTTGAAGTTCGCGACGGAATTCTTCGCTTTCGTCAGGACTGCCTTCTGACCGGTGATGGTTTCCATGTCCTTGACCGCGGACTCAAGCACCTTCGCGTTTTCCTTGGCCTCGCCGACGCCCATGTTGACGACGACCTTGTCAAGCTTCGGCACTTCCATCACGTTTTTATATCCAAATTTTTTGATCATAGCGTCTACGATCTCATTCTGATAAATCTCTTTCAGTCTGCTCAACTTGTGCGACCTCCTCTCTCGATAATTTCTTATTTGATCACTTCGCCGGTAGATTTCGCCACGCGGACCTTCTTACCGTCTTCCGTCTTGAATCCGATGCGTGTCGCCTTGCCGTTATGCAGATACATTACGTTGGACGCGTCAATGTACGACTCCTTCTGCACGATGCCGCCCTGCTGATTCGCTGCTGACGGTTTCGTGTGCTTCGTCACCATGCCGATGCCCTCAACGAGAACCTTGCCGTCCTTGACAGCCAGAACCTTGCCGTCCTTGCCTTTATCCTTGCCTGCGATCACAACAACCGTATCGCCTGTCTTGATCTTATTCATGCCTCGGCCCTCCTTATAATACTTCCGGAGCCAGAGAAACGATCTTCATAAACTTCTTGTCACGAAGCTCTCTCGCTACCGGTCCAAAAATACGGGTTCCTCTCGGGGTCATGTCATCCTTGATGATGACAGCCGCATTCTCATCGAATCTGATGTAAGAACCGTCCTTGCGGCGGACGCCCTTCACCGTGCGAACCACAACCGCCTTCACAACGTCGCCCTTTTTGACAACACCGCCTGGTGTTGCATCTTTAACGGAAGCAACGATGATATCGCCAATACCTGCATATCTTCTAGTAGAACCACCCATAACACGAATGCACAGAAGCTCTTTTGCGCCGGTGTTATCAGCAACTCTCAGTCTGGTTTCCTGCTGTACCATGCCGATATACCTCCTATATTATTTCACTTTCTCAACGATTTCGACAAGTCTCCATCTCTTATCCTTGGACAGCGGTCTTGTCTCCATTACCTTCACTACATCTCCGATGTTGCACTCGTTGTTCTCGTCATGAGCCTTGAGCTTGTAGGTCTTCTTCACGATCTTGTTGTAAAGCGGATGCCTTACATGGTCCTCTACCGCGACAACGATCGTTTTGTCCATTCTATCGCTGACGACCTTACCGGTACGGGTCTTTCTAAGATTTCTTTCCACGGAATATTCTCCTTTCTGATAACTATTCAGATCCTTCATAGTTACTGCAAAAATGAATTTAAAGTGCTTCGACCTGTCCTGAACAGCATCGTCACGCGTTCGCCTTCTCTGTGATAACAGTCTGAATTCTGGCAATGTTCTTGCGAACCTCCCTGATCCTGCTCGTGTTATCAAGCTGATTCGTCGCGTTCTGGAATCTCAGATTGAAAAGCTCTTTCTTTGCAGCTACTAATTCTTCGTTCAGCTCCGCTGCCGTCTTGTTCTTCAATTCTTCCACATATTTATTAATTTTCACTGTTATCACCGCCTTCTAAGTCTGCACGAGAAACGATCTTACATTTGCAGGGCAACTTGTGCATGGCAAGACGCAGCGCCTCGCGGGCAACATCGTCCGGAACGCCTGCCAGCTCAAACATAACACGGCCCGGTTTTACAACCGCTACCCAGTATTCCAGTGTTCCTTTACCGGAACCCATACGCGTCTCAGCCGGCTTTGCCGTCACCGGTTTGTCCGGGAAGATCTTGATCCAAACCTTACCGCCACGCTTGATATATCGAGTCATAGCAATACGGGCTGCCTCGATCTGGTTGGATTTGATCCAGCACGGCTCTGTCGCCACAAGACCGAAATCACCGTATGTGATCGTGTTTCCGCGAAGCGCCTTGCCCTTCATGGAACCGCGAAACTGCTTACGACGTTTAACTCTTTTCGGCATTAACATTATTTATCGCTCCCTTCTTTTTTAGATGGAAGTACCTCGCCCTTGTAGATCCAAACCTTTACGCCAAGCTTGCCGTACGTGGTATCTGCCTCGGCAAATCCATAGTCGATGTCTGCTCTGAGTGTCTGAAGCGGGATCGTGCCCTCGCTGTAGAACTCGGAACGCGCGATGTCCGCGCCGCCGAGACGTCCGGAAACGGCCGTCTTGATGCCGAGCGCGCCGGCCTTCATGCTTCTGCCCATCGTGGACTTCATCGCACGACGGAAAGAAACACGGTTCTCAAGCTGCTGGGCGATATTCTCCGCGACGAGCTGAGCGTCCTTGTCCGGTCTCTTGATCTCCTTGATATCTACGATCAGCTTCTTGTCGATCTTCTTCTGAAGATCCGCCTTCAGCTTCTCGATCTCCGCGCCGCCCTTGCCGATGACTACACCCGGCTTCGCGGTGTGGATCACAACCTTTACGCGGTCAGATGCTCTCTCGATTTCAATCTTGGAGACACCTGCGCTGTATAATCTCTTCTTCAGGTAGGTCCTGATCTCGTGGTCTTCAACCAGACAATCCGCGAAATCAGCCTCTGCGTACCATTTGGAATCCCAGTCTTTGATAACGCCAACTCTAAGACCGTGTGGATTAACTTTCTGTCCCATGATTGTCCTCCTTATTTCTCGTTCAGAACGATAGTGATGTGGCTCATGCGCTTCTCAATCCGATAAGCTCTGCCCTGCGCTCTCGGTCTGATTCTCTTCATTGTCGGGCCCTTGTTCGCGTAGCACTCCTCTACGTACAGGTTCTCCCTGTTCATTCCGTTGTTGTTCTCAGCATTCGCGATCGCCGACTTCAGCAGCTTCGCGATCAGCTCAGAAGCATATCTCGGATTGTAGGTCACGATCGCGAGCGCGGTCTGCACATCCTTGCCTCTGATCGCATCCAGAACAAAGCACGCCTTCTGAACGGAAACTCTCGCGTAAGACAGTTTCGCCGACGGCCTTGTGTCCTTCTGAGCATTTCTCTCTCTCTTAATCTGGGATCTATGTCCTTTCGCCATTTTGGATGTTGCCTCCTTTCAATTTCCGCGTCGGTTAGCGGACGCCGGATTTCTTCTCGTCTTTGCCGTGTCCTCTGTAAGTTCTCGTGACAACGAACTCACCGAGCTTATGACCGACCATGTCCTCTGTAATATAAACCGGCACATGCTTTCTTCCGTCATGAACCGCGATCGTATGCCCAACCATCTGCGGGAAAATCGTGGAGCGGCGCGACCAAGTCTTGATCACCTGCTTGTTGCCTGCCGCATTCATGGCATCTACTTTTTTCAGTAAACTTTCGTCAGCAAACGGTCCTTTTTTCAATGAACGAGCCATTGGTTTACCTCCTTATAATAATCTCTCATACTAGTTGATGGCCTTGCCATCTCTTCTTCTAATGATCAGCTTATTCGATGCTTTCTTGCGCTTTCTGGTCTTCAGACCGAGAGCCGGCTTGCCCCACGGAGTGCTCGGACCCGGACGACCGATACCGGCCTTGCCCTCGCCGCCGCCGTGCGGGTGATCGTTCGGGTTCATGACAGAACCGCGGACGGTCGGGCGGATGCCCATGTGGCGCTTTCTTCCTGCCTTACCGATGTTGATCAGGTTGTGCTCTGCGTTGCCGACCACGCCTACGGTCGCGCGGCAGTTCAGCGGAACCATTCTCATCTCGCCCGACGGAAGTCTCAGCGTCGCGTATTTGCCTTCCTTTGCCATCAACTGTGCCCCGTTGCCCGCGGAACGAACCATCTGTCCGCCGTGGCCCGGGTAGAGCTCGATATTGTGGACCATGGTACCAACCGGGATCTCGGAGAGCGGCAGGCAGTTGCCTACGTGTACCTCGGCCTGCGGCCCGTTCATGATCGTCATGCCGTCCTTGAGTCCCTGCGGCGCCAGGATATATGCTTTCTCACCGTCCGCATAGCAGATCAGCGCAATATTTGCCGTCCTGTTCGGATCGTACTCAATGCCGATCACCTTTGCCGGGATACCGTCCTTGTTTCTCTTGAAATCGATGATTCTGTATTTCCTTCTGGAGCCGCCGCCACGGTGTCTCACCGTGATCTTACCCTGATTGTTACGGCCCGACTGCTTCTGCAGTGATACCAGAAGAGATTTCTCCGGCTCCTTCTTCGTGATCTCAGAGAAATCCGAACCGGTCATGTGTCTTCTGGAAGGTGTATATGGGTTGTATGTCTTGATTCCCATGATGTTTCTCCTTTCGATATTAATTATCATGCGTCGCCGCATATAGGTTGTTCAACACACCCGTGTGTGTTGTGAGAGAAGCCTACAGCCCCTCGAAGATCTCAATATCCTTACTGTCCTCGGTCAGCGTAACGATCGCTTTCTTCGTCTTCGCCGTCTTGCCGAAGGTCATGCCGCGCCTTCTGGTCTTGCCGTCGAGGTTCATCGTGTTGACCTTCTTAACCTTGGCCCCCTCAAACATCTTCTCGACCGCTTCCTTGACCTGACCCTTTGTCACGTCCGGGTGTACGAGGAACGTGTACTTCTTCTCAGCCATCGCGCTCATGCTCTTCTCAGTAACTACCGGTTTGAGAATGACGTCGTAATACTTGATATCTGCCATTATGCATACACCTCCTCAATCGCTTCCACTGCAGCCTTCGTGAGAACTACAGTATTGTATTTCAGAATGTCGAATACGTTGATCGTGTTCGTGAATGCCGTCTTGACATCGGCGATGTTCCGCGCGGAAAGTACCACGTTCTGATCGTCGTCCAGCACCACCAGAGCCTTCTGCACGTTCAGCGCGTCGAGAACCGCTTTCATGTTCTTCGTCTTGATCGCGTCGAACTTCAGCTCGTCAAGGACGATCAGCTTGTTCTCCTGCACCCTACTCGTCAGAGCAGACTTGATTGCGAACTGCTTCTCCTTCTTATTCATCTTGAAGGAGTAATCTCTCGGCGTCGGAGCAAATACAATGCCGCCGCCCGTCCACTGCGGAGCTCTCGTCGAACCCTGTCTCGCATGACCGGTCCCCTTCTGTCTCCACGGTTTCTTTCCGCCGCCGGAAACCTCAGAGCGGGTCTTCGCTTTCTGTGTTCCCTGACGCTTGTTTGCAAGCTGGTTCACAACTGCCAGATGCACAAGATGCTCGTTGACTTCCACACCGAACACGGCGTCATTCAGCTCCATCGTGCCAACTTCTTTGCCTTCCATATTGTAAACAGATACATTAGCCATCTGTGTCTTCCTCCTTTCCCGAATTCAGGCTTAATTACCGGACTTCACGGTCTCCTTGACCGTAACCAGTGACTTCTTCGGCCCCGGAACAGCACCCTTGACCAAGATAAGATTGTTCTCTGCGTCCACACGGACTACCTCAAGATTCTGAACCGTAACCTGCTTGCCGCCCATACGTCCCGGCATCTTCTTTCCCTTGAAAACTCTGCTCGGATCGGATGCAGCGCCGTTGGAACCCGCGTGACGATGATACTTAGAACCATGCGTCATCGGTCCTCTGTGCTGGCCGTGTCTCTTAATCGCGCCTTGGAAGCCCTTGCCCTTGGAGATCGCCGTCACATCGATCTTGTCTCCTGCCGCGAAGATATCCGCCTTAATCTCCTGCGCTACCTCGTAGCTCTCGGCATCCTCAAACTTGAACTCTCTGACATATCTCTTGTAAGAAACGCCCGCCTTGTCGAACGCGCCCTTCTGCGGCTTCGCCACAAGCTTCTCTCTCTTGTCAACAAAACCAACCTGTACTGCGCTGTAACCGTCGTTCTCCACCGTCTTGACCTGCGTAACCACGCACGGACCGGCCTGAAGAACCGTTACCGGAGTGAGCACTCCGTCGTCACTGAAGATTTGAGTCATTCCGACTTTTGTTGCTAAAATCCCTTTCTTCATTCCTTTACCTCCTGTTTTTCTACAGCGGATCGCCGTCCGGCGATCATCCTAGTCAACAGAGCCTGATATAAGTGGAACGTATTGTCTCGTTACTTCTATATCAACCTGAGTAGGATCTGCTTCTTAAAATAAGTGATGCTTACTTCTGCTTCATCTTGATGTCAATGTAGACACCGGCCGGCATTTCCAGTCTGGACAGCGCATCTACCGTCTTCTGGGTCGGCGTGATGATGTCGATCAGTCTCTTGTGCGTCCTCTGCTCGAACTGCTCTCTGGAATCCTTGTACTTGTGTACGGCGCGGAGAATCGTAACTACCTCTCTCTTCGTCGGAAGCGGTACCGGGCCGCTCACCTGAGATCCGTTCTTCTTCACAGTTTCGATGATTTTCTTTGCGGACGCATCCACCAACTGATGATCATACGCCTTCAATGTGATCCTCATTACCTGACTTGCCATAAAAAAAGTCGCCTCCTTTTCGCACTCTGTTTCAGTACGACAAGCGGTGACTGTACACTCTCCCGTGTGTATCCTCATCCCACACGGTGCCCGAAAACTTCCGGACCATTAAAATTTTGTACAGTGACTTGTCGCCAGTTTCGATAACTTGACATTCGCTCCACGGAAAACCCGCAGTGACGGGCACTGCAGCAACCTCACGCTTCACAGCTATCATGTCACAGCTTTGATAGTATACAGGAAAAAACCGCCAAATGCAAGTACAAATGGCGGTTTTCCTGTAGATTAAATTGTATTTTTTTCGATACAATCCTGTTTATCAACCCAAGAGCGCGAATCAATTCTGTCCTTCAAACGCTTTCGCCAAGCAAGCCCTTACCACATCGACCGATATGTTCAGGGCAGCGGCAATTTCCTCCTCCGAGCAGCCGCGAAGCTTGCGGGCAAGGATCTCCGCTTTCTGATTGGCCTCATCCGCCCGCGCTTTCTCCTGCTTCACACCCTTATCGTAGCCGTCATCAAAGCCGTCTTCATAGCTGATCTTCTTCTCACACGAGATATGAAATTCCTCGTCATATTCCTTCAACAGCATATCCGTCACCTCCGCCCTGTGTCCCCGCAGAATATCCGCCAGTATGCCTTCCCTGATACACTCCGTTACCGCCTTGTCTATCGCTTCCGTCAGCGATGCTTCACCTTCCAGATAGCTCCGAACCGTCGCCACAAAATACGCATATTCATACAAAAGCGGACACTTCTCCATGATCTTCGGGCTGTGCCCCTTGTTGATATTGATCATGTGCGCCGTAAACTCCGTGCAGGATCTCTCTGCGGCATCCTCGCCCTTCATGCTGTCCGTCAGATTCAGAGCGATCTCATCCGCCATCTTCCGGGTGCCGTTATAAAAAACGTAATAGCGGGGCGTAGGGAGCTCCAGTTGTCTGCTGGAATAGATGTCCAGATGGTTCAGCGCAACATACTTTTTCAGCGCATCCGCCATATATATGTACCCTCGAAGCGGCATGTTCGGGTTGTAGCTGCTCTGGTGCTCGAACACCGCCAACTGCGAATCGATCAGGAAGGACAGGTCATTCTTCATCCCCATGTAAATGAACCCTTCCATCGTGTAGATCTCCAGCTCATCCGGATCCTTGTAATCACTCCCATTGACAGCATTATACAGGGATAAAAGCTCCTCCTTCCCGTGAAAAAGAAAAGCGAACAGCCCTGACTTGTACTCCCGGTTCGGTACGACCTTATTCTGCATAATTTCCGTATTCCTCCTTGATTATACTTCATCCGATGAAAATTATGCAAGCATTATACCGTATCTTTTCCGCGAAATTTGTCAAAACCGGGAATCCGGGAAAATTAATTGTGGAATTAGGATCACGCAGGATCCGAAGGACGAATGGTGAAAACGAAAAAACAAGGATCCCGACAAAAGCAAACGCTCTTGCCGGGATCCCAAAAATACTACTGTATTTTTTAGTACAAGCTCAGATTATCTTACCTTAACAGATTTCGCCTTGGAATCCTTAGACGTATTGGTGGTAGCGCTCATCTCATTGCCGACGGCTGCTTTCACCTTGAAATAGTAGGTCGTATTGGAATCAAGACCCGTTACTGTCAGGTTCTTCTTGCTGGTCGAGCCTACGCACATGTAATTCTTTGATTTCTTCTTGGTCGAACAGTATACATAATAAGTCTTTGCACCCTTAACATTCTTCCAAGAAATCTTAACCTGACCCTTCTTGCTGCTCTTCACGGAAGAGATCTTCGGCTGCTTCAGGGAAACCTTCTTGCTCAACGTGACTTTCGCAGGCTTAGCATTCCATGACGAATCGTAATTTGGATCTTCGCCTTCTTCTACCGGCTTGCCATCCCACTTATAAGCAGTTACATAATAGTAATATGTCATGCCCGGCTCTGGGCCTTCATTAATCGGGTAATAGTACGCATCCGGGTTTTGCGGATTTGTGTATGGAATATACTGATCTGTAACGCTCGTACCCTCAATCTTGTATGTGGAATAATCATCATCCTCATTCTGCGGCTGTTTCGGGATCCATACATAGGTACCATCCGAATTATATCTGCCAAGATCTGCATTATCATTTACATATGACATCATACGGGTCGAACGTTCCACTACGTAATACGCTGCACCGGCAACCGGCTGCCAGCTAACCGTCACCGCAGTACCGCCATTGACTGCTACTGCCTTAATACCGCTCGGAGCTACATTTACGTTGCTATAGTTATGAGTAGTATACGTACCGACCACATTGCTCTTCTTTGTACCTTTATAGGCATAAATTCTATAATCCTCCGAATCACCCGGAGTTGCCGCCGCCGGAAGCAGGGCAGATCTTGCAGAAGCACCAAGCGACTGGTATTCAACCCATTTCCATTCATCAGTCGTAGCATCTTTTGTATACTTCATAACCTTGAAGCCGTTTGCCCCAACTACCTTCTTCCATGTGATCTTTCTGCTACCATCTTTATTCTCCACATTTGAAACAACATTCATGTGCAAATCCAGCGACACATAATCATAATCGCAAACCGTCATATCCTTCTCTTTCTTGCCGGCCACGTTCTTATATGCCACCACATAATAAGTATAATCATTTCCCGGGATCAAACCTTTGTCGGTGTATTTCTTCGTCTTCGCCTTCGTGATTATCTTAATCAGCTTCGCATTTTCAAAATACGGGGAAAGTCCATTCTTCATCGGTCCATCACTGCGACCCACGGAACGATAGATCTCATATCCGCTTGCATCCGGCACCTTATTCCATGTCAGATTCACGACCGTTGACTTCTTGCCCGGAACCGCCTTGACATTGAGCGCCTTGCCCCATGTCGTTGCCGTAGTATTGACCCAGTCGCCATATATGGTTTTCTTTGCCGCTGAATTGTAGATATACGTGCGAATCTTGTACTCGTACGTTTTATTCTTCTGAAGCCCTTTGTCTGTATAAACATTATCGCTAATCTTAGCGATCGTCGTAAACTTCTTTCCAACCTTACGCTGGATTTCGTATCCCGTAACGCCATAATTGTCAAATCGGAAGTCTACGCTAGTACCGTTTACCGTTTGTTCATCGACATAAGCATCCGGAGCAGGTACCGTCACTTCTACTGCCGGAGACAGACTATATGCATAATAATCATTACCTTCCGCATCCTCTTTCCACTGGTACAAAATCGCCCTTAAATAATATATACCGCCTGCCCCTTTGGAAGAGGTAATCTCATTATCCTTATAATAATCATAATTCTCATTCGCGTAATGTGAGATGCTGCTTCTGTAATATGTCTCTTCACTGTCAGCAAAATTAGGATCGGTAGACTCCTCTATTACCATATAATAGTCTTCCGGAACCACTGGATTCCAATGTATCACGACCTCATCATCACCGAACTCTCCCTCATAATCCTCAACATACGTGGCAGTCAACCCCATCACCGGCACCGAGGAATCCAACTGCGGTTTCATGCCCTTGTGCTCAGTAACCCACGATGCCGCTGACGCCGTCATCGGCAACATCATCATTGCGCCAACTGCAGCCGCAGCCAGCCATTTCATAACCTTTCTGCTTCTCATTTTTCAACCTCCATTACCCTTTGTAATTTGATTAAATATATACAAATATCCAATCATGGGAGCATTTTACAACCTTTTCCTTCATTTGTCCATACCAAATTTATACAATTAAATAATATTGACATTTATTTCATATTTTATTCATATATTAATTCATTCGTTTGCCTCTTACTGTTTTCAAATCTTCCATCGCAATTCAGACACATTTTTCTATATTTTATCGAAGATGTGTGTTATAATATCTTCATTAATATTAATTATCCGGGAAGGATGCGATCCCTATGGCAAACTGGAATTTGTCATTTGATTATGCGGCTGTATTTTTTCTATTATTGATTCTCGTCTGGTTTTTCAATGAGAAGATGGTTCCTCTGCGCAGTCACAGGGCCTTTCTTGTGCTGCTGATCAACGCGCTCGCATCTACGGTTCTCGAGATCGTCACCACATGGATGGGACGCAATATGGATACCGTCGGATATAACGCTTTCTTTTTCGCGCTCACTCTGTCCAACTTCGCGATCAATGTTACCTCCGTCACGTTTACGTTTTACATCCTTCAGCTTGCTCATATCGATATTCTGAAAAACAAGCTCCAGCACTTTCTTTTCCGCGCCGCGATCGCTGCCAATATCGTCGTGCTTGCGCTGAATCTACGGCTTCACTGGGCGTTCACGTTCGAGGACGGCGTATACCGGATTTCCTATGCATCCCTGTTCTTATATGCAATCGACGCTGTTATGCTCACGATCTGCGTCGTCACCATGATTCGTTTCCGGAAGAATTTCCAGTTTCTGCGTGTTCTGCCTCTCATCTTTACTTTGGTGTTCTGCGTCATCATGGCATTGCTCCAGTTGATCGCCTATATTCCGATGCTGAATCTCATGATCACCTCGGTCTGTATGACACTGTTCCACTATCAACAGAATGCCGGGACGGTTACGGACATGGTTACGAAGCAGTTCAACCGCCGCTTCCTGCGGGAATATCTGTACAGCATCTTCTCGGAAAAAAAGCCCTTCGGCGTCATTGCGGTGGCAATGGATGACTTCAAATTCATCAACCGAACCTACGGCGCGGAGATCGGCGATGACCTGCTGTTCCAAGTCGGCAAATACTTGGGCGGGCTGAGAGCTTCGGGGACCGTGTTTCGTCTCGGCTCCGATCAGTTTTATCTTGTCATCGACAAACGGCTCAGCCAACTGCCCTTTGTCGCGGAAGAGATCCGGGAGCGTTTCCATCAGCCATGGTTCACGCAGAACGGGACTTCCGTCATGATGTCCGCATCCCTCTGCTACATTGAATGTCCGAAGGATGCGGATTCCTACGATTCCATGATCGATACGCTGGACTACTCGGTCAGCTTCGCAAAGAAGACCAAAAAAGGCGGTATTACATACGTCGGCGATCTGGATCTCTCCAAGCTCCGTCAGGAGAAAAGGATCGAAAAGGCGATTCAGCTTGCAATGGACCGCGACGAACTGATGGTATACTATCAGCCGATCTTTTCCGTAGAACAGGGCGTCTACAATTCCGCGGAAGCGCTCGTGCGTCTGAATGATGAGACGCTCGGCTGGATCTCGCCGGAGGATTTTATCCCGATCGCGGAAAAGAACGGTATGATCGTCGAGATGGGCGAGATGATCCTCTCGAAAGTCTGCCGGTTCATCCGGGATTTCCGTCTCTCGGATACAACTGTACAATACATAGAAGTGAACATCAGCCCCGTGCAACTGCGGCAGCCGGGATTCGCCGGCAAGTTCAAACAAATCCTCGAGGATAACAACGTCAAACCGCAGCAAATCAACATTGAGATCACGGAGATGACTACGATCAACTCCTCCGCAATCGTCCAGCAGAACATCCAAGATCTGGTCGATTTCGGGATTACCTTCTCCCTCGACGATTACGGCTCCGGGAACGCCAACATCGACTATATCAACCACATGCCGTTCAAGCTGATCAAGATCGACAAATATATTATCTGGGATTCGTTCAAGAGCCGAAAGGCCGGGATCACGCTCGCATACACGATCGGCATGCTGAACGCTCTCGAGCTCTGTATCGTGGCGGAGGGCGTCGAGACCGAAGAGATGCGGGAGCATCTGACAAAGGTCGGCTGCCACTATCTGCAGGGCTGGTATTATTCCAAGGCCGTACCGGATCAGGAGTTCATTCAGCTCTTGCGGCGTCCGGTTGCTCACTAAACACAAACAAAGGAGACTTCATCATATGTGGATCGCGGATAAATGGAAAGATTACGAAGTGCTTGACACCTCAGAAGGGGAGAAGCTGGAGCGCTGGGGAAATTATTTGCTTGTGCGCCCGGATCCGCAGGTGATCTGGAATACACCGAAGCGCCATCCCGGCTGGAAGCACTGCAACGCCCACTATCACCGCAGCAAGAAGGGCGGCGGCGAGTGGGAGTTTTTTGATCTGCCCGAGCAGTGGGACATCGCTTATCAGAGCCCGTCTCTTCGTCAGTGTCTGCGTTTCCATCTGAAGCCGTTCAGCTTCAAGCACACCGGGCTCTTCCCGGAACAGGCGGTCAACTGGGACTGGTTTTCCGAAAAAATCCAGAACGCGGTCTCGGCAGGACGCCCTGTCAAGGTGCTGAACCTCTTCGCATACACTGGAGGCGCGACGCTTGCCGCCGCCGCGGCCGGAGCTTCCGTCACGCATGTGGACGCTTCGAAGGGAATGGTCGGCTGGGCAAAAGAAAACGCAGCCGTCTCCGGCCTTGCGGACGCTCCGATCCGCTGGCTTGTGGACGACTGCGTAAAATTCGTGGAACGTGAGATCCGGCGCGGCAATCACTACGACGGGATCATCATGGACCCGCCCTCCTACGGCCGCGGCCCGAAGGGCGAAATCTGGAAGATCGAGGATTCCATTCACTCGTTTATCCGGCTCTGTGTGAAGCTCTTGAGCGATGATCCGCTCTTCTTCCTCGTAAACTCCTACACGACCGGCCTTGCACCGGCTGTTCTTACCTATATGATATCGACCGAGCTGAAGCGCTTCGGCGGTCGCACGGATTCAGGGGAGATCGGGCTTCCCGTCACCGAGAGCGGTCTGATCCTGCCCTGCGGCGCTTCCGGAAGGTGGGAGCGGTGAAGCCTCCGGCTCTGCCGGAGATCCCTGTTCTTCCTCAGCGGTTTTCTCAGAAGGCTCTTCAGCAGCTTTCTCGGGAGTCTCCTCAACCGTCTTCTCGCTGATGCGGGACGTCGGCTCTTTCTTTCCGTCCTCCTCGGAAATTCCCTCCACCTCGTGGAAGATCTGCATAAACTCCTTGCCTGTGATCGTCTCTTTCGCGATCAGGAACTCCGCAATCTTGTCAAGCGCCTTGCGGTGCTCGGTCAACAGGCGCTTCGCCTCGTCGTAGGAGTCCTTGAGAACTGACATGACCTCCTGATCCACATCCGCCGCCGTCGCATCGCTGCAGTTCATGATCGGGCGGTTGTCGAGATACTGGTTCGCCTGCACTTCAAGTCCCATCAGCCCGAAACGCTTCGACATGCCATACTGCGTCACCATCGCGCGCGCGATTCGCGTCGCCTTCTCGATATCGTTCGCGGCTCCGGTCGTCACCGTGTCAAACACAAGCTCCTCCGCCGCGCGTCCGGCCACACACTCGACGAGCATCGCACGGATCTCTTTCTCCGTATTCAGATATTTCTCTTCCTCCGGCACGTTCATCACGTAGCCGAGCGCGCCCATCGTGCGCGGTACGATCGTGATCTTCTGCACCGGCTCGGAATCCTTCTGCAGCGCGCTCACCAGCGCGTGACCCACCTCGTGGTAGGAAACGATCCTGCGCTCTTCCTTGCTCAGAATGCGATCCTTTTTCTCTTTGCCGACCAGTACGATCTCCACGGACTCAAACAGATCCTTTTGGGAAACCGCTTTGCGTCCCTGCTTGACCGCAAGGATCGCGGCCTCGTTGATCATGTTCGCGAGATCCGAACCCACGGCGCCTGAGGTTGCGAGCGCGATCGCCTCCAGATCAACGGTCTCATCCATGTTGACGTCCTTGGAATGCACCTTCAGGACATCGATACGGCCCTTGAGATCCGGCTTGTCGACGATGACGCGCCGATCGAAACGTCCCGGACGAAGCAGCGCCTGATCCAGCACCTCCGGACGGTTCGTCGCCGCCAGCACCAGCAGTCCCTTGGACGTATCGAAGCCGTCCATCTCCGCCAGCAGTTGGTTCAGCGTCTGCTCACGCTCGTCGTTGCCTCCGCCGTACCGGCTGTCACGGCTTTTGCCGATCGCATCAATCTCATCGATAAAAATGATACACGGCGCGTTCTTTTTCGCCTCCTCAAACAGATCCCTGACTCGGGAAGCGCCTACGCCGACAAACATCTCCACAAAATCCGAACCCGAGAGCGAGAAAAACGGGCACTTCGCCTCGCCGGCCACCGCCTTCGCGAGAAGCGTCTTTCCGGTGCCCGGAGGTCCCACAAGCAGAGCGCCCTTGGGAAGCTTCGCGCCGATCGTCGTGTACTTGCCCGGATTTTCCAGAAAATCGACGACCTCCTGCAAGGACTCCTTCGCCTCATCCTGTCCCGCGACGTCCTGAAAAGTCACGCCGGTCTCCTTCTGCACGTATACCTTTGCCCTGCTCTTACCGACGCCCATGATGCCGCCGCTTCCGCCGCCCATCCTGCGCATCACGAAGCCGAAGACCACCCAGATCAGCAGGATCGGTACCACGAAGCTGAACAGCATGTCAATGATCATCATCGACGTGGTGTCCGGAATATCCTCCGAGAACTTTACATCCGCCCGCACCAGACGCTCGACCAGATTTGGGTCCCCGGGATTCCCTGTATAATAAGTAGTGTTGCCCGTGCCGAGAATGTCCGCAATCGCCTCGATCGTCTTCATCTCAATATCGATTCGCGAAGAGCTGATCGTGACGCGCTCCACCGTACCCGCGTCGAGCCGATCCAAGAACTCGTCGTATGTGATCTCGACCGCTGCCGTACTGTTTCTCATATTATTCAACATCGCCACCGCCAAAACGGCCACCAACGTCACAACAAGAAAGATCGTAAACGAAGAACGATTCTTGTTAGGATCCCCCTGAGGCCCCTGACCGCCGCCCGACGGGCGATTGTTTCTCTGCTGGTTATTGTCCATATGTTCCTCCTCTTATGCAAACTCTATGCATCATCCACCTCGTGGACTAAGACAAATTCCATTATAAATTCATAAATCTTATAAATCAATAGGCGAATTCTAAAATGTTTGCTAAATTTCTGAAAAAAAACATGAATTTTCCACGTACATCAATTTCTGAAAAAAAGCATGGATTTTCCGCAGAGAAAGTTGTATAATGTTTTCGGTTCAGTCATGCCGACGACGGCCTGATCCGTTTGGTTCGTCGCGCCCGAGGGCATGGCTGTTTGCTTTTTATGATGAAAGCCCGCTCTCCATGCAAGACCGGGCGGCAGGTTCATTTGTCGGGTTTTCATTTCGATTACGCAATATCAGGAGGGAACCATGTCAGTAAAATACGTATTTGTGACCGGCGGCGTCGTCTCCGGTCTCGGCAAAGGAATCACCGCGGCGTCTCTCGGCCGGCTGCTCAAAGCGCGCGGCTACAAGGTGACTATGCAGAAATTTGACCCCTACATCAACATCGATCCGGGCACCATGAATCCGATCCAGCACGGCGAGGTCTTTGTCACGGACGACGGCGCCGAGACGGATCTCGATCTCGGACACTATGAGCGCTTTATCGACGAGAGTCTCAGCAAGAATTCCAACGTCACGACCGGAAAAATCTATTGGTCCGTACTCCACAAGGAACGCCGCGGCGATTACGGCGGAGGCACGGTGCAGGTCATCCCTCATATCACAAATGAGATCAAGAGTCGCTTTCATCGGGATTACTCGACCAAGGAAACGCAGATCGCGATCATCGAAGTCGGCGGTACGGTCGGCGATATCGAAAGCCAGCCGTTCCTCGAGGCGATCCGCCAGTTCCAGCACGACATCGGGCATGAGAACGCGATCCTGATCCATGTCACGCTGATCCCGTATCTGAAGGCTTCCGGCGAGATGAAGACGAAGCCGACGCAGGCCAGCGTCAAGCAACTGCAGGGAATGGGCATCTGGCCGGACATCATCGTATGCCGCTCCGAATTCCCGCTCGGTCAGGGGATCAAGGATAAGATCGCCCTGTTCTGCAATGTTCCGAGCTCTCATGTCCTGCAAAATCTGGACGTGGAATATTTATATGAAGCGCCGCTCGCAATGGAGCGCGAGAATCTTGCGCAGGTAGCCTGCGAATGTCTGCATTTGCCCTGTCCCGAGCCGGATCTGACCGACTGGCAGTCGATGGTGGATGCGCTGCGCTCTCCGACCGCCGAGGTGGACATTGCGCTCGTCGGAAAATACATTCAACTGCACGACGCATACATCAGCGTCGTCGAAGCGCTGAAGCACGGCGGAATCGCAAGCCGCGCGGTCGTGAATCTCCACTGGATCAATTCCGAGGAGGTCACGCGCGAAAACGCAGCCGATCTGCTCTCCGGCATGGACGGCATTCTTGTCCCCGGCGGCTTCGGCGACCGCGGCATCGAGGGCAAGATCGAGGCGATCCGCTACGCGCGTCTGAACAAAATCCCCTATCTCGGGCTGTGTCTCGGCATGCAGCTTGCGATTGTCGAATTCGCCCGCAACGTGGCCGGACTCGGGGACGCGCACAGCATCGAGCTGGATCCGCAGACGCCGCATCCCGTGATTGCGCTTCTGCCGGATCAGAACGGCGTCGAGGATATTGGCGGCACGCTTCGCCTCGGCTCCTACCCGTGTGTGCTCGACGAGACCACGCTCGCCTACCGGCTCTACGGCGAAAAGGAAATCCACGAACGTCACAGGCACCGCTATGAAGTCAACAACGACTACCGCAAGCTCCTCACTGAGAACGGCATGACACTCTCCGGAATCTCCCCGGACGGCCGCATCGTGGAGATGATCGAGCTGAAGGATCACCCGTTCTTTATCGGGACACAGGCGCATCCGGAACTCAAGTCCCGTCCGAATCGTCCGCATCCGCTGTTCCGCGGATTTGTGGAAGCGGCGCTCACGGTACATAATGAAGATTAAATCATAATTATTTATACTTTTTTCATAAATAATTTGTTGTATAATTTGCGATTTTATTGTATACTATGTGATACAGATACCAGTCCACGCGCAATGGGAGATGGAGAATCGAAATGGACACAATGCATGACAGAAAAATTGATCATATTTCGGAAAACAATGATATACTGAAAATGCTGGATAGGGGAATTGATGATATGGAAGCCGACAGAGAACTGCCATTTGAAAAGGCCTTCCCTAGAATCGAAGAATTGAGAAATTCCAGAAGAAATGCAAAATTATAAAATATTATTAACATGGGAAGCGATTTATGACATAACTAAACCCAAATTCTATATCGAAACTATATCATCTACAAGAAGCCATTCCCGCCTTCTCTTATTTTCTATATACCTGTAGATGAAAAGCAAGAGGTTCACATTTTAAGAGTTTTACGTGAGGAACGCGACTGGCAACATATTCTCACACATCCGCATGATTATACATATCCTGTTTAACAACATAAAAGGGATCGTCGCAAACTGAAACGACAATCCCTTTTCTTCATGCGTCAATGATGAAACAGACGAATCCCCGTGAACACCATCACTATGCCATACTTATCGCAGGTTGCGATGACGTCCTCGTCACGCACCGAGCCGCCCGGCTGCGCGATGTACGCAACACCTGACTTGTGCGCGCGCTCAATGTTATCGCTGAACGGGAAGAACGCGTCCGATCCGAGCGTCACACCCTTCATCTGATCCAGCCACGCCCTCTTCTCCTGCTCAGTGAAGACTTCCGGCTTCTCCGTGAAAACCTTCTGCCATGCGCCGTCGGCGAGTACGTCCATATACTCCGGTCCGATATAGACATCGATCGCATTGTCGCGCTCCGCGCGCGTGATGTGATCGGAGAACGGGAGATTCAGCACCTTCGGACACTGGCGCAGGAACCAGTTGTCGGCCTTTTGCCCGGCCAGCCGCGTACAGTGCACGCGGGACTGCTGCCCAGCGCCGATGCCGATCGCCTGTCCGTCCTTCACGAAACAGACGGAATTCGACTGCGTATATTTCAATGTGATCAGCGCGATCTTCAGATCCGTCTTCGCGCCCTCCGGCAGTTTCTTCTGCTTCGTCACACAGTTCGAGATTAGCGCATCGTCAATCGGAAGCTCCTGTCTTCCCTGCTCAAACGTCACGCCGTATACCTGCTTGCGCTCGATCGGAGCCGGACGATAATTCTCGTCGATCTGGATCACGTTGTAATTGCCCTTTTTCTTCTGGCCGAGCAACTCTAGAGCCTCGTCCGTGTATCCCGGCGCGATCACACCGTCGGACACCTCTCTCTTAATCAGCATCGCCGTGTCCCTGTCGCACACATCGGACAGAGCGATGAAATCCCCAAACGAAGACATACGATCCGCGCCTCTCGCCCTCGCGTACGCGCAGGCCAGCGGAGAGAGCGGGCCACAGTCATCCACCCAGTAAATCTTTGCAAGCGTCTCATCCAGCGGAAGTCCCACTGCCGCGCCCGCCGGAGACACATGCTTAAACGAAGTCGCCGCCGGAAGTCCGGTCGCCTGCTTCAGCTCTTTTACGAGCTGCCAGCCGTTGAACGCGTCCAGAAAATTAATGTAGCCCGGCTTCCCCGAGAGCACCTTGATCGGAAGCTCGCTCCCGTCCTCCATGAAAATGCGGGAAGGCTTCTGGTTCGGGTTGCAGCCGTATTTCAAAGCAAGTTCATTCATATTGTTATCCTCCTGTACACAGAAATTCATTTACGCTTCATGATCCTATGCTTCAATGTCAGTAAGTTCAGAAATCCTTCATGCCGCCCTGACAGGACATCTCCGGAGCGGACACCCCTATAGGTCCTTCCCGGAGGTGTCCTGCCTAAAGCGGCTGCTAACTGAAAGGTATTGCCTGTGATCTCTGACTATTGATTCTTGTTTATGATCTTCGATTCGTACTTCCCACTCGCGATGTCGATGTAGCGCACGAACAGCGACACCTTGTTGTCCTCGTTCAGACTCGTCCAAAGCATCTGCGCGAACTCCTCCATGTCGTCCGGGATCGCCACCAGCTTCGGTTCGCCCTCAAAGCTCGGGAGCGGATCGCCGTCGCACTTGTAGGTGTGAATGAAATGTCCCTCGCCCGCGACGCAGTTCTCATAGGCAAAGGTAAAACGGTTGCAGGCCGACGGGTCGCCGTTGTTGCTCTTCAGAATCGAAAGCGCATAGCTGTATTTCCCGCCCTCGACATGCATGATACCGGAAATCCTCGGCGTGTAGTTCGGAGCGTCCGGCTCGAACTCGCGGCTGCGCAGCGACTGTTCAAACGTCATCTGCCGATCCATGCCCTCATAGATCGTATCCGTCTGATCGCCGTTCGTCACGATCGTCTTGTTGCCGAGCACACGCACCGGCGCGTAGATGATCAGGCTCGGATCGCTCAGCTTCGACGGATCAAACGCCTGCGTGCGGATCTCCTCGCCGTCCTCGACGAACACGCGGTTCCTGCTGTTGACGCTGCGGCCCATGATAAAATACGCCGTGACCGCCTTCGTCCCGTCCGCGGATCTGCCGATGATAATTCCTCTTCCCGGGTAGCTGTTTTCTTTCAGTTCCTTTTCCAAAGAAATCATTTCCATAAACGTCTCCTCTCCTTTCAATAAAAAAGCAAGCTTTTTTTACAGTAGCCGATACCTCACAAGCGCCGCCAGAATCTCCTGCACGCGCACCATCGCGGCCGGCCCGGCCCCGTAATTCCTCGGGGTGACACTCAAAATGCCCTCGCGCGCGAGCTTCTGCGCCGCCTCCTGCGCGAGCTGCGCCGCGCTCTTCCTGCCGTCCGCCATGCGGCTGAGTATGTATTGAAGCGTGTATCCAAGCGCGGCCGTCTGCGTCTCGTCCACGATCTGCTCCAAGTAACGCAGGTCGATCTCCGTCTTATCGAGGCTCAGCGTGTCCCAGCCGTGCACGCGCATTTTCTCGATCTCCTTTTTCCGAACCGTCTTCTTCAGCCAGACGCGTTTCTCGGCGGCTTCCTCCGTGAGACTCACCGCGAGCTGCTTCGCCCGCTCCGTCACGTCCTTCGCCACATAGCAGTCCATCTGCAGCACCGTGTCCGCCACCGACAGGTAATCGCCCGAGCTTCCCGCCACGAGCACCGTCGACACGCCGAGATCACGGTACAGGCTGCGGATCTTGCGGATAAACGGCGTGATCGGCTCCTTCTCATCCGCCACGAGCCGCGCCATCCGGTCGTCGCGCACCATGAAATTCGTCGCCGACGTGTCCTCATCGATCAGAAGCACCGTACTTCCACAGGCCAGCGCCTCGACCGTGTTCGCCGCCTGCGAGGTGCTGCCGCTCGCGTTCTCCGTCGAGAAACAGGTCGTATCCGTCCTCGTCGGGAGATTGCTAATAAACATCGAGATATCCGTCTCATGCACGCAGCGCCCTTCCTCGGCGCGCAGCTTGAACGCGCTCTCGTCCGTCAGGACATATTCTCTCCCGTCGCCCGCAATGTGATCGTACACGCCGCGCTCCAGCGCTTTCAGAAGCGTCGACTTCCCGTGGAAGCCGCCGCCCGCGATCACCGTGATCCCCCTGCGGATCCCCATGCCGCGCAGCGCCCCTCTGTGCGGAAGTTCAAGCGTCACAGCAAGACTCTCCGGGCTCTCGAACTTTACCGCATCCTTCATCGGCCGCTGCGACACGCCGCTCTCGCGCGGAAGTACGGAACCGTCCCCGACAAACGCCACCAGCCCCAGCCGCTTTAGCTCGCCGCGGATGAAGTGCTGATCGTCCGCCAGATACACCACCTGCTGCAGCTCCTTTTGCATCGCGCTCTGCATGCGAAACGCCTTCTCCGCCACCTCCGGCAGCAGATCAAACAGGATCTTCTCCAGCTCGCCCGCCGCGATCGTCCGCCCGTAAGCTGGGAAGCCGACCTCGATGCGCGCTGTCACGGCCTCCGCAGAGATCTGCATCGCCGTCCTCTCCAGAATCTCCTGCCCCGCCCGGCACGCTGTCACAAGCCCGCTCTTGCCGGAGCCCTTGCGCTCACGATCCATACACATCCGAAGACTGCGGTGCAGCCGTCTCAACAGGTAATCCTCCACGGCTGTCCTGCGATGCTTCTGTGTGAAATATTCACCCGGAATATTGCCCCGATTCCCGTACACGATCCGCACCCGCGAGGGCGTTGCAAACGGATCGCCCTGCACATGGTCGATGCACAGACGGTACGCCCCGAAGTCGTACTCCCCCTCGAGCACCTTGTAAGCCTTGTATCCTTTATGGTCGATCTGGCGCAGTTGCGCCCTCAGTTCATTCTGCGTTTTCATACTGTCCTCCGAAAAAGCCGCTCTGTGTCGAGTCGATATCGCAAAAACAGGCATGCGGCCGAATCTTATATACTCGCCCAATTATAACAAAACACCCTGTATTTCCGCAAGACGGAATCTTATTTTTCTTCATCCCCGGTCATGCATCATCAATCGAATCGACATGCGAAACCGCAGCGCCCGCATCTCAGGTCAGATGCAGCCCCTCCACGCGCTTCGAAAATCCCCGGAAACGCCACAAAAACACAATCATCCGGAAAATCCAGTCAATAAACATCGCGTACCACACGTACTCCACGCCGTGATGGAATCCTTTGATAAACAAATAGGCGCAGCCTACCCGGAATATCCACATGGAAAGGATCGCAATGATCATGGTAAACTTCGCATCGTTCGCCGCGCGCAGCGCGTTCGGCAGAAGAAACGCGAACGGCCAGACAAGCATCGCAAAGCAATGATCCAGCGTCATCCTCGCGGCAATCGCAGAGGCCTCCCCGGACAGATTGTAAATGTTCACCCAGACGCCTCTCCCCGCGCCAAGCACGACCGTCAGAACCGCCAGCATCGCATAATTGATGACAAGCAGTTTTTTGACATAATATCCTGCCTGCTCGCTCTCCTGCGCGCCCACGCACTGCCCCACGATCGTCGTCATACCGAGCCCCAGCGCGTTCCCCGGAAGATAGAGGAACATCACGAGATTACAGGCCACCGCGTAGCCCGCAATGGAGGGAGTGCCCAGCGTAGACACAAGGCTCTGCAGCGTCAGCTTTCCAAACTGGAACATGCCGTTTTCCACGCCGCCCGGTATGCCGATCGACAGGATCCTGTGAATCATCCTGCTCTGCGGGCGCAGGTCTGAAATGTGATGGATCCGGATCTCATTCCCCGGCTTCTGAAGCAGAAAAAAGATCAGCACAGCCGCTGCCATACGGGAGATCAACGTCGGGATCGCTACGCCGGAGACGTCCATGTGCAGGCCGAAAATGCAGATCGCATTTCCCACGATATTCAGCCCGTTCATGAACAGGGAGACGTCCATCGACACCTTGGAATTGCCCGTGGAACGAAACAGCGCCGCCCCGGAATTGTAGATCGCCAGAAACGGAAACGACAGCGTTGTGATGAGAAAATATGTATAGGCGTTGCTCATGACGTCCGTTTCCACCTGTCCGAAGATCAGCGACAGCAGATGCCTGCCTCCGAGCAGAAAAGCAGCCGTCACCACGGCCGAACCGCCCAAAGTGATCGTGAACAGTTGTCCCGCCGACCGGCGCGCCATCTGCCCGTTCTTCATCCCGATAAACTGGGCGCACACCACCGTCCCGCCTGCGGTCAGCGCCGCCAGAAACTGGATCACGAGCTGATTCAGCGCGTCCACCAGCGAAACGCCGGACACCGCCGCCTCTCCCAAGGACGCCACCATCACCACGTCCACCATGCCCACGAGCACATTCAGAAGCTGCTCCACGATCAGCGGCCACAAAAGCTGATAGAGCTGCCGGCCGCTGAACAGATAATTTGATCTCTTCACTTATGAAGACCTCTTTTCCTTTGTATCGATTCATGCTTTTTGAGAATTTTGCATCTGCGCTCAGCCTTTTCCCCAGCGCATATAGAATCCGAGCAGGCTCCCGGCCGTCTTCCCGACCGCCATCGTGATCACGATCCAGCTCAGTCCCTTCGTAATGCCGAGCCGCCTGCAGTAGACCGGAAACACATTGATGACCTCCGCGAGCGCCATGATCCATCCGCCCACAAAAATCCCGATGAAAAGTCCGCCGATCCCCAGAATCCACGCTCCGACAGGCAGGCTCAGATCATATACGGTCAGCAGCGTACCCGCCACCGCGCCGAGAAGGATCGCGTCCTCATACTGAAAGATCTTGTCCGCTGTATGCGAGATTCCGATAAAGCGCGTGATAATCCCGAGCCCAACCATCAGCGCGACGACGCCTCCCGCCACGATAAAGCCCGAGGAAAATCCAACCAAAGTGATGAATACCTGTCCCATGCGCGCTCCCTCCTACGGCCTTTGCTCTTTGCGGTTGCCGGACTCGATCAGCGTCGTGTCGACGTCATCCTCATACGTGCGCATCTCGACCTCCAACGGCGTCGGATCCGAGAGATTCTTTTTGCGCGCGAAGTGGTGAAAGAAAATCAGTATTCCGAGTCCCACCCCGACCGAGTAGGAAAGCTCAAGCAGCGTAAATCCGTCCGATGGCTCTCCGGTAAACGTCTCGTAAAGCTGTCCGAACAGCGTTGTAATCCCGACATCGTTGTTGAACGCCATGATGGAGAACGCCGCGCCGAAAAACGCCAATATGCAGACAAGGATCGTCTTTCCCCAGCTCTGCGCGTCGGACAGCTTATCCTGCTTTTCCACCGTAATAATGAAATCAGCCTCACCCAGATTGTTAATCTCCAGATTCGGAAACTCCTTTTCAATGACCTCGATCACGTCAAGCACCGAGAACACATAGCGCCCCGGTCCCTTGATGATCTCCGTCGGAAGACGCAGAACCTTGACCCTGTTCTCCGTCGCCTTGTCCTTGCAGTTGATCGAGGCGATATCCTTCAGCATGATATGCTCGTGATCCGCCTGCACATTCTTGTCGATCTTCAGGTACAGCGTATCACAGCTCATAGGAGACTTCCTCCCCGAGCGGAAATTCCGCTTCCATGCCCGCAAGCACCGCATCCGCCTGCGGTCTGTCGGAATCCTTCGTGAAATACCACGCAGCTCCCGCAAAGATCATCAGCGCTGTAATCAGAATCAGATAACGCGTCAACATTTTTCGTTCCATGCAATCCACCTCTCGCTCCCGTTCCGCATGCAGACCCCCGGAATATCTCCTTTGGGTACCGATGCGGACTGATAAGATTCGAGGATAGTATCACCAGATCGCACAAAATTATCCGCGCTGTTTCAAATACGCCTCGCGGCCTGTCTCGTAAAGGTTGTTTCCCTCGCAGTCGATGATGACGACAAGCGGCATCTCCTCCACGTACAGCCTGCGCAGCGCCTCCGCGCCAAGATCCTCGTAGGCGATCAGCTCCGCTTTTCGGATGCATTTCGCGAGCAGAGCGCCCGCGCCGCCGATCGCGCCAAAATACACGCCGCTGTATTTTTTCATTGCCTCGACCACCTCCGGCAGTCGGGCTCCCTTGCCGATCATTCCGCGCGCCCCCACGGACATCATCGTCGGAGCGTAAGCGTCCATGCGCCCGCTCGTTGTCGGCCCCGCAGAGCCGATCACCTGACCGGGCTTTGCCGGAGACGGACCGACATAATAGATTGTCGCGTCCTTCGGATCAAACGGAAGCTCCTCCCCACGGGAAAGCGCCTCGCACATGCGCTTGTGTCCGGCGTCCCTCGAAGTATAGACCGTCCCAGTCAGATACACCGTGTCGCCCGCATGGAGCGTCCGCGCAAGCTCCTCGGTGAGCGGCAGCGTAATATGCCTCTCCACCTAGATCACCTCCGTCCTGTGCCGTGTCACATGGCAACTGATGTTGATCGCGCACGGCATGCCCGCAATATGCGTCGGCATCGTCTCGATATTGAGTCCGAGCGCCGTCGTCCTGCCGCCGAAGCCCTGCGGCCCGATGCCGAGCCGATTGATCTTTTCCAGCATTTCCCTCTCAAGATCTGCGTAAAACGGATCCGGATTTTGGGAATCGACCGGGCGCAGCAGTGCCTTCTTTGCCAAAAGCGCCGCCTTGTCAAATGTTCCCCCGATGCCGACGCCGACCACCATCGGCGGGCACGGATTCGGTCCGGCAGTCTCCACCGTCTCAAGGATGAAATCCTTGATCCCCTGCAGTCCCGCAGACGGCTTGAACATACGAATCGCGCTCATGTTCTCGCTTCCGAAGCCCTTCGGAGCGACCGTCACCCGGATCTGTTCGCCCGGCACGATCTCCGTGTAAAGCATGGCCGGCGTATTGTCGCCCGTGTTCCCGCGGCGCACCGGATCCTTCACGACCGATTTGCGCAGATAGCCCCTGTCGTAGCCGCGGCGCACGCCCTCGTCCACCGCCTCGCGCAGATCTCCGCCTGCGATGTGGACATCCTGTCCGATCTCCAGAAACACACAGGCCATGCCGGTATCCTGACAGATCGGCACCTCCTGCTTCCCCGCGATCTCATAGTTCTCGACGATCTTGTCCAGAACGTCCTGTGCGATCGCCCAGTCCTCGCACGCACGGCAGTCCCGGAGCGCGCGCTTCACATCCTCCGGAAGATACTCATTCGCCTCGATACACAGCCGCTCTACGACGTCCGTGATCGTTCCGGCCTGAATCTCTCTCACTGTCATTCCTCCTGTATCTCAATCGTCATACGCTGATTTCTCTTTCTTTTCGTATTTTGCAACAATGCACCTTATCATACCAAGCCGCCGGGCATCCTGCAAGTGCAAATTAAACTTTCCTGCGGCTTTTCACGTCCCGGACTCGCGCAGCTTCTTCAAAATCCGCTTTTCGGCGCGCGATACCTGCACCTGCGTCATTCCGAGCCGCTTTGCCACCTGCACCTGCGTAAAATCTTCAAAATACCGCAGACGAATGATCTCCTGCTCGTCCTCCGACAAAAGCTTCAGAAGCTCCGCAAGCAGCATGCGGTTCAAAAGCTCCTCGCTGCGATCCTTGCCGTCCGGCAGCCGGTCGCTCAGCAGCACCGGCGTCCCGTCCCCGCTGTAGATCGTCTGGCTCAGGGATTCCACCTCCGACATCGCCTCCATCGCGAGCACAAGATCCTCCGCGCTGATCCCCGTCTCCTGCGCAATCTCCTCGACCGTCGGCTCTCGCCCTCCGCGCTTCTCCAGCAGATCGCGCGCCCGGTATGCTTTGGCGGCCGCCTCCTTCAATATCCTGCTCACCTTTATCATTCCGTCGTCGCGCAGGAAACGCTTGATCTCTCCGGCGATCATCGGGACCGCGTACGTCGAGAAGCGCACCTCAAACGAGCTGTCAAAATTGTCGATCGCCTTCAAAAGACCGATGCAGCCGATCTGCACCAGATCCTCCCGGTCACAGCCGCGCCCCTGAAAACGGTGCACCACCGTGAACACGAGTCCCATGTTTTCTTCTACCAATTTTTCTCTGGCATCTTTATCCCCCTCGTGAACCCGTTTAATCAACGCAAGGGTGTGTTCCATCCGCCAGATCACGACCTTTCCTGTCTGTTTCCGATTCCTTCTTCCGAACGGCCGCGGCTTTCCCGCGAAAGCCGTTTGCGCATTTTCACGCAGGTGCCCCGCCCCGGCTCAGACTCCACTTCCAGCGAATCCATGAACGCCTCCATGAAGGAAAAGCCCATCCCAGCGCGGTCGCATTCCTCCTTTGTGGTGTACAGCGGCTCCCGCGCAAGCGCCACGTCCGCAATACCCTTTCCCTCATCGCGCACCTCTACGTACAGCTCCTGATCTTCGAGCCTGCACAGGATCGTGACCTTCTCGATCCTCCCTTCATAGCCGTGTATGATCGCGTTTGTAACCGCCTCAGACACGGCGGTCTTGACGTCCGACACTTCCTCAAGCGTCGGATCAAGCTGCGTCATGAATGCGGCCACCGTCACGCGCGCAAAGCTCTCGTTGCACGAGCGGCTGTCAAATTCCAGTTTCATCTCATTCTGCTGCATGGCATGCTCCCCCTTCGTTCCTGTTGTGTCAGTACAGTTCCGACTGCTGAGGCAGTCCCTCGTAGATATCGATCACCTTGTAGATCCCTGACATCGTCAAAAGCTTGCGCATCTGTTCCCCGACATGGATCGCCAGAACATTGCCGCCCATGAAGCGCATCATCTTGTACCGGCCCAGAATCATTCCGATCCCGGAGCTGTCCATGAAGCTTGTCCCTCCGAAATCAAACATCAGACTGCGGATGTTGCGCGTGCGGATCAGCCGGTCCGCCTCCGAACGGATCTGCTCCGCGCTGTGGTGGTCCAGCTCCAAGGGCAGATGGATCGTCATGACCGTCCCGGTGATTGTAAATACCTGATTCATATGGCTTCCCTCCTTGATAAAAAAAGACTGTTACCGAAGTCTTTCTCTTCTGTAACAGTCTCTTGTTCTTACTTTTCTTTTTCCTTTTACATCTGGCCCGGAAGCGGATTGCCGTAGACGTCATACTGGATCCCGGTGTTCGGATCCGTCCACGCGGGATAGATGCCGCTTGCATAGTCGTAATCCTGATTTGCGGTACCCGAATCGGTGTAACCCTGATCCGTATAACCGGTGTCATAGCCGGTGGCGCCGCCCGTATTCTGATCCCCGTATACCGTGATGACGTCGTCTCCCGCCGTCCCGCCGTTCTGCCCGGTCGTCGAGCTCCCGAGACCGCTCAGATCCTGCGCTCCCGTAGTATCCGTATCCTGCCCGGCCGTGTAGCCGCCCGTGGACATATAGCCGGAAAGTCCGTACTGCTGCGCGATGTTCGGAAAATACTGCTGGATCTGGCTGAAAATACTGTCCGCCTTTGCGGAATCCCCGAGATAATAATAGGACATCCCGAGATACAGCAGCGCGTCTCCGTGATTCGCCTGCTTGCGGTCCGGATCGCTGTCGACCGCTTTCTGGAGCTGCTCCACCGCAGTCCTGTAATCCGGCAGCACATACGCCGATGTACCCGCGTTGTAATATTGCGTGAAAAGGCTGTTCTGAGCCGCGCCCGAAAGCGTCTCATACAAAGCCTTCGCGTTGCCGTCAAAAACGGAAGCATCCAGACTCGCGATCCTGCTGGCGGCTGTAGACGCGTCCCCGCCCACATACACCTGCGCAATGCCGAGCAATTCATCGTAGCTGTCCGCCTTCGCAAGCGCGTCGTCCCGCTCTTTGTTCGCATCCTCCACCTGCGAGGTATATCCGTCGATCTCGTCCTGAAGCTCCTGCACCTTGACGGACTCCGTAGCGAGCTTCGTGTTCGCGTCCGTCACCTGACGATTCGCCGCGTCGTTGACCGACTGGCGGTTCGCCGGCACGATCAGGAACCATACGATCGCGCCGCCGAGCAAAATGCCGAGCCCGATATTGATAAACGTCGCGATCGACGAGCTGTCGCGGAAGGTCGTCGGCTGTATCACCATCTCCGTGCCGCTCATATAGCGGAGCGTCCCGGATACGTTCTGCTCGGCGTCCTTGTCCTGACGCTTGTACTTGCGCCCGATGCTCGTGCTCCTGCCCGTGGTGTCCTCGATCTCCTGCAGGTAGCGCAGCGTCGTCGTGTTTGTCGTATCGATGTTCGCCGCCTTGCGCAGCAGCTTCCGCGCCCGCTCAAACTCCTGACGCTTCATGTACAACAGCGCGAGCAGTTGATAAGCCTTGACAAATTTGGGATTCTGGCTGAGCACTTTTTTGAGCTGGATGATCGCCATATCCTCATTGTCTTCTCTGCAGTATGTAACGCACTGGTTATACTTGCGGATCGTCTGGTTGATCGTGTCGAGACGATTCTTGTTTGTCTGAAGCTCGTTAATATAGTAATCCGCCAGATTTTCCGACGGCTGCAGATTCTTGCTGATGACCCACTCGCAGAGCGCCGAGACCGCCTCGCCGGTCTCATAATAGCAAAGACCCAGAAGATTTCTGGCGTCCGTATTTTCTTTGTTGAATTTCAGGCTGCGCTGCAGACAGGCGATCGCTCCCTTCATATCCCTGATCAGCGCTTTCTCTAACCCCTCATTGTACAGAAGATTGGAAATACGGACAATGCGCTTCTGGATCGTGATATCCGCGCCGCAGCCCGTGCAGTAATCGATTGCCGCCAGAGGGGTATTACAGTAAATACACCTCATGGATCAATTCCCCTGCTTTCTGTTTTTCTTCTCTTCCTTGAGCATCTCCTTCAGAATGTCCGTGACGTCGGTCAGGTCGCGGCTGTAGATCGCGTCCTCCGCCTCATTCACATCCATGCTGGGGTGAAATTTTTTCAGTTCCTCTTCGTAATTAATCATCTGTTCCTCTCCTCATCATAAGCGCTTTCCACGCGAAATCACTTACGCCCCTGTTCCGTCTGTTCTCCGGATGCGAGCAGCTTCTTCAGCTCCCCCACCAGATACAGAGAGCCTGCGCAGAACAGCATGCTGTCCCCCCTGCGCGCAAGCGCCTCCGAAAATGCTTCCTCCACGTCCGCCCTCGCGATGACCGGAGCCTTCGTATACCTGCGAAACACCTCCGCAAGCGTCTCCGCCGGCACGACGCGCGCGCCGCCCACCTGCGTCACCACGACAAACTCCGGCTGCATATCCTCGCAGATCTCCCGGATCATCTTCTCATATTCCTTCTCGACAACCGCCGAGAACAGCAAAGACACCGGCATCCGCTTTCGGACATCCGCGGCCGTACGGATGAACTCGCGGATCCCGTCCGCATTGTGCGCGCCGTCCAGCACCACGCCGGGCAGCACCGTCTCCATCCTGCCCTGCCAGCGCGCCGTGCGGATCCCCTCCACGATCACTTCATCGCTGATCGTACTGCTTCCCTCTCCGCGATCAGCTCCAGCGCCCTGTGAAGGTCTCTCCGTCCGCGGCGCGGCCGTGTCCGATGAACCGGCGAGTCCGTCTCTTTCCCTCTCTGCGATCACCTGCGCCGTCATAACAGCAAGCGAGCTGTTCACGATCTGGTACTCGGCGAGAAACGGAACCGTGATCCGAAGCTTTCTTGCCGTATCAGTTTTATCATAACTGCAATCGAACATAAAATCAATGCTTTTATCTGTTTTTGCCAGTATTTCGCACATGGAATCATCGTACCGCCAGACCGGCGCATGCATTTTTTTCGCTTGCGCGAGAATCACCTGCGACGACTCCGGATTCCTTCCGTCATAAATTACCGGCACACCCTCCTTGATAATCCCGGCCTTCTCCGCGGCGATCTTCGCCACGGTGTCGCCCAGATATTCCATATGATCAAGGCTGATGCTTGTGAGCACGCAGGCGATCGGATGCTCGACGAGATTGGTCGCGTCCAGACGGCCGCCGAGCCCTGTCTCCATCACAAGATATTCCACCCCGGCCTCCGCGAACATGAGAAGCCCTGCCGCGAACAGCAGCTCAAAATAAGCCGGATGCGCGAAGCCGTCCCCGATCATCGCGTCGATCTCCCGCTTCACGCGCACAAACGCGTCCGTAAACGTCTCGTGCGACACGGGAACCTGATCGATCTGAAACCGCTCCGTGATCTCGACAAGATGCGGGGAGGTGAACAGCCCAGTCCGTTTCCCTGCTTTTGTCAGAATTGACGCGAGAAACGCGCAGACAGATCCCTTTCCGTTCGTCCCGGCCACATGGATCACCTTCATCCGGCGCTCCGGATTCCCGAGTCTGCTGATCAGCTCCGCCGTGTTCTCCGGTTTGTTCTTTTTTGTAAATTTCGGCGTACTTTCTATGTACTCAACCGCTTCCGTATAGTTCATGGCTGTCATTCCCCGCTTTATCCGTGTTGTCCTTATCCGTGTTGTCCGCAGCATTCATGTCGCCTGATGTTGCCGTAACCCGTATCGACCGTCTTATCTGCCCGGTTTGTCCTGCTTCCTTCAACGCTTCCAATATACCACAACTGCCTCTTTATTCAAGAAATTTTTTTCGCACAATTCGCTAAAATGTATATTTTTTCTTAATTTTTCGTACTTCCAATCTTTGCTCTATGGACACGCAGAATAATAAATGCTATAATAGCGCCATGTTGCAGACACTTATTCTACATACTTAGGGAAAGGAAGGTTTTATACTTATGAAGAAACAGTTTCTTACGGGTCTTGCGGTTATCGCGGCTGCTTCCATGCTTTGCGGATTCGACAGCGCCGAGACCATTGATTCACTCGGCGAGAAGATGGCGGCCGCAGAGGTAGATCTGCAGAGCATGTCCATGACTATGGACGTCAATCTGGACGCTGCGCTCAATATGTCCGACGGCACAAATACCAGCAATATGCCGTTCACCGCTGCAGGTTCCATGCAGATCGACTACACGCTTGATCCGATCGCGATGAAGATGGACGGTTCCTTCGATGTGGCCGCTCTGTCCGAGGGTCAGACGATACCGATCGAGTCCTACATGACGACAGGCGAGGACGGCACGATGACAATGTACGTAAAGGATCCGACGAGCGGCGCTTGGGCGGCACAGTCCGATAACAGCGGTATCAATATGAAAGAGCTCATGGATTCCACTACCGGCCAGTCCATGTCGTTCGGCGAGTTGGCCGAGTGGGGTCTGAATTTTGAGCTCGCTCCCGAGGCTGCCGATGTAAACGGCACCGAGTGCTACCTGCTCAGCGGCACGATCGATTCCGCCGCGCTGAACACGATCATACAGAAAACCTCCGAGACGACAGGAGAAGATCTTACGGCCGATGAGAATGTCAGCATGGTTCTTTCCCTGTTTGACGGCATCGTGATGAACATTGAGTACTATGTGGACGCATCCACTTATCTTCCGGCCAAGATGCACATGGATCTCAACGGCAGCGATTTGACCACGATCAATGCGTTCATCAACCAGATAATGGCCGGCGCCGTGAGCGAGGGCGCTGCCGCCACTACCGTCGATCTTGTGCTGAACGACTGCTCCGTCGACGCGACAATCTCCTACAACAGCGTAGACGAGATCGTTATCCCGGATGAGGTGCTCGCCGCTCCGAATGCGGATGTCGACGTGTCCTCTCTGACCGATGCGGTTGCAGAAGCTGAGTAAGCGGATACGTTTTCAAGCGATCAGGACGCCGCAGGGGTTGCCAAAGCCTCTGCGGCGTCTTTCTTTTTTCGCGTAAGCAACGAAACAAGAATATATCCTTGTCAAACATATCTGGAATAGGGTAAAATAGAGAAAACGCCGCCCTCCGGCGCCGAAGCTGCCCGGAGAACGCAGAGAAAGCGGAGATTCTTATGAACGAAAAAGCATTGCGGGTTCTTGAGTACCCGAAAATCATAGAAAAGCTGGTACAGCATGCCGGGTCGCAGCCGGGCAGGGAGCTGTGCCGCCGTCTGGAGCCTTCCTCCGACCTCGCGGAAATCCGGCGCATGCAGCGCGAGACGACCGATGCTGTCAGCAGGCTGTGCCGCCGGGGGAGCATATCGTTCTCCGGGCTTAGCGATATCCGCGGCTCGCTGAGACGTCTGGAAGTCGGAAGTTCGCTGAATATTGAAGAGCTTCTGAGCGTGTGCCGGCTTTTGGAGACTGCTTCACGGGTAAAGGCATGGTCGCGCAGCGAAAACCGCGAGGACATGCCGCAGGATTCGCTCGAGGAAATGTTCTCCGGCCTGCAGCCGCTCACCCCGCTTTGCACGGAGATCCGTCACTGCATCATTTCCGAAGAGGAAATCAGCGACGATGCGAGTCCCGGACTGCGGCAAGTGCGCCGCCAGATCAAGCTCACAAACGAAAAAATCCGCGCACAGCTCGCCTCGATGGTAAACGGCTCCGCGCGGACTTACCTGCAGGACGCCGTCATCACACAGCGCGGCGGCCGCTTCTGCCTCCCGGTCAAGGCGGAGTACCGCTCTCAGGTGCCCGGCATGATCCACGACCAGTCCTCCAGCGGTTCGACCCTGTTCGTTGAGCCGATGGCGGTCGTTAAGCTAAATAACGACCTGCGCGAGCTCGAGATCCGTGAGGAGAAGGAGATTGAGATCATCCTCGCAAACCTGAGCGCTCAGGTCGCCGCACAGAGCGACCCCCTGAATGATAACGTCCTGCTCCTCACAGAGCTCGACTTCATTTTCGCGCGCGCGCTCCTCTCCCGCTCCTACAACGGAACCGAGCCGGAGTTCAATGAAGAGGGTCGCGTCCGGATCAAAAAGGGCCGTCATCCGCTGCTCGACCCGAAAAAAGTCGTGCCGGTCGATATTCACATCGGAGACGATTTTACGCTGCTCGTGATCTCCGGCCCGAACACCGGGGGCAAGACCGTCTCGCTCAAGACCGTGGGGCTTTTCACGCTGATGGGACAGGCCGGACTGCATATCCCGGCGTTCGACCATTCCGAGCTGGCGATATTTGACGAGGTCTACGCGGACATCGGCGACGAACAGAGCATCGAGCAGAGCCTGAGTACGTTTTCCTCACACATGACAAACATCGTTTCCTTCTGGGAAAAAGCGGATGCGCATTCCCTCGTCCTCTTTGACGAGCTCGGAGCCGGCACAGACCCGACCGAGGGCGCCGCGCTCGCGATCGCAATCCTCTCCAGCCTGCACCGCCGCGGCATCCGCACGATTGCGACGACACACTACAGTGAGTTGAAGGTGTTCGCCCTGTCGACGCCGGGCGTCGAGAACGGCTGCTGCGAATTCAACGTGGAAACACTGCGCCCGACCTACCGCCTGCTGATCGGTATCCCGGGAAAGAGCAACGCGTTCGCGATTTCCGAGAAGCTTGGGCTCCCGGATTATGTGATCGAGGAGGCGAAAAGCCATCTCAACCAACAGGATGAGGATTTTGAAGACGTGATCGCGGATCTTGAGTCGAACCGCGAGAAGCTTGAACACGAGCAGGAAGAAGTCGCCCGGTACCGCCGGGAGATCGAGGAGCTGAAGGATCGACTCTCCCGCAAGGAAGAAAAGCTCGAATCCAGCCGCGACGCAATCCTGCAGAAAGCGCGCGAGGAGGCGCAGGCGATCCTGCGCGACGCCAAAACCTACGCGGACGAATCGATCCGCCGCTTCAACAAGATGGGCGGAAGCTCCCGCGAAATGGAACAGGAACGCACAAAGCTGCGCGAACATATGTCCGAGCTTGAGAAAAACATCTCCGCAAAGACGGAGAAAAAACCAAAGAAGGAGCTGTCGGCGTCCGATCTGCGCATCGGGGACAGCGTCAAGGTACTCAGCATGAACCTGAAGGGCACGGTCAGCACAAAACCGGACGCGAAGGGCAACCTTTTCGTTCAGATGGGCATTCTGCGCTCTCAGGTCAACATCCGCGATCTGGAAAAGCTCGCCGACGACTCTTCCGGCAGCTATTCCTCCGCAAAGACGCGCACCGGAAGCAGCAAGCTCAAAATGTCCAAGTCCTACTCCGTCAGCGCCGAGATTAACCTGATTGGCAAGACCGTGGACGAGGCGATCACGGAGCTCGACAAATATCTCGACGACGCCTACCTTGCGCATCTTCCTCAGGTACGCGTCGTACACGGCAAGGGCAGCGGCATTCTGCGCAAAGCCGTCCACCAGTACCTGCGCCGCCAGAAGCACGTCGCCTCCTACCGTCTCGGTGAATACGGGGAGGGAGACTCCGGCGTGACGATCGTGGAATTCGTTTAAGCACGTTCGGCCATGCTACAGAACACAGAGCGCCGAGACGCATTTATACGTTGCGGGCGGATTTGCGTTCTGTGAGGATGTGCGAAAACAGACATAAGCCTCGAAGAAGCCGGTAGCTGCCTTGGCAGACACGTCTGTGGCTTGGCATAGTTGAACATATATAAAAATAAGGAGACAGATCATGACCGCACAGCAGAAAATCCTGATCGTGGATGACGACAAGGCAGCCACAGAACAGCTCATCCAATACCTGTCCGGAGAACTGTATGACACAAAAACCGCATACGACGGGGAGACCGCGCTCGATGCGCTCTCGGAATTCGGGCCGGATCTTGTCCTGCTCGACCTTGTCCTGCCCGGCATCGACGGTTTCCAAGTCTGCCGGGAGATCCGCCGCTTCTCCGGCGTCCCGATCATCATCGTCTCTGCGAAATCAGACATTTTCGACAAAATGCTCGGCCTTGAGCTCGGAGCCGACGACTATCTTGTGAAGCCGTTTGACAACCGCGAGCTGGGCGCGCGCATCAAGGCTGTGCTTCGCCGCTATCGCCCGCTCGGTATGGCGCTTCGGCCTCTCCCAGCCGCGGCCGCGACCTCCGGCAAATACGTCGAATACCCGGATCTCGCGATCAGCCTGACAAACTATTCCGTTACCTACCGCGGGGAAAGCATCGAAATGCCGCCCAAGGAGCTCGAACTCCTGTATTTTCTGGCCTCCTCGCCCAATCAGGTCTTCACGCGCGAGCAACTGCTCGACCAGCTCTGGGGCTACGAATATATGGGCGACACCCGCACCGTGGACGTACATATCAAACGCATCCGCGAAAAGATCAACGACCACGAGAAATGGGCGATCACGACCGTATGGGGGATCGGCTACAAATTTGAAGTAAAAAAATAAAGGCCGGGAAATCCCGGTCTTTTGCAGACAACTCCTGTTTCATTTGCGCTGTGGACTTATTTATATCATGTATATCATGCTTACGCTTGCATCATCGCGACGCTCATGTCCTCCACAATCTTTCCGTTGATCTCGCCCCTCTGGACCATGTTTCGCATAATCGAGATCGTCTTCTCATGGGACAATCCGTCCTTATATGGTCTCTTCTCCGTCAGCGCCTGATAAATGTCAATACAGGCCATCAACTGATCTTCAAAGCTCAAATCCCTCTCCGACAAGCCACGCGGATAACCTTTTCCGGTTAGTTTTTCATGATGGTTAGCCGCCCACTCAACGATATCGGAGATCCCTTTGATCTGGCTTAAAATTCGATAGGTCGCGGCAGCATGGTCCTTCATCTCCGTAAATTCGTATTCGGTGAGCTTTCCCGGCTTCTCCAAAATATCGTTGGAAACGACCAGCTTGCCAATGTCATGCATCGCTCCCGCAAAGAAATAGCGCAATGTCTTTTCATCGTCAAAGCTATAGTAGCGCGCCATCTTTTCCGCCTTCTCGGCAACACCTCTGGAATGCGTCTGCGTAAAAGGGGACTTGTAATCTACGAGATCAATAAAAAACTCCGCGATGTTACGAATCTCCTGCTCGGAATATTCGCAGACTTCCTCCGAAAGCTCCCTGCGCAAAAAAGCAAGGGTTCCTTCGTTCTGCAGAAAATTCAGAATGTCATAATTGATTGATTTCCGGAACAATTCCGCTACGTCCTCAGAAAACAGTTTCCCGGACTGCATCTGAACCCAACTGCAAAGCTCCCCAAATTCCTCGGACGTCATGCTCTCCAGCCGACTCGTAATATCTATGGTATCAGCCAGATGCAGGATCCTCGCCTTCAGGGGCGTTTCGGAGGCAGTCCGCCCCAGCGCGCCCGAACCGTCCGCATTTTCGTGATGGTAAAGAATAACATTTTTCACATCGGTACGAAAGGGCATCAGACGAATTTTCTCCTCTCCGTTCACACAGTGGGAACGAAGCATCCCCGCTTTCTGCGTCTGGTTCAGATCAGCAAAATGTCTGGACGAATCCTGTGTCCATATGCTTCCCGCCAACTCTTCGCTGATGTATTCGATCAATGCATTGTCGTGAAGGATGCAGCAACCCGTGAAATCGCGAAGCTCCTCCTCACTGAAACCAGCTTCCTTCCCCATCAACAATGCAAGACAGGCCACCCGCTTGCCGTGACCGGTATCTACTCCAATCAATTCAGTCTCGATCTTATCCAACGCGAAAGAAAGCGCGTAGAGTGTGTCCGTCAAATCCAATTTCATATTCCCAAAACCTCCGGAAATTTTGTGAAGTAAAAACGCACGCCCGTCGGCTGCTGAAAATATCATATGGTTTGGCAGGTGATTTTGTCAATATCTAAACTGCTTTTCTTGCAATGATGGTCTGCTCTGCCCCCCCCCTATTACCAATGTCCTCAACATTTCCAACTACCCTATTCTCCCCAACATAGCGAAGGATTAAGACTATTTCTTATCATCAATCAACTTTCGACATAATGATATTCACCATCTCACCCACATTCTTCATGCCATTGACCTGCCCCATGTTGAATTTCACGCCAAAGGCATTCTCCACAGACATGATCAGATTGATGTGTTCTAGCGAATCCCAATCCTCGATATCATCTGCCGTGGTTGTGTCGTTTGCTACAATCATCTCGTCGTCAAATATATCTCAAGCACTTCATTAAGTTTTATATAAATCTCATCCCCTTTCATTTCATAATCCTCCAATTCCATTTTTTTATCCAGTCACTTAAGACTCAAAACACGGTTTCATAGTTGTTTCTAGCTTTCACGTTCAAATCTAACTTAATCTGTAGCACATCTGATGCATATTACTTTCAAGACCTACAATATACCTTTGGATTTGTATAAATCATAGCATATCTACTAAATCAGGAATCCACCCAATTTCATAGGGAATCGTTTGCTCTTCACCATAACGAAACTGGTAATCGTCAAAATGTAGCGTTTCCTTGCCTTCATTATTTATTATATCCTCTTCAAGCAACACACGACATTTCTGCAAGTCAATCAGTGTCAAGATATTACCCTGCCAAACTGCTTGTTTTGCTACACTATTCCTAAGCAAATATTCATTTGTTACTTTTATGCGCTCACTCACCTCCAAATCACGCACATACATCGAGTAGGATCTTATCTCTGCATTTCCCAATTCATCCGTATACTTCCCAAAGAAAAACTTGTGATGTCGATAAGGGACTTTACTCCATTGTTCAAAACAATGTGCAAATGTGAGCGATCTGTATGCTTCCACATTAAAATTCATCTGCTTCCCACCATGTTTTAGCACATACCAAAAAGGCGAGTTTTCGCCCCATGCTTCTTGGTTATCCATACGACACAAAAAGTCTTTATTTTTCCCCCACACCATAAAAGAATATATCGGGTGCCTTGTCCTCTTAAAGTCTTTTCTTTTATTCAGTATCCAATTTGGATAAATTCCTACTTTTCCCTGTGTTTTATAATAGTCGAATTCTTTTCCTTTGCAAAAGTCCCATGTAAATACCGGAAATAAAAGCGTTCCCTCTTCTCCCACTGCACTTTGTAGATGATTTGTCAAAGTATGCAGAACATCATCACGCTCTTGTTCACTTTGCAGTTTAAGTTCCCCTATCAAAAGATAAAGCAAGCTACGCATATTCGATGCGACATAAACTATATCACCTTTCTGTATTCCTGCCTCCTGCAACCGCAAATCTAGATCCCAAAAAATATCTATACATTTCATTTGATATCCCTCTTCTCTACCAGATCAGCTTTTTTCAATTTGTCAATCACAGATAGTAGTTTATAGACTGGCACTCCAATCCGATTACTGATATCGATCAGGTCGTTCTTTCCATCTGCATAAGTAATAAAGTCCGTCATAGCCTTTACCCCATCATAGCTGCCTTTTTGACTGACTGTCGGGTAAAGTCCCCGTTTTCCAAGCTGTGGCTCTCCCAGAACCTTTATCCGATATCTGGCATTGCTCTCTAGCACACATATTACCTGTGTCATGACTTCGTAGCTGCCCTGGAAACCAGACGGACTCACGAGCTCCATATTGTCTGCAGATGTGTGGTACTCCGGATATTCCCCAAACTTCGATCGGCAAAAGCAAACAACCGGCAGTTCAATTCCTGGAGCATTATACTGACGTTCATCTGAACCTCTTTCTAGAAATGAATACGTAGAATACCTTCCCCGCCCGCCAAGCACATTCTTTAAAACCCTATCTGCCAGCGTATCCGTATACCTGGATTCCACAATCGAATAGTCTCTGTCATCTCCCACGCACGAAAGATTAAATCCAGCAATCATATGTCGTTTCATGCACTCCAAGTGATTATCAACACTCATATAAGTAATGGATCCAATCGTTTCTGGTATAAACACAAAGCGATATGTATACCTTCGCTTTTTCATCGCGGCAACATAGTGAATCAGTGCCGCTGCCAGCACCGGCCCAGAACACTCGTTATTCGCCATAGATGGATGGCATATGTAAGTAGAAAAGAATACCTCTTTCTCTGTTTCGCCAGGAAGAACTATCTCTGCATAATTCAGGAAACCATCTACCAATTCACTGTCAATATACATATGATATCTCCCCGGCTGCAGAGCCCCTTTCTGATCTTCGCTCATGCAAAAACCAAAACGCTCTTTGTAATATGAAGTCACATAGGGGATTACTTGCGACTGATCCGGCTGTGTATAAATATACTTTTTCAACTCGTCCAACTCCACCCATTGATCTACCGGCACGGAATAACCCATGACATGCAGGTTATTTTCCTTCATGTCAATGATTTTTTTTCCGGTCTCATCTTCAATATAGGCATCTCGGATCACCCATTCCTTCGGCACAGTCCAGTCAAACACCGAAGTCCCAGACGGCACGGAACATATTTTCAACTCCAGTCCGCATTTCTTCCTAATATATTCTGCTAATTCTCTCAGAGTAGCTCTAACGCCCCCCCCCGGTTATACTTCGACAGTATGGAAAAATTTTCTTCGTAAGATCGTACATTTCCTCCCCAATTACCATAGATTTCTGCTCAAATGACGACATGCTTTTCTCCTTTTGCTATATAATAAAATTGATAATCATTCACCTATTTTTGTCAAAATAATATCCACCATCTCACCAACATTCTTCATACCGTTGACCTCCCCCATGTTGAACTTCATGTTAAACGCATTCTCCACCGCCACGACCAGGTTGATGTGTTCAAGCGAATCCCAATCCTCGATGTCATCCGCCGTGGTCGCATCGTTCACCGTAATCGTGTCATCATCAAATACATCCTGAAATACCTCGTTCAGTTTCGTGTAAATCTCTTCCCTGCTCATCTTCATGTCCTCCTTTATTCTTGTATTAAATTAGTGGTCCTTTTTTTGCTCGCTTTAATCCATTTCAAATAATTCTATCATCCCTATATTTGCCGACATCATGAAAACAACCTTTGCGTCCCTCCCGATCGTCGGCGCGTCCTCCGCTTCCTTAAACATGTGCCAGCCATCCTTTTCAAGTTTTTCAACGCTTCCTTTTAAAGAAAGAACCCGGTAGCATATATGATAGGCTGTGTTCTTATATTTCTTCATCATGCCATACAGGGGACTTGTTTCCCTTGGTGCGACCAGTTCAACACAGTAACCTTCCGAATCTAGGACACAGATCTCCGCATCCCTCCCTGCATCACAGGTCACAGCACCATCCATGCGGAAACCCAAGCTTTCAAAAAGCTCTGCCGCATACTCTATCTGTTTTACCATGTACCCGATATGGTGTATCTTCATCTTCTTCTCCCACCCTTAATACTCTACTGTGATCATGTCTGTCTTGTCCTCATAGGTATCCGGTATCACGAACCGCCACTCAGTATTTCCTCCATCATCCTCCCGGATCTTTTCAAATCCCTGCAACGAATAGAACCCCTTCACCATCCCGTTCTTTGCCGTCGGGTAATAATAGCCCCGGAGTTCCTTCACGCCGCGCTCCCGGCACTTCTTCACTAACACATCCATCATTGCAAATTCCATGTCACGTTTCAGCACCCGGCAGCTCATGATCCACAGGTCGATGTGGCATACATCCCCCACCACATGCCCGATCACCACGGACACCACCCCGTTGTCCCCGAAGCGATCCTCCAGCTTTCCGTACAGCGTGATATAGTTCCCGTCCGCCGCTGCTGCCTCAATCTTCGCCTGCGTATACCGCCTCGTCGTCAGGTTGAACTGGTTACTCTTGTTCGTCAGCTGCGCGATCCGCGCCATATAGATGGGCTCGAACGCCCGGATCACCGCCTTCATCCCCAGCGACTTCAGGTATTCCCCATAGTCTGAAAAGCTTGCCTGCAACTGCGCCCGCTCCGCGTTCTCCCGGTACATCTCGTTGCGCTTCATGTCGTCCTTCGACAGGGTCGTCACCTCGAAGAACCCGCTCCGGTCGATCGTCTGGATGTACTGGTGCACGGACCCGATCTCCGGCGCACAAACGCCCGGCAACTGTGACTCCACGATGTGACGCTCCGCTGGGTTGTCGTCCACGAACACCAAGCTCTCCGGCAGCAGATTCAGCTCCGACGCGATCTCCGCAAAGTTCCTGTCCTTCGGCTCCCAGTTCGCCTTGATCACGATGAAGTCATCCGGCACCAGCTCGCTATCCGGATGGTTCAGCCCGGAAATGGCGTTTTCATAGTCATTCTTGGAATCCACGTTCAAAATCACCCCGAGCTGCTTATGCTCCTTTAGGTATCTCTGGAACTCCGAGTACACCTGCCCCTCGGACTCCTCCGGCCCGAGCACGAGGTTGTCCACGCCGTCGTCCCCGACCACGCCTCCCCAGAGCGTGTTGTCTAGGTCGAGTACGAACCCCTTCCTGTTCTTCCCGAACAGCGATTTGATGATGTTCGCCACGTTGAAGGTAAGGTATGGGATTGCGTTCACGTTCAATGCATACTTGTACATGTGGTAGTAGAACGGGTCCGACCATTCCTTCAGCCCGTAGTCCGCCGAGATATAATTGATGTCACAGATGTAAAAATTCTCATGTGCCTGCGCGTACTCATAGAACCTGAGGTTCAACCGGGTCAGGAAGTTCACCTTTCCGTGTATATCGCTGGCGTCCTTATTCCCCAGCAGGCGGTAGAATGGCATCTCGAAATTGTCCTGGATGATAGGGCAATGGTACGTCTGTGCAAGGTGCTCCCAGACGCCCCGGAATTTCTCCGTCTCCCCGGCGAGCAGCCTGTCCACGTCCTCCGCGCTGTCCGCCATCTGCGGATATGCCGTAATGTTCCGGTTCGTCGTGTGGATGTAGATGATGTCCGGCTTAAACTCCGCAAGTTCCGGGTTGTCGAACATCGCGTCCTGGTACCACTGGTTGTACTCCGACTCATAGAAGAACGGGCGGATGCCATAATTCAACAAAAAAAGTTCCATGACAAGCCTGATGTCGCTCGTCGTGGAGCCTCCGAGGATGGCGATCCTCTTGTCTGTCAGGGAGCCGTTCTGCCCCTTCAGTCTGCCGGAACCTTCCAATAGCATTCTCTTGATCTTTTTCTTTTTTGAGAGTATATATTGCGGGTCAAAAGGGTATTCTAATTCTTTCATAATTGTTCTTTCTAATATTTTCTCCTATAATTATTGTAAAATGACATTATATTCCTGTATGGCTGCCTCTGGGGTCAAGTGCATATCATCCATAAAGTCCTTCTCCGTCACACCCACCTTATCTGGATCATAAGAACCATGTACAGGAATATTTCTTTCGGCAGCCATTTCGCGGATATACTCCTCTGCCTTCAATACTCCAAACAATGTATCATTCTTTTTGAACTCCTCATAATAATCTGGATACCATGCCGGAAGGTAAATTTCAATTTTAATTTCTTCAGATAACAAGTACTCTGTCATTAGCTCAAACAGTTCTTTTTTTTCATCGGACACATCAGAAAAGCCATTCATCTTATAAATATTCTGGCTGTCAATATTTTTTCGAGTAATGTTTCTATTCTCCTCTATCGAGCAAAAAGTGCTTAGCCTTGGTATATATCGACCGTTAGGAAGTACCTTCAAGTCTTCCCCAATTGAGGTATCTTCAACACTTAACACATGGTTCTCCTGTCGAAAAGAATTTTTTATCATTAACTTTAGGGAATTTTGAAAATACGACAAGGAAATCAACTCTTTCGCTTTCAGTAACTGATATTGAATAAAGTCCTTATCCATTTCATCGTTTTTGCCCTCTTCTCCCCTAAGAATCCTGTATCCTAAGTCCACAAATTTCTGAATACTCTGGTATCTTTTCTCATCAAATTTGTCATAAAATATATATGGATCAACACCAATAACTATGGTGGAAGGAAGTTTTCCATAATAGTCCAAAATTCCTAGTATGCCAATATAATCGTTTAGCACTGCCCCAGACACTCCACCAACATAGTAGGCTTCAAATTCCCAAGGCACGTACACCACATGGCTACTGCCCAAGATAACAGTTTCCGGAACACTTTGTAACGATTCTATTCTGACTTTCTGGAACATCCGCTCATCCATGTCCCCGGATTTAGACACTATATTCCCCTTTGCGAGAAGCGACACTAACTCATTTATTGTCCCTTCATGATACAAATTTGCAGGATCACCAAAATAGTTAGTTAAAGCAATTACTGCAAAAAAAACAATTGTTATACAAATGCATTCCCATATGAATTTTCTCATGATCTCACACCTCTTTCGACTAGAAACCAAAATAAATAAATGATGACTCACCAAATGCCCCAAACAAAGCGATTATAAAAAGTCCCACAAAGCAAGCCGTATATTTCACTATTGGTCTTGCATTCATGATTTGCATCCTCAACGGTTCACGTGATTTATCCAAATGATATAAGTCTGTCAAAAAGAGGCCTACTGTACCCAAAATAATAGCAAGTATTGCTGTTTTATTACTTATAAGCAAATTATATAATTGCGGAATACCCCCCCCCGATACAAAAATGTGACTATAAATATAACCTGTTTCCTTCAAATCTGCCGGCCGGAAAATGCCATACCCAAATACTACTATTAAAAATGTACGCACGATTTGAAAGCATTTGAAATACGGATTATTATATAATTGACAGTGCCTTTTTCTCCATTTTGAATATACTTGTTTCATTGTGGCATCAAGGCATATGAATACACCATAATAGACACCCCATAAAATATATCCCCATGCTGCCCCATGCCATACACCAGTACAAAGCCATACTAAAGCAAGCGCAAACACAGTTGGCAATACAGATGCCAATTTTGCATAACCACTTTCCTTCAGTTTCATGCGAAATGAATTCATACGATTCGATCTTAAAACCGGATAAAACAGATAGCTCCGAAACCAGGTTCCCAGAGAAATATGCCATCTTCTCCAAAACTCAGCAATCGACGAAGAAAAATAGGGAGCATCAAAGTTTTCTCGCATTGTAATCCCCAGCATCTCCGCGCTTCCGTTCACAATATCAATATAACCGGAAAAATCGGCGTATAATTCTACCGCATACAAAAATAAAGCTAAAATCCAAACCACTCCAGAATAATTCGTATAATATGCAAAAACAACTCCAATTACCGATTCAATCTGGTTTGCAATCACCAGCTTTTTCAGAAAGCCCCACATGATCCGCAGAGCTCCACTGGCAGCCCGCGAATAATCAAATTCATGCTCCTTAAACAATTGGGGTGCTAACTCCCCATAGGAACCGATTGGTCCTTGCAGAAGCTGTGGAAAAAAGGAAATAAACAGTGCATGCCGAAAGAAATTGCGCTCTGCCTTACACTCCCCACGATACACATCAATAACATATCCCATACCCTGAAACAAGTAAAAGGATAATCCAACCGGAAGTATCAGATTCAAAACAGGCATACCTGCGTGAAAACCAAGCATGCTCGCAAGCGCAGATATGTTCTGAAATATGAAAGACAAATATTTGAATACAATCAGAACTGCCAGCATTACTACAAGCGTTGTAATAAGGATTTTCCTTTTCTTATTCTCCAGTCCTGCTTTTTCCATACTGTCATCAGTCGGACCAGTCTCTAGAAAAGTAACGCATCCTGATACCTGTAGATCTGAAATCCATACCGCGCTCTGATATGTCACAAATGTCACAAACAGCAGCAATAAAAGATATGCCGGTGATAAAGCTCCATAAAAGATATAACTTGCTAGCAGCAGTAATTTCCACTGATATTTAGGCATATGGTAATATACCAGGATCAATACTGCCAGAAAGATAATATATGCATACGATGTTAGCGCCAAGCCAAATTCCCTTCTTTCCTTTTTCTCGCAAAAGCAACAATAAATTTATATCATGTACAAATATCTGCCCATTCAAGCGGTTTGGCAAATTCTAAATCTCGGGTCGACTTTTTCCCAATTATCTCATCATAATATTTGACTTCCAGGCCATTCGATGGTCTCACCGATCTAATATTATCCGGCGTAAAAATTTCTCCCTTTTTTATTGCTTTACTTACAAAAAGGGAACGTCCAAACTGCCGCTCCTTTTTTTGTACCATCGATAGAGAATAGTCGATCTTTCCTACTGCTTTCTCCACATTTCGTATTCTTTGTACCATCACTCTCATTTCTTCAGCTTCCATAGAAAACGCAGAATCAACTCCCCCGTCACTCCTTTTCAGGGTAAAATGCTTCTCTATTACATTAGCTCCCATCGCCACAGCGGCAATCGCTATTTCATCTCCCATGGAGTGGTCGGACAGCCCCACCTGACAGCCAAACGTATTCTGCAGGTTCTTTATCATGCTTAAATTCATCTCTTCATATGGAGCTGGATAAGCAGATGTACATTTCAGCAAAATGAGTTTATCGTTACCCTCCGCCTTGCACACATCTATTGCCTCTTGTATTTCTCCAATAGTTGCTATTCCGGTTGATATCAATATCGGTTTTCCTGTTCTTGCAACCTTACGTAGCAAAACTGTATCCATAATTTCAAAGGACGCAATTTTATACGCCGGAACTTTCATATCCTCCAAAAAATCAACCGCCGAACAGTCAAACGGAGATGAAAATAGAATGATTCCAAGAGAATCCGCAAGTCTTTTCAGTTTCGGCTGCCACTCCCAAGGGGTATATGCTTGCCGGTATAGGTCATACAGTGTCTGTCCCTCCCAAAGACCCCCTTCCTCCGTCATAAAACAATCTTTATTGGAGTTTAGTGTTATCGTATCTGCAGTATATGTTTGCAGTTTTACAGCATCAACACCCGCAGATGCTGCAGCTTTCACAAGCTCTTCCGCTCTCGAATAATCCATATTATGATTGCCGGACATCTCCGCAATAATAAAACATGGATTCCCATTGCCTATTGTTTTACCCGAAATTGTCACATTTCCATTTTCTTTTTGCATCCCTTTTCCCTCACAAATCTTTCAGCACACTGATAATATATCGCATATCCCTTTCATCATATCTGTAGTCACAAGGCAAGGCAAGCAAATGGGCATAAATATACCTCGCATCCTCGCTCAAACTGTCTGATAGTTGTTCCGTCACCGGCCATAAAACCGGCGCATAAATACCTTTTTCCCTTAATTCTTCTTGAATCTTCCCCCTGTCGTTTACATAAATGGGCACATATAACGGAACTGTTCCGTCACAAAAATTAGCAGCCATTTCCATATTCAAGTTTTCCAGGCCTTCCCACAAAATCTCAGCATTTCTTTTTCTTTGTTCCCTCTTTTCAGCAATATTTGCATTCTGCAAATATTCCTTTGCATATTCTGACATCCCATATAAGTCATTTCCGGTATAAAGCATCTGTTCAGCCTTCCTGTTAAGGTCAAGGAACAGCTTCTTTTCAATTAATTCTCCTCGAAGATAAGATAGTTTCAGCTTCTGTGCCAGTTGTTTAGTTTTGATATAGCCTGCATTTGTATAATTAATCTTACTCGCTTCTCTGGATTTTGAAGCCTTTCTGTCTACCTTCAGCGAAAATCCCCCATCTGGTATCGCAAACCATTTTCTTAAACTGCAGACTACAAAATCCGCTCGTCTAACTGCCATGTTATACAAAAACAGTGACTGTGTCAGATCCTCAATAACAACTGCCAATGTGTTTCTTTTATATTCCTTTAATATCTCATAAGCCCCACTCAGCTGATCACAACCATAATAGGTATGTAGCAAAATAACATTCGGGCGATATTGGTACAAGTTTTCCTCAAACCAGCCGACATCAATGCTCAAATTTTTTCGAATTCGATAGAAATGGATTTCATAGCTATGCTTTACAAATGGAAGGATAACGGTATCGCAAGTATATTCTGGAAGAAAGCATATCTTCTTCTCAATTCCTGTCTCCAGTTCATCAAGCACTGCCGAAATCGCTGTTCTCCCATCATTCCAAAGCCTTATCTGCCCCCCCCCAGGATTATTTTCGACTTTATCTCTCCTTTGCTCGGATACATATTCTTCTTCCTCAAAAAAGGATCCTATTTCAAAAATTCTCGTCAGTAGGTTTGCTATTCTTTGTGCCCCTTTTCCGTCTACTATCTCCTGCATTTTCTTTGACATAGTTTTCCTAAGCAATATATTGGAAGACAAATTTTCGATCGCTAATATTATATTTTTGAGGACTCCTTCCCTATCCTTTCTAAAGTCTCCCAAATAGATTAGATTATATTTTTCGCTGAAAGCCTCTGCGTCCGGCTCCTGATTATCCGCTACTACAAAAAAGGCAGTAGGTAAACCTGCTGCACAACACTCGTATAGTACTGTACTTGCAGCGGCGATTGCCATGTCACACTTTTGCATTACTGTTGCCATATCGCTAACATTGTATAATATGTTGACATTATGGCATTTCGCCGCTAACTCCATGATTCCTTCAAAATTCGGATTATACGCTCCAACTACAACATAATAATAATATTTTTCAAAGCTTTCCGTCTGCCTCAAAAAATTCAGTATAGTATATATTGCATTTTCCGTGTCGCCACCGCCACACATAATCAAAATGTTAGGCTTGCCGACAAAATTATAATTTCTTTCTATCACCCTTTCTTCATCAAACTGCCTTCTCAATGGCACAAAATCAGGTCCTAAGATAAGTCTCGTATTTTTACTTCTGTACCTGTTTTCGTAATCATATTTTTCATACGTGACATTATAGTTTATAAGCACATCCACATCATAGGTGTCTTCCGCCAGATCATCCAGGAATATAATTTTGGCATACTTTTTTAGCTCGCGGAAATAACTATTATCTGCAAAATAAGAGTCTACAAATAACGCTGGAATCTCTTTCTCTTCTTTTTCGGATTCCGCCAAAATTACTTTCATAATTTCCAGTTCTTCTTTTGTATTCAGCTTATCCCAACGGGTACCCAATACCCTGCATTGGAACTCCTCTTCCAAAAGCTTTCTAGATTTGTCATCAGACACTAAAAAGACAACCTGTCTGCCCAACTCGTGCAGTTCATATGCAATAGTTTTACATCGCATCATATGTCCTGCCGCAATTTCTTCGTTCGCATCTGTACGAATAAAAATCAATTTCCCACCTCATTCACCTGAATTGTAATTTGAGCCATTTTTTTGTATCTGCCAACAAATCATTTAATTCTTCTCTATTCGAACATTTTAAAAAAATATCCCCCATCACATTTCCTGCCTCTGGATTGTACTGAATTAGCATATCAGGTTTAGCTGACAGTTTAATTTTCCTTACATATTTTTGTTTAATATCCTCGGTAATTGTAATTCCCAAAAAAACACCTGATTTACCGTTCGAAGGATGTATAACAAGCTCACACCAGCACTCATTCGGTTGACCATACTTCATTTCATCTATAAAGATTCCCAACGCACTTTTTATTTCTGCCTCTATTAAATCAATCCCAAAGATTTGTTTTTGAATTTCTGCAATACGATTACCCCCTCCCCTAGGAGATACTTCCATAATATATTGCCTACCATCACTGCCAACACACGTTTCTATATTATATATACCCGATTCCATTTTTAAAAGGTCAAATAACCTTTGAATTTCACCAGTAAGAACTTCCTGATCATCCTGCTCCATCGTAGAAGGCCAAATGATCCATGCCGGCTTATATGGATTGTCTGCACTCGCATCAAACAGCTGGTCTGAATAAGAAATAAAGCTTATCTTTCCTCCTATGGTAAATACATCTGTATCTGAACGGTATCCTTTGAATGTTAAAAAATCTTCTATAATGATTGCCCCCGTGTGAGAATACTTAAAGGCTGTGTCTATAGCATTGCCCAGTTTTTCAGCATCCTCCACTTTCGTTACTCCTTTACTTCCAGCAGAATCTACCGGCTTAACAATAACTGGCCATTTGAAATATATGGCATCTTCAAGTGCCTCTTCTCTTCGTGTGTATCTTTTGGATCTGGGTGTTTGAAATTTATTATCTGACAAGAATTTTCTAAATAATCCCTTGTCCTGCAAAATTCGAGCCGACTCATATGAACATTGAAAAGGAAGTCCCAGCTTTTCAGCCACATATGCCGCTGTAACAACCCCACTGTCACAGGCAAAAGACATTATCCCATCAATGCTGCACTTTATCGCGCATTCCAAAACTGCTTCCTTATCAACCGTACTTGCATAGCAATACTGATCTGAGTATTTATGGGCTATATTGTCTGGCTCAAAATCGCACGTTATGACATAAATGCCCATTTCATGCGCCTTTTCTATCACTGGCACAATATAAACTGATCCACCCAGAATCATTAGCTTCTTCATCATTTTCCCCTCTCCCACGTTGCAAACCATTTTCTCACCAGCGCCGCTCTTCTATATTTTTGTCCGAACAACAATTACAATAGATTTTTGTCAAACGATGTTATTTAAAATAGAATACTTTAGCTCAGCAAGCTTCCAGTCTGACTCATTATCAATATCCTGTACCCTCATCTCGTCTACAATAACAGGAATGATCTTCTCCGTTATGATTCCATTAGCCCGGACAAAATATTGAGCATCATAAATATAGAACTGTCCAGCATCATGATACATCTTTACCAGGTCCTGGGATCTTGCCGAAATGTATTCTGGCTCTTTGAAAACTGCAAAACCATCCTCGCCAATAATATGTGAACGCTGCGGCGGATAAGAGAATGCGGTCATTGTCATCGTCGCCACCGCTCCTGGCGTACTTACTATTTTTTTGTATGCGTCCTTCAATTGTTCCGATGTCACAAATGGCGCTGTCGGATAAATGCATGCCACCCATTTATAGTTTTTTTGACGGTTTTCGTATCTTTTTATGGTATCAACAATTACATCATCTGTCGTTGCAAAATCATCAGAAAGAACCTTATCTCTCATAAATGGAACCTTTGCACCACATTCTAAAGCTATGTCTGCAATCTCCCGGCTATCGGTTGACACCATGACTTCATCGAAAATGTCTGCTTTTAACGCCGCTTCAATCGAGTATGCAATAATTGGTTTTCCCAAAAACTCACGAATATTTTTCCCTGGGATCCGTTTACTGCCTCCCCTCGCAGGTATGATTGCCAATATATTTTCATTTTTCATCCCTAAATTTAAATTCCTCCGTAAGTACTGTATATCTTGTCGCTCTAATACAAATATCGTCCTTATACCGAATCAATAGTTGATTATCTTCTATATTATATGCCTTATCTAAACTATCTTTCGAAAATACAATCTTATACAGGCAATAGGTTTTATTATCCAAACAAATCTTTGCTCCGCCAAATGTAGCCTCGGCTCTGACTTTATTATAAATAATATTAGGTGAATCTTTCTCTAGATCAATATACACTTCCTTACGCGTTACCTTCGGATAATAATTTCCTGGACAATTCTTATACTCCGAAATTATTCCTTTTGTAATATTTTCATCAAGTTTTTCAAGGAATTCTGGAATTGCATCGTCTAATTTTTCCGTTAATGATTTTTCATTTTCCCAAATATAATATGGGACAACCACCTGCCCCACTATTTCTCCATCGTCAAAATTTTCAGTTATTCTAAACATGGAAATCCCAATTCTTTTTTCGTTGCTCACCGTCGCCCAATATGTCGGCTGCGCTCCCTTATACTTAGGCAGTTCCGACGGATGAATATTATATATTCTGTATCCGCATAATTTCTCCATTGGAATCCTTAGTCCAAATGAATGCATTACATATATGTAGTCCTCGCCAAACGTCCGCAATGTATTTAATAACTCCTGTCTGCTGCTTATTTCGATCAACCTGACATCGCGAACCAATGCAAACGTATATAATTCGTCAGACATACGGTTTTTCTCGCAAATTATACCAAGTAATTCAAACTTATTACTTTGATAAATATATTCCGCTGTTTTATACAGTGTTCCAATATAAACTGTCTTATGCATTCATATACCTTCTTTCTGTTTCCAAAAAAATGTTTTTCGTAATGTCTTCAAATTTTGCTCGACTTAACGATTTGACGATAATATTCGGCCAATTCCCGAATACCAATGAATCCGATGGTATGTCGCAATCCTTAATATACGTATTGGCTGAAAGGATAACTCTGTCACCAATCCGGCACTCTCCAAGTATCTTCGCCCCTGACATCATGTATACGTGTGTCCCCAGCCTAGGATATTTCCCTTTGTTATTTCCTACAGTACAGTTTTGCGAAAAGAAAAAATAATTGCTATATTCCGCTCTTCCCATCACACTTCCTTGCGGATGGTCAAAAAAATATATATCTGGAAATACTATTTCGTAATAAATATCCGCAGAAGATAACATCTTACATAAATTGTATATTTTATCACACAAGACCTTGTTTGCCGAGTCCTTTGCAAGTCTCCTAGACATCTCGTATAAAAACATTGTGTATTGTCCGGAATGATACATATCAAAAATTATCCCTGTCGGCAAGGAATAATATTTGTTACCGATATGCCTGAAATTATAATCCAATTTCCTATATACATCTTCTGATGCCTTATATATAGATATTTTCTCATCAGCTGTAATAAAAAAAATGTGATCTAGCTGCTTAATCAACAATTGAAGCGGAGCATCTGCCCCCCCCCGGATGTTCATCGGTACTTTCCTCCTGATCCGCTCTTATTTTTTCTATAGCTTATATCCTATAATTCTCAATCACTTTCTTCACCGCGCGAATGACATCCTCCACATCCGCATCTGTCATTTTGGGATACAGAGGTATACTAAGAATCCCCTTGTAAATTTCCTCGGCATTCGGACACAGTCCTCGCTCGTAGCCTAAATGTTTATAATATGGGAACCAGTATACCGGAACATAATGAATTTGGCATTGGACATTCTCAGCACTCATCGCATCATAAAACTGCCGCCTCGTACACGTCAGCTTTTCCAGATCTAACCGAATAATATAAAGATGCCTGCATGTATCTGACTCCCGAATCTCCTTTTGAACAATGATTTCTGGAATTTTCATAAACACCTCGTCATAGCGCTTCACGATTGCTTTTCTCCTAGTCTTAAACTTCTCAATCTTTCCCATCTGGCTAAGGAGCAACGCGGACTGAAAGTCTGTAAGCCTATAATTATATCCCAGCCCCACCTGCTCATAATACCAAGAACCTTCATGGGGAGATTCCTCCATCAGATCTTCATCATGCGTAATGCCATGTGTATGTGCGAGAACCACCTTTTTATACAATCCCTCATCGTTTGTAAGGACAGCTCCGCCCTCTCCAGCTGTCACTGTCTTTACCGGATGAAAACTGAACGTGGTAAAATCCGCCATGCTTCCAACCATCTTATCTCCATATCTCGTGCCAATCGAGTGTGCTGCATCCTCAATAAATATCAATCCATGGCTGTCGCAGATTTTCCTAATCTCGTTTATCCTTACTGCCTGTCCAGTAAAATCCACCGCCACGACCGCTTTCGTCCTGTCAGTGACATGCGCCTCTATACTTGTTGGATCAATATTATAAGTCTCCATATCTACATCCGCAAACACAGGCCTAGCTCCACAATACAGCGCACAGTTCGCGCTCGCGGTAAATGTCAGTGGAGTCGTAATCACCTCGTCTCCCGATCCAATCCCCGCTGCCATGCATGCACAGTGAAGAGCGGCTGTACCGCTGGATACTGCAACTGCATGTTCTGCCCCGGTATATTTCTCCAACGTCCGTTCCAGTTCACTTACTTTCGGACCACATGTAATATAATCGCTTCTAAGTACCTCGCATACTGCAGCTATATCATCATCGTCAAGCCATTGCTTCCCGTAAAACAACTTCTCATTCCTTACCGGAGCACCACCGTCAATCGCCAGCTTTTCCATCAGATTATCACCTCGCAAAAATATTCAACACAAAAAAATCTAGTGCTTATCCAGATCTGTCTTTAGACGTTTCTTCAGTTCCTCTACCCCAATCCATTCTTTATTTAAACCGGAACTGTATTCAAATCCCTGCTCTACCAATCTGCCTCCGGGAATAATGTCTTTCTCTCCCCACCAACTGTAATTCGGATATACAATATAGTGCTTCTCGTACTCATAGGTATGGAGCGAATCCTCCCTTGTCACCATAACCTCATGCAGCTTTTCACCCTCACGAATTCCAACTTCACGTGTCGTACACCCCGGTAACATTGCCAAAGCCAAATCGGTGATTTTAAATGATGGGATCTTAGAAATAAACGTCTCACCTCCATGGGATTCCTCCAACGCCTTAATGACAAGCTGCACGCCCTGCTCAAGGCTAATCCAGAACCGCGTCATCCTATAGTCTGTAATTGGCAGTTCTGTTTCGCCTCTATCAATAATATTCTGAAAAAACGGAATCACTGAGCCCCGGCTTCCTGCTACATTCCCGTAGCGGACAACAGCGAATCTTGTGCCAAATGATCCGGAATATGCGTTAGCCGCACAGAACAGCTTGTCAGACACAAGTTTCGTGCCTCCGTACAGATTAATCGGATTCACGGCTTTATCAGTAGATAACGCCACTACCTTCCTGACCCCAGCTTCAAGAGACGCGTTTATGACATTCATCGCACCGTTTATGTTCGTTTTAATCGCTTCGTTTGGATTGTATTCGCAGGCTGGTACCTGCTTAAGAGCGGCTGCATGAATCACATAATCGACGCCTTTCATCGCCATTCTCAAACGCTGGTCATCACGGACATCCCCAATAAAAAAACGAAGAGCATCTTCGTTTTCTTTGTATGCATTATTCATAATAAATTGTTTGTACTCGTCTCGCGAGTATATGATAATCTTTTTGGGACTGTAATGTGCAAGAACATAATCCACAAAATGATGTCCAAAAGATCCCGTTCCGCCAGTGATTAAGATTGTTTTGTTGTTAAGCATAGTCCTCTCCTCCAACTTTAATAACTCTATTCTATAATTTTATCACTCACAATATTAATAATCACAATCACTATTGCATACTATCATACTTACCGTATATCCTCAAATCTCGCCTTAGGATATGCATCTATAAGACTATTCTCTGTAAGATTGACAATGGAGATTCCCCTCTTACTTGCCTCTTTTTGCAACGCATAATGATGGAAATGCACCATCGAAGACCAGCGTGCATCACTTCCCATGCTGATGCCATTTATACTTCTCCAGTCATTCTCCTGATCTCCATAGAAATGACCAGGTTTCAGTTGAGCATATTGATTGAAATCACAGCCTAAAAGATATATTTTTTTATACCCCATATACATTGCCACTTGTATACACTGTAGGATTACATTGATACAGGCAGTCATATTTTTTGTGCAATCCCATTTGACGACATCACCGTATTGGAATTGCTTCGAGTACAAAAAGAAAGTGCGGTTCAGATTCCATTTTATTCTTTTTTCATAGATAAAATCATACCTTAAAAGCATTATCATTTCCGGATAATCATTGTACACTTTCCTGATATAATCCCTGCCAACTTCGTTGTGTGAGAAACCATTATCAACAACAAGAAAAAATTTTGATTGGAAATGATTCTTGGGGCATTTATAAAAAAAATTTACGCAAAAAGTATCTTTACCTTCTAGCTTTGACAAATCAACGTCATTCAATGATGGTCCATTGCCGATAATATAACATTCATCATATGATCTAAGATTTTTTAAGGAAACATTTCTTTTCAAAACCTTTTTAAGTCCAATCCGCAGAGAACTCTGGATTCGTGACAATAAATTAAATACTGCTAATATAGCATTAACCAAAATATCTATATATCTATAAGCTTCCATCACTAGACTCCCTGAATATAGTTTTTGCTAATTTCAAATTTGTTAATGATTTCTGTTTCTAAATTTATCAATAATAGCATTAACAAATGGATCTTTAACCGTCAGTAATTTGATCAATGAACCCGTTACATATATAGATCCGCCTCCTCCAATCTGCAAAAAAATCTTCCAATATACATTTATCTTAAGGCTCTCGATTATCCATATAAAAGCAATCATTGTAATCGCAACTAAAATATAATACGGCATGTCACGTAAGATCTTTAAATAGCATATTTCCTTTTTGGTGTAAATATATTGAATAACAATCATAAATGCATGCGACGCGACCGATGATATGCATATTCCTATAACACCAATCAGGCTTATGAATATAAAATTTAACAATAACTTTACAATACCTCCAAACAAGGATGCTTTCATAGCCTGCTTATCCATTTTATTAGGAATCATATATGCAGAGCGAACCAAGGACGAAAACCCATTAACCGGAACAGTTAACAACATAACATAGAACATGGGAAGTGCTGTGTCATATTGGGGCCCCAAATATATATTAATGAATCTTTTGGCCACTCCTATAGCTCCAAAAGTCAGTCCTATGTTTAGGATTGATGTAAATCTCATGGAAGCAAAAAATAATTTTTCTGATTCCTCATGTGAATGTACGGTCAAATACGACATTCGGGACATCAATACAGATACAACACCAGTCATTATGCCCAACAGCATATTAGGAAGACTATTGGCATAAGTATAATACGCTACATTCTTTATGTCTGCAGCGAACCCCAGCATGAAATTATCTAAATATGTAAATGCACTGCTCGCCAAGAAAGGAATCATCAGCAATACATCCGGCCTTATATGATGAAATATAAGCTTCATTTTAGGTCGTTGAAATCCAATCTCCACAAATACTATCGGCCAAATAAAAAACAGGCTGACTACAACACTGACTGTCATTATCAACCCATAAATCCATATGTCACCGGGGTTCTTTACAAGCAAGAAAATTAATATGATTGATAAAAGTTTTATCAACACATTTCTTAATGTAATAAACCGGAATCTTTCAAGTCCGAACGCCAACCAATTAATATCAAAAAAAATCGAACCCAGATATATTATTTGGATATAGTATAAAAAGCCATCTAATTTAAGGACATAAAGGAAGATCAAATATAGAATAATTGCTATGATTGCAAGGAAAAACTGAATATAATATATTTGCCAGAATGTTGACTTCAGTTTTGATTTATCATATTTCACCTTGGATATCTCTCTCGTCCCATAGCTATTGACCCCCAGCATGGAAAACAAAAAGAAATAATATGCCAACGAATTTGCATGACTGTATTCTCCCAACTGATCTGGCGTAAGTACTCTGGAAACATATGGGGTTACTATGAATGGTAAAATCATTATCAATATCTGATAACTTACTGAATATAAAAGATTTCTCTTCAAACTTGAGCCCATTTATTCCACCTTGAAGTCTCTATATTTTATTTGTTTTAAAAACTGCTTTTTTATTCCGTGAACAGCACAGGGAATCAAAAAATGCAGATTATTCGTTTGAAGTATTCGAATCATCCTAACAGGATACTTTATTGTATTTAAATTCGCAAAAACTCTTTTCATATTATGCATCAGATTATACGTAGCAAACATCGTTGCCGAATTAGATTTTCCACTGCCGATATTATCAATCTGGTTATATTGAAGTTTTTTAAAAAAATTACTTTTCTTTCGTCCCATGGTCAGAACAGTTTTTATATACGTTCGTAAAAAAAGCAAATAAAAATCTTCACCATCGTAGCCAAACTGCTCTGTCGTGTCATAAATATCATTGAATTTTTTCATAATCATATCTTGGATCGGAGACATCATTTGGTACGATAGCCTTTCAGTGCCCCAATCTTGAAAAACGGGCGAAACTTTTCCTTTGTTAGAAATTGTATATGATTTTACCCCCGCATGCGAAGCAGTTAAAATACTTTCTAACTGTGTATGATAGAATGACCAGATTTCATAATCTTCCGAAAAGCCCTCACTTGCTGAAAAAATGAGTCCTTTTTTTTCATTGTCAATTCTATTATCTGTATACTCTGTCAATCCCAAGTAATACCCTTTCAGTCCATTCGTCCCATCGACAAATATTCTCAACGCATCTTGCATAGTTCCTTTCCAGCCAACATCAACTATTGCAATCCTTTTATCAGTCCTGAAGCCTATCTGGTCTAAGTATCGCATCAAGTCATTTTTCTTTCTTTCTACACATTCCACAAATCGTTCAAAAAATGTTACATTACTGCACAGAATTTTCCATGTATTACTTTCCCAGTAATTTTCTATTTTTTTATCAAAATCGGAATTGGTAAGAAGACGTGCATTTTCTATTTCGTTTTCAGTAAATCCTATATTTTCTAATATATTTCTTACACTTGTAACCCGAAATATTTTCACAATATTCTCGCCTGGCTGAAATGGGTCAGAAGAAAAGCAAGCGCTAAGAATTGCTCTTCTCGAAACGAACATATACTTTGTTATGATCTCTCCTGATTTTATGGCACAGTATGTATCAAACATTTTTTTAAGGAATTCGCCCTCACGAGATAAGAAAAACAGTTCTTCTATTTTATCTTTTATGCATTGCTTATACAGTCTTTCAGTAAATAAATAAAAAAGAGCTGAATAATTTTGCAATGAGCTCATTGATCCATACCTACTATCCATAATCCTTCTGATTCTTGCCTCGGTATGCTTATGATCGTTTTTCGCTTTATGATACAAATGTTTACTGACCTTAATTCCCCTTATTTTATGCTGCTTCGCACGTATGAGACACACTTCATTATCATCATATGTCACAACTTCCTCCGGAGATATTTTCAATTCATCCAACGCCTTATCATACAAAGAGACATTGATACCGAGTTTACTCGCTCTATAGTCGCAGCTTACAAATACTTTTTCAATACAATTGTCTATGCCAAATTCCCGAAGAAGAGCCCAAATAAATCCACTCCCGCAATACATATCTGATATAATTGCCTTTCTGGCTGTACTCTTCTTCAGAATATTAAGATGATCTTCATTTACCTGTAGCGCATTTAACTCACATTTGAATTCAGTTTGATACATCATTCTTTTTATATCGTCAGCTTGAAATCGATAGCTGCAAGAGCCACAGTAGTATGAAATATTCTGTATTCTCCGCACTATTTCATCATACAGATTCCAAAGCGTATAATAAGATGGCAAGACACTCTCAGAAATCTTACGTATTTCATATATCTTCTGATAAGGCAATGTATAATCCATCAACGCAGATATGTTCTTAGCCCATTTTCTCTTTACAGTCTCCGAATCATATTTTCTAAGCAGCAAAGTATCAAAGCAATCTGTCAATATCCATTTCATAGCAACCCCGCCCAACACATATCTATCTCCACATCCTAATCATATACTTTTCAAGCTAAATCATCCAAACAAAATATTATTGTTCATAATTTGTTCAAGTGCTTCTGGAATATCAAATATATATAAAATACGCCATAGAATTGCATAAAAACCCACAACAAAAAAGAACCTAAAGTAATCTCTGGAAACTAAATTTTTGCTAAATGAGCTACTTACTATCCCAAGAGATATAAAGTTAAAAAACATAACATTTCTGTATAACCGATGCATCGTTGTAGAGATCATGAGCAACGGGAAACATATAACCACATACAAGTCAATAATAGAGCAGACATTTAGTAGTTTGGCACTGGCATCATTGTCCAATTTTGTGTTCTTGATCAACATTCTTTTTGCATAAAATACAGTAAAGATTGTCATTATATGTACAGCGAAATAAAGTAAAAAACCGTACCTTGAACGAGTGTTCAGATAAATACTTTCCTTGCCGCCATAAAGAAGACCTGTCAGAAATATTCCAAGACGTTCAAAACGTCCTCCATTAACAAATGTTATAGCGCATAATACCACAACGAAGACTGCGCCAGTTTTGGCAAAACGCCTAATATTTAGGCTGTCAAAATCCAACAATAAAAGAGGGAAATAAAATAGCATCGTCTTGTGGAAAAGAAACCCCAGTATCATAAAAACAAGACCTTTCTTCCTTTCTCTGCGTGTGAGATAAAATAACGCATTTGTGAGGAAAGAAATTGCGATGTAATTGCGCATCACAACCGTGTCCGCAATAAAACCGAATGCAAGATACAACGTACAGACCAGATGTATATCGGCCCCGGTTTTTTTTGCCACCGTTAAATTCAACAACAAACAACCGGTATAAATAACGAATAATGCTCCTTGATAAGACAAGCCAAGTAGATTCCCAATATGAAAAATAAAATTTAATCCATATTCCTTGGCGAAATGCGGAATATACATTCCATTATATGCCTGTTCATAGCCAATATAATCATAATTATATGTATTGCCCGCCATCAACAATATGATGAAGGCAATCGAAAACAGACTCAGCATTTTACTGCTTTTATGAGACAGTAGACAAATTGTATTTATCAATAGTAAAGCAATATATAAGATATATAACATTAAATTTCTCCTACTTGTATAGAAATCTTTTCTCGCATAAAGGATATGATTCTGTATAACTCACCAATATTGCAACATCCCCGAAAAATACTTCTTTATTAAAATCTCTTTTCTTGAAGGGAAACAATGCTGGCATATAACTCTTCAATATTTCCGACATCAATTGCCATACTTTTTTCATTACTCAATGTTTCCATGCAACCTCCGGTATTGTACGTAATAACAGGAGTTCCGCATGCTTGTGCTTCTAAATTAACAGTCGGATAATTATCCTCATAAGTAGGGTTTACAAACAAATCTGCCGCAGTATATATCTGTGCAAGTTCCCTCGGATCATTTGTTTTTTTTATCGCTGTTATTCCCTTAGGAAGATGCTTCAACTGTTGGTCATTCAATCCCACCATAACAACCACATAACTCTCATCTAACATAGTACGCAATTTCAAAAAGTCATAAAATCCTTTGCGTTCATTCCATGTATTTGACACACCAAGTATAATTTTTTTGTTTTGCATTCCATATCGTTCTCTAAAGTTACTTGCTGTTGGTTTAAATATTTTATGGTCAATCGTATTGTAGACGACTTTGATCGGATACTCTTTTAAAAAACTTTCTTTAACAAGCGTAGCAAGCCACTTTGATGGCACAATTAGCTGCATATTTTTCACACCAGTGAAAGCATCCTTTTTTCGTTCGAAGTTCTGAAAACAATTATCCTTTCCATAACTTGCCGGATACCGTTTCTTTTCTATACAGTGCTCACAATGAGTTTTCCACTGCATACAATTCACTGTTGCAAAATGGATGCAATGCCCGGTGAAAGACCAGCAATCATGTAACGTCCACTTCACATACATACCGGGGCGTTCTTTAATCCATTGAAATAGTAATTCTATATTCACATAGTAACCGTGAATGTTATGCAACCACAATATATCTGGATCAAATTCTTCCGCCCATTTCAAAAAATGTTTTGTTGCATTTTTCGAACCAAACCCATGCCGATCTGTTATCCTTGTGTAGACAGCGTGAAGTTTAACATCCATATCTGTCCCTATCCGGATGGCATATTTCCTGTACTGCTCTGGTACGTATGTCTGGCGACCATAAGCAATTTTTACTTCAAGGCCTTGCGCTTCATATTCTTTTGCTATATCTGTACAAATCCGCCCTGTGCTACCTGTCCCACATACAACATTTATAAGGAGTAGTTTCATTTTCAGATATTCTCCAGCCTTTTTATAACATATGTATCGTATCTAATATCAATCCTCCAGAAAAAGCACCTATCGAATATTAATCATTTAATTCATCAATTTTTCCCATCTTCATAACAACTTTTCCTGGATGTTCTGATGGTTAACTATCCACCAATATTACTCGTCATGCTCTAATATATCCGCAATACGCTCACAGGCATGGCCATCCCCATATGGATTAGATGCTCTTGCCATAGCTTCATATTCTGCTTTATCTGATAATAGACGTTTAAATTCTCTATAGATTACCTCCTCATCTGTTCCCACAAGTTTCAATGTACCCGCTGCAATCCCCTCAGGGCGCTCTGTAGTATCTCTCATAACTAGCACAGGCTTTCCAAGGGATGGTGCTTCCTCCTGAATTCCTCCACTATCTGTTAAGATCAGATAACTTCTAGCCATAATATTATGGCAATCAATCACGTCTACCGGTTCCACAATATGAATCTGGTCACAATCGGCAAACTCTTCTGTAGCAATCTTACGTACTGCTGGATTCAAATGAATAGGATACAGAGCCTTGACATCTGGATACTCTTTCAACACCAATCGGATAGCGCGAAACATGTTACGCATCGGAACTCCCAAATTTTCTCTTCGATGTGCCGTGATAAAAATCAAACGACTTCCCTCTGCCCACTTTAACTCCGAAGAAGTGTAATCTTCCCGCACAGTTGTCTTTAACGCATCAATCACCGTATTCCCTGTGACATAAATCGTTTCTGGCCTTTTTCCTTCTCTAATAAGATTATTCCGTGCGGTTTTCGTCGGTGCGAAATGATATTTACTTATAATACCCACAGCCTGTCGATTAAATTCTTCCGGATAAGGCCGATAAACATCATATGTTCGTAAACCGGCTTCGATGTGCCCCACCGGGATTTGCAAATAATAGCATGCCAATGCTGTGGCAAAAGTAGTGCTTGTGTCCCCATGTACCAGCACGACATCCGGCTTAATCTCCTCTAAAATGCCCTTAATCCGCTCCAGTACATTAATCGTGACATCAAACAATGTCTGTTGCGCTTTCATTACTGACAAATCGTAATCCGGTGTCACAGCAAAAGTTTTCAACACCTGATCCAGCATCTGCCGGTGTTGTCCAGTTACACAAACTATTGGGCGTACTCTTTTCCTCTCTTTCAACTCATTAACCAGTGGACACATCTTAATGGCTTCAGGTCTTGTTCCAAAAACCAACATTACTGTTTTCATAAATATTCCTCATTCCCGTCTATGTATCTATCTGATATTTATCATCGGAATACTTCCGTAGAGTTCCTCTCTCTTTCCTTTCAATCGCCAATGTTTTAATTGCTAACATTAACCTTGTAGAAAAAAATACAGTCTCTATATTCCGTTTCTTGCTCAGAAAGGGTTGATTAATTGCCTGCAGATGCCCAACATCTTTAGGAATATACCTATACTTGTATTTTTTCTCTTTAATCCAAATAGTCTGCCTCTGAAAATCATCAATTTTTGAGATTACCTCTCCACACTGAAGGTTTATTGTTTCATTAATACCTTCAAATGGTTCCGTACGTGATGTCAAAATCAGCGAAACCAAATCACCATATTCTGTTCTGTATGATACAGCGATATTATCATCTGGCTCGTCCTTATTAGCATAGGTAATACTAATGTCATATGTTTTCGGTATCATACCCCTCTGTTCAAACAAATATATTGATAAATCAATCCAATGACCAAGGTTTCCACATATTCTGGTTCCTTCTTTTGGATCATTATACCAGTGGTCAGTCGAAAGTTTATGCCCTGAAATAAAACAGGTCAACGTCATGGGTGATTTGCAATTTTTAATATGAGGCAATAAGTCATTTATCGCTTTTGAAAAAGGCCTATTATAACCAAAATAAATTTCCGCATGATGCTTTTTGACAGTATCTTCCAATCTCTGCAATTGTTTCAGTGTAACTGAAACTGGTTTCTCGCAGTATACTATTTTCCCCGCCTCTATCGCCTCTATCGCATATTCGCTATGGGAAAAATGGTTCGAGGCAATATATACATATTTACACTCTGGATTGGAAAGCAACACATGATAATCGTCACAAAAATTATACTTCCAGAAATTTGCCGTTGAACGGCTCTTTTCTGAATCAGTATCGTAGCATTCCAAAAATCTACTTCCTCTTTTCTTATACAAAAAATATGATATTGTAGAAAACCCAAACTGACCGCACCCAATCAAGGATATATCTGTTATGCCCTTATCTACACGTTTTACCGGGAAGAAAACTTTCAATTTACTATTCCTTGTACGCCCTGCAACTTTAATCACCGTTCTCGAGAATCCATACAGGAAATAGTATCTTAGGACTTTCCTCAGCGCCTTCATTCCTTCGCCCTCATCGTTTCATATAATGACTTAATGACTGTTATATCAATATGTTCTTCCTCATTACTACTTTTTTAGCAAAAATTCCAAAGCCTCGAACGCCTGCTCTATACTGTCGTTTTTCCTCTGACCCTTCAGTACCTCATACATATATCTGTATTCGTCCGCGATTCCTTTATCCTGTTTTAGCTTTATTTCGTTTTTCTTGCTACTCCCATACTTTCGTAATCCCACATAATTATCCAGCTCGTAAACTGTCCCATTGCTAAATACCCGGAGTTGCTCCTTGGGATACTTTTTACTTCCCATAGATGTATAAAAGATAATTCCTACAGCTCCTGATGAAAACCTTACATGTATAACTGCATTATCTTTTTTCGGATATGCTGAATTGTTAGCATAATGAATCTTCAACTCTGTTATTTTGCTTCCATCCAAGTATTGTATCGTATCAATAAAATGTACCGATTCCCCAATAATCCTTCCTCCACCCTTACTCTCGTCCTGAGTCCAATGCTCCGGCGAAATATATCCTGCATTGGCAATATATTCGTACATGGCTGGAATCTTATCCGTTTTCATTTCTTTCTTAATTTCCTTAATCAGAGGAGCATGCCGACGGTTCAGCCCTACAAACAACTCTCCTTCCGCTTTCTGATATGCCGTTTCAATCCTTTTCAGCTCTTCTAACGTCAGGCAAAGCGGTTTTTCTACATAGACATTTTTTCCAGACTCCAATGCTTCGACAACAAACTTTGCATGACTATTGTGCTGTGTAGAAATTGCGATCAGACTTATATCAGGATCTTCCAGCAATTTTTTATAATCATTTGTCATATAATCGAACGAAAACGTCTCATTTGCCTGCGCGGATGTAACCCCTCCTGTGGTTGCCAGACCCTTGAATCGGTAGAAACTAACTTCTCTCATTATAGGAAGCATTGTTGTTCGTGCAAACATCCCTGCCCCAATCAATCCAATGTTTATTCGATTCTTGTTTACACTCCTCTTATTGATTTTTTCGTTACTCCCTGTTCTGATAACCGTCTCCCATTTTGCTGAATTATTCGCATATTTCAATAAAACTCCGATATACTTCTCATTTCCTGGATTGTTCGTTATCAGCTCATACGCTTTTGCCGCATCAGAAAAATCTATTTCATGGGTAATTAAATCTGCAATATTTAATCTCCCTGTACTAATCAATCTCAAAAATTCTTCTACATTACGTCCCTCCGTAAAGCGCACGTAACCAATCGGATAGTCAACCCCATCTTCCTCATAGCTGCTGTCATACCTTCCCGGTCCATACGACCTTGCGATTTTGAAGCTCAGCTCTTTCTGATAAAAAGGCCTTCGGTCAAGGTTCATCTGTGTCACGCCTATCATGCAGATGATTCCCCGGTCACGGGTGATCTCCTCGGACAAATCAATAGGAGCATTGGAGTCCGTCGCCGCGGTGATAATGACCTTATCCACTCCGCGCCCTTTCGTAAGGGATTTTGTGATATCTGCCGCTCTGTCGTCTGTGGAATTGACAAAAGCTTTCAATTTTGTCTCAGGAAGCGACTTGTCAGCAATATCATAGCCGATCACATCGCAGCCATATGCATACAGAATACGCGCGCAGATATGGCCCAGCAGTCCCATACCGATGACCGCAACGGTCTCTCCCGGCTTTACTTCCGCCTGATGAATCCCCTCTAAAGCAATTCCTCCGAGAGCCCCAAAGGCCGCCTGCCTAGTATCTTTTATGTTTCTAGGTACTGGTACTACTAAATTTTTGCCTACCCGGTTTACTTCACTGTGATAAGCCTGTCCGACTGCCGCCACAGTGTCTCCAACGGACACTTCTGTTACACCCCGTCCTACTGCAATCACCTTTCCAACTGCGGTATACCCCATTGGCATCGGATCCTTTAAACGTCCAAAAGCTGCTTCGACAGTAGTAAAAATCCCATCTGTACTCATTTTCTCTGTAACTTTTTTCAACTGATCTGGTCTCTCTATAGCTTTCTGCAACAAATTTTTCGCTCCAAAAGAAGCCAAGGAACGTTCTGTTCCTGCTGAAACCACCGAATAAAGTGTTTCAATAATTACCATATTATCTTTTACTGTTGGTGCCGGAGTATTTACTATATGCATAGAGCCATCACTAACTGATAAAAATAACTGCTTCAATCTTATTTCCTCCATATTTTATAAATGATAGCATTCCTCGTTATAAATATGCCTTGTATCCAAGATTATCTTCCCTCTAAGCTTATCCATATTTTTTCTGATTTCATCATGCCCAACCATAATAACGACAATATCTACATCCTCTAAAAAACAATCCAAATTGTGGTATTGATTTGGGATCCGATCCTCTTCGATTAGAGGGTCATATACCTTCAGTGAACTTCCAAGATGCTTTGCCTGTGATTCCAAGAGCTGCAAAGTCGGCGATTCCCTCATATCATCCACATTCTCTTTATATGTGAGACCATATAATCCCACCCGACTTATATCTGTCATACCGTTTTCCTTCATGATTTCATAAACACGGTTCAGCACAAAATCCGGCATCCCGTCATTGGTCTTCATGGACTCGTCGATCACTTTTGCAAGGGATGGATAATCCCCTACCAAGAACCACGGATCTACAGAGATGCAATGTCCGCCAACGCCCGGTCCGGGCTGAAGAATGTTCACGCGCGGATGCATATTGCAGATTCGGATGATCTCATAAACATCCATATTGTCGTGGCGGCAGATCTTCGCCAGTTCATTAGCGAATGCTATATTGACGGCACGGTATGTATTCTCCACGACCTTCGTCATCTCCGCCGTGCGGATGTCCGTCACCACAATCTCTCCCCGGCAGAAAGATTGATACAGAGAACGTATCTGCTCGCCAATTTCCCGTTCATCCGCACCGATTGTTCGGTTATTATGCAGAAGTTCATATACCATGTTGCCCGGGATGATGCGCTCCGGAGCATGTACCAGATGGATATCTTCACCAATCTTAAGACCCTTCTTCTCAATCTCAGGCCGCACATATCTGTCAATCGTGCCCGGGGAGATCGTAGACTCAATCACGATCACTGCTCCTTCCGGACAGACCTTCAGTACATCATTCACCGCCGCGATCACATAACAGGCGTCCACCTTTTTGCTGAACTTGTCATATGGCGTCGGAACCGAGATAATGTAAGTATCTGTCTTTTGATACTCAGTGGTAAAAGTGATTCCCGCATCCATCGCACTTCGGAACAGCTCATCCAGTCCATTCTCTTTAAATGTCGTCCTGCCGTCCCGAAGCGTCTCCACCAGCCCCAAGTTATAGTCTGTGCCAATCACTTCCACCCCATGGGAAGCAAGCATCAGGGCTGTTGGAAGTCCGATATATCCAAGTCCAATCACGTTTACCATATGTCAGCCAATCCTTTCTTCAGTTAAAATTTATCGAAACAACTGTCTTTTCATCAGCAGATATTTCCATTGCTGTTATGTATTCCTTTATTCCAAACTCCGGTGCATATAACACTTCAAAACTCTTTTCAAAAGGTTCGGTATGTTCGGTATGTTCTCCTCGCGCGTCAATCGTCACCTCATCATCCATATGAACAAAATGGAAATATGTTTTCAGTCTTCGATGACACGCTACGTCCGAAATCAATAGCCTGCCTTTTCCCAATTGGATTCTCCTCTTAATCTGATGTCCAAATTGGTTCTTCATACAGATCTTGATATCATTTGCTCCAAGCAGTACCTTCTCTATACTGGCACGTTTCCCCATCCTAAACGCGCCCCAGCATCGTGACTGTTCCTCATTGTCCGCCATAACAGTATTATGTGCCTCAGTACTCCGGAAGAATACACGCTCCTCACACTGATATGCGTAGGTTCCACAGTTCACAATCACAGGCTTTCCTGACTTGAACAATTCAAAACTCATCGCATCACAATGTGCATGTCCCGGTATGTACGCAGGCCCTGGTTTCCCCGCGTCGACAATAAGCTTCCATTCCCCTTGTTTGAAAATATAATAGCCGCTGTCAGGAAATTGATCCTTATATACTGGAATTAGATTAAAATGTTCCTTTGCCGCTTTGCAAATAGCATCAAGACTTTTCGCCACATTGTTTCCGCAATCATTAAACAGCGGAAGACGGTCAAGTCCTTCTTCAAAAGAATACGCGGCATCAAGCATGGATTGCAGATATGATTCTATTTCTTCATCCTGATTCCCGCTTCCTCGCAAAGCAACTGCTACACGCATCACATCTTCAAAAATGATTTTGTGATACATAGGGCTCAGTTCAAAATGCATCCCATCTGCCAGAATTTGTTCTGAACATTGCCTGTGAAACTCCACAAGACTTTTTCGAAGCATTGCATCATCATTAAAGAAAAGTGCACAAAGAATCAACGCCTTCAGATCCTCAAAAAAATGATTGCCGAGTAAGTCCTTCTCAAGATGACGTGCCAGACAATCATATTGCTCCCAGACAGAATGCACGAATACTTCATTGAAATCGGCATCCTTAGTTATCTCCGCATACAGATACGTATACACTGCTAGCCAGTTCGTCAGCCGCAACGCTGTCGGATACGGCTCCCATCCGACACCACCGTTGTCTCTCGGATTATATCTAATCCATGCGAGGATAATCCTCCTGCATTTTTCAAGATATTTTCTATCCCCTTCATCTTTGTATGCCTTGATAAGTGAAAATAAATATTCAAAATAATGCAGATTATAATTCCACAACGGGGTATGGTTTGGAAAAGACCAGACTGCATTCCATTGAAATATCTCTGTTTCATGCAAAAGCGTGATCTTATCCTCCATCAGCTCTTCTACAGGAAAACGAGCGAGAAAAACCGGATCAAAATCGAGTTCCTCAATTGTCTGAACAACTGATATTTCTCCATGCTTGCTCTCTGGCACAATACCGAAAGTACACGGAAGTTTTAATATCTTCCGAAGCCGATAAAAGATCTGTTCTGGTTTCATGTAACGTATTGTGTCCCAATATAATGAAAATCTATACAATACTATGACTCCTCATCTTCATGCGTCCATATAGCTCCCATGCTGTGGTTTCTCTATACACGAGAATCGGTTTTCCAGTTCTTCCGTCAACTGAAGAGCAGCTTGCTGTCGGGAATATTTAGTCTTCATCAGCCTGTATGCGCGTGCTCTGTTTTTAGTAATCTCCTGTTTGTCCATACGAATTTTGAGAAAACCTTCCCATAATGCCTCATCATCATTCGGGCTGACTGCCACACCAAGCCCACATTCTTCCAAAATGTCGACCGCCTCACCTTTCGCTGCCAAGAGTACAGGGCATCCTGCTCCAAGTGCCTCAAACATTTTGGTGGGAACACTGTCCTTTAACCGATCGTTCGCCAAAGAAACAAAGCTCATATCCGCATATTTCAGGATCGTAAAGATATCATCGTTTGGCAGGCGACCCGGAAATAATACATGGGTAAGGTGTTCCTCTTCAGCATACTGTTTCAAACGGCTTTCCTCCACCCCTGTCCCAAAAAGCAGAAATTGTGATTCAATTCCTTCTTCTTTTACCTTTTTTGCAAGACGCAAAAGCTGCATCAGTCCCTGTGCAAGCCCAAGGTTTCCTATATAAACGCAAGTGAATTTTTTTCCTATACCATAGTGTTTTATCAGCCCCTTGTTTTCTGCATTTTTCAGGAATTTTTCATCCAGACCATTCGTGATCATGATAATGTCTGAATCAGGTGCATATGTCTGCAATTTTTCAACTTTTCCATTACTGACTGCCGTAACAAGGTCAGCATGTCTCAGCATAAAATCTCTAACAGCACCAAATACTCTGCTATATAGGCTTTGGGGCTTGAAACTCCCCATTTCCCATGCAACATCCGGCCAAATATCCCTTACGTCATACACAAGTCTGGCACGTTTGCATTTGGCTATCAACCACCCAAAAGGACTGGCAAGCGCAGGAGGAGAAGTGGTAATCACAATATCAGCCTTACCAAGCGAAAGTGACTTGAAGAATGAGCTAAACCCAAACCCAATCTGGTTCGCCAGACGATTCGCAGGACTTTTACTCTTAAGAGAAAAAGTCCTACAATAATATACATCCACTTCTCCTATTGGACAGCTTTCATAAAACGGCGCTAGAATAGACACATGATGTCCTCTGGCTCTCAACATATCGTAGAATGCTCCGACTCTTTTTGCGCTTGGACTTTCTTTTGGGTATTTGTCTCCCATATGTATTACGATTCTCATTCTCTGATTCCCCTGTTACCATCCAGCTATATTCTTTTCCCAATTCAGGCCTCATTACGACGCCACCCTGATGCATCTGAGGTCACCGAATCCTCTTTCCCGAGAGCCGCCTCATCCCTGGCATTCTTTATTTCTATGGATTCTGCAAACCCCTCCGTACTCTCCTTCTTGAACATGGTCTGCACCGTCATCAGAATCAACTTGATATCCAGCAACAGGGAATACTTCTCTATGTACATCAGATCCAGCCGGAGCTTGTCGTATGCGCTTGTGTTGTACTTCCCGTAAACCTGTGCGTAACCGGTCAGCCCGCCCTTCACCTTCAGGCGGTATCCGAATTCCGCAATCTCCCGCATATATTTCTCCACATGCTCCACACGCTCCGGCCGCGGTCCCACAATGCTCATATCCCCCTTCAGGATATTCAGGATCTGCGGGAGCTCGTCCAGTCTGGTAGCCCGAATCACCCGCCCCACTTTCGTAATCCTCGGATCATGGTCGGTAGCCGGAATTGAATATCCGTCCTTCTCCGCGTCGACGATCATCGAACGGAACTTCAGTATATCGAATATCCTCCCATCCTTTGTCACGCGTTCCTGACGGTAAAATACTGGCCCATGATCCTCCAGCTTGATTGCTAATGCGACGATGATCATAACAAATATGCCTGGGATCATTGCGATGCTGCACAGCACGATGTCCATTGTGCGCTTCGCGAGGTTCTGTGCCGGAGTCAACCCCTTGCCTTTGATCAGCAGGAGCGGCGTATCAAACAAGGTAATCTCCTCCGCTCCCTTGATGATGATGTCGGAGATCTTCGGCACGATATACAGACGCAATCCGTTTTCATAGCAGTATTTCAGGAGATCATTCCTCATCTGCGCCGACACATCGTTCAGCACTACCGCGTCGTATTTTTTCAGCTTCCGGCTGATCCGTTCATACCCGTCTGTCTCCGGAACGGACGCCGTAATCCGGTATTTATCCCTGCGCGTGTCCATCTTTACTTTCAGAGCAAGCGCGTTATCCGTGCCGTAAACCATTACCATGCGTCTCGGCACGTAGAAGCGATGGTAGAGCACCGTGAACAGGTATGTGAACACAAAAGCCAACATCAGGTCAATCACGGTAAGCGCCAGCATCGGCGACACCTTTACCATGTGGTTTGCGATCAGACAAAGCTGGAAATATGTTACAAAATTCACGATTGCAAGCGAAATCCACTGGGACAGCAGCACATCAGTCAGCTTCAAGTGTCCGTACTTGAAGCTGTCGCAGTAGAGAAAAAGGAAGAACACCAAAAGCGCGTACACGCCTGCGAGTATGTATTTACCACTACCATAATACTTATGGAAGCTTTCCAGTGGTCGATAGTATGTTCTCCACATAAGATAATAGGTGTAAGCGAGCACGAACATCTCAAACAAACCTTCAAACTTCCGCATGGTATGCTTTATGTCGTCGAATAGTTTCATCCGGCTGTTTCCGGACAGATTGTCAGAATGTTTCTTCATCCTTATCCCACCATTTTTGTCTCTCTATCTTCCCAAAAACATCTGCTCCAGCTCGACCGATTGCAAACTTCTCAAATCGTCTGTCCTGTACAGTTCGACGCAACATTTTCTGTACAGTTGTCCGGGACATAACGCATTTTTTATGTACCTGTTCATTCACATTACAGCATTTCATCTATATCTTTTTCACGCTGTCCGCCGACACTTCCGCCTGTATCTCCTGTCCAAACATATGTACAGAAATCCTCAATGTGTCCTTTTTCACATAGCTGACCAATGCTACGCTCCCTTCGAACGCGCCTTCCATCACAAGCACCTTGTCTCCTATCTGCAATTCGTTTTTATTTTCTTTGCCCGCAGCTATACCGGTTTTTCCATCCGATATAGCACTGCCCGATAATGTGCCGTCCGACAGCGGAATACTGTACTTCTCTGACAGTTCTACCTCAGCCTCTACCTTCCCGTACGCCAACTCTCGGCGAACATCGTTGTTCAGGATGATCCCCAACTTTACTTCCTTCTCCTGTCCATCCAGTGTCAGCCGAACGGCTGCGTACCTCTTGCGGAAGCGGTAGGACAGTATCTGCTCCCGGCATCTCTCCAATGGTCCGGACAGATAAGTCACATGATCCCGACCGTCTGTCGCCACGTAAGAAAGCCGCACGATGTGGTCTTTGTCCATGATATCCAGAAGAAATTCCGCCTCCCCTCTATGAAGTGGGGTAAAAGCAAAATCGTCCGACGCCATGATCCTTGACATGACCGGGACTCTTTTCAGGCAGCGGAAAAGCTGTTCTATGTCGTTTGAAGAAATGAATATATAGCCCGGGAACAATCGCAGCACATGGATCTGGTTCTCCTGCTGTCTGCGGCGGAGCTGCTCGTGGTATATCACAAAGCACTCACCGTAATACTGCCCCGGAACAATCCGACGGATCATCTCCACCAGTTTCTCTTCGTCCCCTGTGTATGTCTGTATCGCAAACCACGGCATTTCTGTCTGTTCCCCTTTCTGCAACAGCATGTCTCATATAGCAGGATACCCCATAGCTGTCTGCATAGATATCTGTTTATATAGACCCTAAAGTTTCCTGTCATTTTCCATCTGTATCCGCTTCCAAAGCATGGCTCCGCCATACCGGCCATCTCTTCCAGATTGCCCGGACAACGCCACCGTCTGCATGTGCGTCGTCTTTTTTCGGCCCAGACCGATTCTATTGACCCACACATTCCGTGGCTTTTATGACCCCTTTCCGTGAAATCGTTGCCTCAAGGCCCACAATTCTCTTCCAGGTTTTTCGTAATACATATTTTCAACCCACACCAAGCGCAGCCAGCTTCTTTTTCCGCTCCTCGCTCATTCCACTTCGGTATGTCTCCTTCTGCTTCCGGATCCACCGTCCCAGATGGCAGCCGTCCTCGGTCACATACGCAACCGGTATGTTCAGGTTACCGTATTTCTTCCGGTAACGGCAGGCCGCCGCGTAGGAGCGCTCCCACACTGCACGGTTTTTATTCTCCCAGATCATCCCCAGCTCATCGAGACGAGCTGCCTGCTCCTTTGTCAGCTCCGCCCGTCCGCTTCCCTCGTTCCTTCTTGCAAATCTTATATTTGCAATCCAGACGCCAAGCTTCACACCATCGGGGCTTACATAATAATAGGGGACATCCAGATTTCCATGCTCCCGGTGATACTGCACTGCCGCATGGTAGTTTTGCTCCCACAGATAGTCCGGCACGTCCCAGACCATCCCGATCGCCTCCAGAGCTTTGATACGCTCATGGGTCAGATAATTTCCACGGATGCCGTTTTTCTTGTATGTCCGCTGCTGCGCGAGCCATTTCCCAAGCTCCACGCCTCCGTATTTCCCGCTCCGCACGTTCACCAGAAGGTTCCCATGCTCCCGGTAATATGCCTGCGCCGCGGCAAAGTTCCGCTCCCAGTTCCGGTCGCTCTTTGACTCCCAGCGCATGCCCAGTCTATCTAATCCTGCGATCCGGTCTTCTGTGAGGACGCCTTTTACTTTGCCTGCGCGCACCTTTCGCTGCGTATCCAGCCACTGCCCGAGCGACAGTCCGTCCTCCGTCGTGTAGCGCTTTGTCACTTCCAGATTTCCATGCTTTTTGAAATATTCCTCCGCAGCCTGATACATCAGCTCCCACGAAGCGCCCAAGGTCTCATTCAGCTTTCGGAACAGCCGCATGCAATCCTGCACCTCGTCCGTAATGTGGAAGTGCTCATTCACGATGAGGCCGCTCTCTCCGCGATTCCGGTAATACCGCACCGCAGCCTGCATCTCGTCTTCAACCGTCCCGATGCTGCAGAGATTCTCTATGTTCATCACCACGTCGAAGATCACGGCGTTCTCGCCCTGCTTCTTCCCGGCGGATAGCGCCCGTCCGATCTGCTGTCTGTAAATGATCGGTGAAATGGTCGGGCGCAGAAGTATGACTCCGCTCACATCGTCGACATGAATTCCTTCATTCAGCATGTCGATGCAAAACAGGAGCTTCAGATGTCTGCTTTCATCCGCCTTAAACCTTGCAAATTCCGCCTCGGCCTGCGCGTCCTCAGAATAGACAGAGTAGACATGCGGCTCGGGATCCACTTTCGCGAACCATTCCGGGACCTTCGCGATCATTTCCTGCATGTGCTCATAGTTCGCGCAGAACACTAAATATTTTCCAAATCGTCCGGACTGCTCCTTTGTATTTGATTTCCCTGCTGTATCGGACTGCCCCTTTTCATATGGTTTTTCTGCCTTATCGGTCTGTCCCGCTTTCTCTTGTATGCCGCTATCCGATTCCGCCGTCATATATTTCCGGAAGACCTCGTCCAGTCCGTCTGCTTTCTCAAGTGCCCGCCGCAGTGCATCCAGATATTTCTCGGCTTCTGTGCGCACTGCCGCGCTTTTCGCGTTCCGAATCCGATCGCGGTAACGTTCCAGCTCCTTCTGACAGGAGTAAGCCGAGAGTATGTACTTCGGCGGATTTAATATTCCGCGCACAATCGCGTCGCCAAGCGTCATCTCCGAGGCAATGTTCCCGTCAAACAGTTCGTCTGCCATATCACGCTGGCCGTCCAGATAGCGGATGTTCGTCGCGGAAAGACCGAGCATCGGAATATTCGGATATATTTTCAGAAGTTTCTGCAACCCATCGCCCCAACGCTGCGCGCCGGCGCGATGAAACTCATCCAATATGGCCAGATCCGGCCGTAATTCCACAAGTTCCTTTTGCTGCATCAACATGAGCCGCGCATAAGTATAAAACCGGATATTTGAAAGTTCTCCTGAAGCTCTGCATTCCTCTATATTTTTCTTGTTTCTGATTAAGTCACTCTGCATTTCCGATATTGAATCGAAATGTGCTCCCTGCAGCACCTTAAAATCAGCCGCCCGCCAGTTTTCCAACTGCGTTCGGAAAATGTATTCGGAAGGAGAAAGCCAGAGGACAACCTTGTCCGGATTATCCTCGCACAGCTTGAATCCAATAAAAGATTTCCCCGTGCCGGTCGGGTGGATCACAGCCGCCCTTCCGGTACGCGCAAGCATGGAGACGACAGCTTCATATGCAATTCGATTGTGTTCATACAGTTCTGCCATCCTGCCCTTCTCCTTTCTCCTTTTTCATGCATAAGCCCAGACCGAATTCTCCCTACTTGATAGAATTTGTCTTTGACTCCCGGCTCTTCTCTTTTTCAGCCTTTTTTCGGTTTCTTTTTTCAGTCTTTTTATGCGTTCAGCGCCCCGACTTCCATCAGCAGCTTTTTTCTCTTGTCGCTCATCCTGCCGGATCTCGCGTATCCTCTTTGGTTCACGAGCCAGACATACAGGTTCTGTCCCTGTGAATCCCGGTAACCGACCGGCAGCCGGCTGTTCCCGTGCGCGCTGTAATACCGAAGCAATTCACCGTAACGACGCTGCCAGCGCTCTTCGCCTGCGCCTTCGACGGCAAACGGAAGCGTTGCAAGCTTCTGCTTCTGCTCCTCCGTCAGAGTTCTGCCTTGACGGTTGCCAAGCAGAATCTGCTTCTGCTCATTCAGCCATTTATTCAGCCACACGCCGTCCGCGGTATAGTCGCCCGGTATGGAAAGATTGCCATGTACGAGATAGTATTCCTTCACTTTCTCGAAGCATGCATCCCAGTCATTTTTCCGGGATTTGTCCCACACCATACCGATTTCTTCAAGCCGGGCGGCATGTTCGTCGGAAAGTGTGCCTTTCGCATATTTCTCGCGGCATTTCGAGAGCCACACACCGAGCTTATACCCATCCGGCGTGACATAATCGAGCGACGCGTCCGCCGCTCCGTGCGCCTCATAGTAGCGTTTCGCCTCGGCGTATCCGCGCTCCCACGCCAGATCGGCTTTCGACTGCCAACGCATGCCGAGGGCGTCCATCTGCGCGATCTGTGTGTCTGTGAGAGTTCCGCGGCGACCGTTCGATATCGAATTCCTCATCAAAGCTCCGTCTTCTCTCTTCGCATTCTGATTGCCTGCAGGAGCTCCGTCTTCTCTCCGCATATTCTGATTATCTGCGGGAACCCCGGATCGGCTCCACACAGTTAAAGCTTCTTTCGTAGTCCGACCGTCCATAAAAGACCTGTTCCGATACATCCTGCGCAGATCTGCCAGCCAGTTGTACAGCTTCACGCCGTTCTCGACATGTCCTGCCGGCACCGCCAGATTGCCATGCTTCTCATAATAGGACTTTGCCGCCGCATAATTCCGCTCCCAGAGATAGTCCGGCTGGTTCCAGACCATTCCGAGATCATCAAGCATTTTTTCCCGCTCTTTCGTGAAATAGGAAGAGCGGATCCCGTATCTGCGATAGGCACGAATCGCTTTCAGCCAGCCGCCAAGCCTCATGCCGCTTTCCGTTATATAATCTCCCGGCACGTTCAGGTCGCCGTGTTCCTCATAATAATTCCTGCACGCGGCGTAATGCCGTTCCCATGAAAGCTCATCTGCGCTCTGCCAGCGCATACCGAGCGTGTCCAGCTTCGCGATACGCTCCTCATCCAGATTGCCCGCCATTTTCCCGGCCTTCACCTGACGCTGGATCTGTACCCATCTTCCGAGGGAACAGCCGTCCGGCGTCCGATACCTGACCGGCACCTCGAGGTCCCCGTGCTCTTTGCGATAGGCCTTGGCACAGGCGTACATTGCATCCCACGAGGCAGTGAGCGCTTCTTCGAGTTCGTCAAAAAGCCTCCTGCAGTCACGCACTTCATCGACCACACGGAAACGGTCAGCCACGATCCTGTCACTCTCGCCGGCGTAATTATAATAAGTTACGGCTGCCCTCATTTCTTCCTCAAGGGAACCGATGCTGTATAGCGCGTCGAAGTTGTTCACGATATCGAAAATAACCGGGACGCCCGCTTTCCCAACCGACAATGCCCTTCCGATCTGCTGCTTGTATACCGTCGGGGACGCGGTCGGGCGAAACAGGATCACGCCGTCCACATCGTCTACGTGAATGCCCTCATTGAGCGCGTCTATGCAGAACAGAAGCCGCAGATGTCCTTTGTCATCGTCTGCTTTGAATTTTTCAAAAGAATGTATGGTCGAAGGATCAAGCGTATACAGGGAATACACATGCGGCTGCCTGTCAAGACTGCCAAACCATTCGGGAACATGCTCCATACACTCCCGCATCGCCTCAATGTTCGCGGTAAACACAAGGTACTTACCCTTCGGATTATCCATATGTTTCCGGAAGATCTCGTCAAGACCATCCGCTTTCTCCAATGCGCGCCGCAGCGCCTCATAATATTTTTCCGCAGTGTTCCTTACCGCCCTGTTTGTTGTCCGTCTGATCCTTCTTTCGAGCTTTTCAAGCTCCTTTTGATAGACAAACGCCGCCATGACATATTTCGGCGCGGCAAGTATCCCGCGGACAATCGCCTCACCCAAGGTCATTTCCGACGCAATGTTCCCGTCAAACAGCTCGTCCGCCATATTCCTCTGGTTGTCAAGATAACGAATATTCGTTGCAGACAGCCCCAACACCGGCACATCCGTGTAAATTCCCAAGAATTTCTTCAGTGCAGCGCCCCAGACAGCCGCGCCACAGCGATGAAACTCATCCAGCACGATCACGTCCGGCCTGATTGCCGCCATCTCTTTCGTATCCATCTGTATGAGCTTTGCATAGGTAAGAAAACGAATATTCGGAAATATATCGAAGAGGTCCGCTCCTTTTCCTGACGCCTGATCTTCCGTCTGACCTGTTGTCTGACCGGCCGTCTGCCCTGACGCCTGATTGGCCGACTCATCTGCCGCATGACCTTTTGTCTCATCTGACGCCTGACTCTCTGTCTGACCGGCCGACTCATCCGCTGCCCGCCAGTTTTCCAACTGTGTCCGGAAGATATATTCGGACGGAGACATCCAGCAAACCGTTTTATCCAAAAAATCCTCGCACAGCTTGAAGCCGATGAAGGACTTCCCCGTGCCGGTCGGATGGATCACAGCCGCCCTGCCGGTCTCAGCGAGCATAGCGAGCGCTGATTCGTATGCAGTTTGATTGTGTGCATAAAGCCGGACACTCATAGCTGTTCACCTTCATTTCCTGCTTTTGAATACGCCATTAATCTGCCACCGGCTTACTTCCGGAAACGGCTGCCACTGCTTCTCGAAATGTGGCTTTCCGCTAGTGTCTTCCTCCTGCCGGACCGTCTCGAATATTTACAACATTATCTATATAATGTGGTGCAAGGAAGAATGGGGCACGGTTTAGAAATAATAAAGCGGTTTTAAAAAATACATAATGATTGTTTTTTCAGAAAAGATGTAAATGAAAAGAGCCCCATCCCCTTCCGGCAGTGTGGACCCGACGATCTGCGCGTATCAAGGCATATAAATAAAAAATCTGTCTGCCAGCTTTTGGAATGATTTTTACAAAAGCTTTTTAAGCATGTCAAAAATATGTCCGAATTCCGCATATTCTGAGCAGACAGCTTTTTATCCTTGTACATCGATTTGTTTTAGATAATTCCCTTTTAATTTTCAGATAAGTTTGAAAACATCTCATAAGATTTTTGTCAAATTTCCAAAATTACCATTTATATATCTCTTGCCATTTCACTCTGAAAGTGCTATCATAAGTTTCGACTTAGATTTTGGTAATAATACCTGCTTACATATTGCACCACATTATATAGATAATGTTGTGCAATTTTTATATTTATATTTCCCTTTCTCTCTCCCCGGTTTTCGGCTTCCATACTTCTTTCCCCGCGAACCGTGTTCTTCCTGCCTCCCAATCTTGTGCAGAATTTCCTTCATAATCCAGTCTACCTTCGCCCTGACCTCCCGTTCCGTCCTTTTGATATAGATCATCGTCGTGTTGATGCTGCTGTGCCCAAGCAGACAGGCAAGCTGCGCGATATCGTGGGATCGTTCATAAAACGTTCGCGCGAACAGCTTGCGGATATTATGGGGAAATACCTTTGCCTCGTCGATCCCTGTTTTCTTGCACAAACGTTTCATCTGCTTCCAGAAATTGCTCCGGTCCACCGGTTTGCCGCTTCTCGTCCGAAAAATCACGCCCTCCCTGATCCCATTCTCTTCCGTATAACTGGTAAGCTCTTCCCGCAGTCCGTCCGGAATGATGATCTCGCGGCTTTTCTTTTTGCATGAGACGCGAATACTCGTCTGACGTTCCTTCTTGCGGATTGCCTCTACGGTGAAATATTTCAGCTCTGAAATCCGTATTCCGGTCCCGGCAAGCACCTTCAGCATCATCTGCAAACGCTGGTTTCCCTCCGCAGCCTTCAGAAGCCTCTGATATTCCTCCATCGTGAGGCTTTTGTTTTCGGGGCAATACGGCATTTCCTGCGTGCGAAGCCTCGTGACGTTGCAGTCGTCTCTTCCCAGATATTTGAAAAGTCCCCGCAGGGACGCAATCATGGAATTGATGCTGCTGTCCGCGTACTTCCCGGACTCGATCAAATATCTTTTATAATCGACCGTGAGCTCTTTCGTAAGCGGCCGGCCGGATGCGAAGCCGCGGAATGCCTCCGCGTCACGGAGGTATTTATCAATCGTATGCGGGCTTTTTTCATTGGTGCGCAGGTGTCTACCGTATGCGGCTAGTATTTCCTCATTTAATATCACTGTACTCATTTGTGATTTCTCCTTTCAGAAAATTTCGGTTTTCATCCTCATGTATAGAAATATAGTAATAGCCTGTCCGGATATTTTATTCTATCTTTCTTTTGGAAAATTACAGAAAATTTGTAACCGTCCAACCTTTTTCTATGATTTCTTTTCCGGATGTATCCTTGACCACCTGCACAAGACATGCTATATAATGTTTCTGCAAATCTATCGAAAGGAAGTGCGCATATGCCTACGATTGCGCCCGTCTCTGATCTGAGAAATTATGGTACTATCCCGGAAAAAGTATCTGCCGGATCGCCTGTTTATCTGACACGAAACGGTCATGGTGTGTACAGCATCCGAAATATGGAAGATGAAGAGAATTTTCAAAAGGCGGAAACTATGATACGCTTGATGTGTGAGCTGAATGCAGGTATCCGCTCTGCCGAAAAAGAGGGCTGGGTTTCTGAAGATGAGCTCCGCAATCATTTTCAAAATAGAAGGAACTCGAAGAAATGTCTTTTTCGATACGATATTCATCAGAAGAAATTTTAAAAAGAGGACAAGATACGTTTTCGTACCTGTCCTCTTTCCTTACTTATATTGAATTCTCGCATTCAGTCTGAGTGATCAGTCGTCCTTATACCCACGCCTTAATCTGCTCGTAGACGCCCTTGCCGTCAAGCTTGTACTTCTCGAGCAGCGCCACGGCTGAGCCGGACTCGCCAAACACATCCTGCACGCCGATGCGCAGCACCGGAGTCGGAGCCTTCGCGCACAGCGTCTCGCAGACCGCGCTTCCCAAGCCGCCGATCACGGAATGCTCCTCGACGGTCACAACCTTGCCGGTCGCTTTCGCGGCCGATACCACAAGCTCTTCGTCGAGCGGCTTGATCGTGTGGATGTTGATGATCTTCGCGGAAATGCCGTCCGCCGCGAGCATTTCCGCCGCTTCGAGCGCGCTGTTTACGCACAGGCCGGTCGCGAATACCGTGACGTCCGTGCCTTCGCGGAGCGTGATGCCCTTGCCGATCTCAAATTTGTAATCCGGATTCGTATTGATTACCGGAACAGCCAGACGGCCAAAGCGCAGATAGACCGGTCCGACATACTCATAGGCAGCCTTCACCGCGGCTCTTGCCTCGACGTCGTCCGCCGGGTTGATCACGACCATGCCCGGAATCTCACGCATCAGGGCCAGATCCTCATTGCACTGGTGGGACGCGCCGTCCTCACCGACCGAGATGCCGGCGTGCGTCGCGCCAATCTTCACGTTCATATGCGGATAGCCGATCGAATTCCTTACCTGCTCATACGCGCGCCCCGAAGCGAACATCGCGAACGTGCTCGCGAACGGCACCTTCCCCGTCGTGGAAAGACCTGCCGCAATACCCATCATGTTGCACTCCGCGATCCCGCAGTCGATGTGGCGATCCGGGAACGCTTTCTTGAATACGCCTGTCTTCGTCGCGCCTGCAAGGTCAGCATCCAGAACGACGAGATCCTCATGCTCGGCGCCGAGCTCCGCCAGCGCGTTTCCGTAACTTTCTCTGGTAGCGATCTTCTTTACTTCTGACATAATGCTTCCCCCACTTTCTCTAAGTCTGCCATAGCGACGGCGTACTGCTCATCGTTCGGAGCCGTGCCGTGCCAAGACGCCTGATTCTCCATAAAGGAAACGCCCTTTCCTTTGACGGTCTTCATGATGATCGCCGTCGGCATGCCCTTCGTGGTCTTCGCTTCCGCGAACGCCGCGCGCAGTTGATCCATGTCGTTGCCGTCTGCCACGTTGATCACATGGAAATTGAACGCTTCAAACTTCTTATCGATCGGGTACGGCGAGCAGACGTCCGCGATGTTGCCGTCGATCTGAAGGCCGTTGTTGTCCACGATCACGACAAGGTTGTCCAGCTTCCTGTGACCCGCGAACATCGCCGCCTCCCAGACCTGACCTTCCTGAATCTCGCCGTCGCCGAGCAGTGTGTAGACGCGGTAGGACTTGCCGTCCATCTTCCCCGCGAGCGCCATACCGACCGCCGCCGAGATACCCTGTCCCAGAGAGCCCGAGGACATATCGATGCCGGCGATGTGCTGCATGCACGGATGCCCCTGCAGATGCGAGCCGACCTTGCGCAGCGTCGTCAGATCCTCCACCGGGAAATAGCCCCTGTGCGCCATCGCGGAATAGTAGCCCGGAGCCGTGTGCCCTTTCGAGAGCACGAAACGGTCCCTGTCCGGATTCTTCGGATCCTTCGGGTCGATGTTCATCTCCTCGAAATAGAGGTAGGTGAACAGGTCTGCCGCCGAGAGTGATCCGCCCGGGTGTCCAGCTTTCGCGCTGTGCACCGCCGTCACGATACCCTTGCGAACCTCGTTCGCCATTTTCTGTAACTCAAGTGTCGTCATAATGGTTACCTTTCCTTTCTATCATAATTAACTAATTAGATAATACACTGATTTCCCACATTCGTCCAGTAAAATAATATTATTCCACGCTCTTGAGCGACTCGACCATATCAATCTTCTTCAGCTTAAAGTACATGAAGCCGTTGACGATCATGGAAAATCCGATCGTGAAAAGCGTTCCGTACACAAAGCTCGGCAGATTGATGTTGCGGCCGAACATGCAGGCGTCCACCTCAATCGTCGTGATGATGTAGGCGTGCAGAAGCTTCCCGAGCACAATCCCGAGCGCGGCGCCGATCAGCGTGAGCAGGATATTCTCTCGGTAGACGTAGGCCGCCACCTCGCCGTTGTAGAAGCCGAGCACCTTCAGCGTGGCGAGCTCTCTGCGCCGTTCGTTGATGTTGATGTTGTTGAGGTTGTAGAGCACCACGATTGCAAGCGCGCCGGCCGAGACGATCAGCACCAGCATGACGACGTCCATCGCCCCGAGCATATTTTCGATCTGCTCCGCAAGCGTCCCGGTGTAGGTCACATTGAGCACGGCATCGTAGCTCAGCATCTTCTCGCCTATCTCCTCGATCCCCTCCTGCGGCTCGCCGCTCTCGAAAAAGATACTGTTAAACTCCGGCGCCTCCCCGTATATCTTCTCGTAGAGCGCGGGCGTCATATACAGGTAGTGCGACAGATAATTCTCGCATACGGCGGCGACAGGCACCTCGACGTCGTCCCCCTCTTCCTGCTCGAGCGTGATCGTACCGCCCGCCTTGATACCCAGCTCCTTCGCGATCTTTTCCGTGATGATCGCGCCCTCGTCGGTCAGCTCATAGGGCTCCTTCGTCTCACGGTCGCGGAAGCGGAAAAATCCTTCCAGTTCTTTCTTGTCCTCCGGCACATACAGATAGACCGACCATTCTTTGTCCGTGATTCCTTCCGTCTGCACATCCGTCAACTGCATATAGAAGCGCTTGGCGTGCGTCACCCTCTCGTCCGCGTGCAGGGCGTCCTCTACCTCTCCGATCTCCGACGCATCCGCATCCGTGTCCAGCACGACGACCGCGTCATAGAGCTGCAGCTCGTCAAACTGCAATGTCCCGATGTCCGTAATCGAGTCAAGCAGCCCATACCCCACAAGCAGAAGACCCATACAACCGCCGATGCCGATAATCGTCATTAGAAAACGCTTTTTGTAACGGAACAGATTGCGCACCGTGGATTTCCATGTGAAGCTGAGCCGTTTCCACAGGAACGTGATCCGTTCCAGCCAGACACGCTTGCCCTCCTTCGGAGCAGGCGGACGCATGAGCTGCGCCGGAACGGCCATAAGCTCTTTGTAGCAGGCGGAGACCGTTGCTCCGATCGTGCAGAGCAGGGCCGCTCCCATCGCAATCAGGCCGTAGCTCCAGTTGTACGGGAGCAGAATCTCCGGAATGTGCTGGTACATGATCCCGTATGCGTTGATAATCACCCACGGGAAAATCTTTTCACCGATCAAAATACCTGCCGCGCCGCCGCCAAGCGTCGCAAGGAACGCGTACTTCAGATATTTGGAGGCAATCGACCATTTTCCGTATCCGAGCGCTTTCAGCGTCCCGATCTGCGTGCGCTCCTCCTCGACCATGCGCGTCATTGTCGTCAGAGAGATCAGAGCGGCGACCAAGAAGAACAGGATCGGCACAACCTTGGCGATGTTCGAGAGACGCTCCGCGTTCTCCCCGAATCCGGCGTGCTCCGGAAGCGCGCTGCGGTTGTCCACATACCAATCCGGATAACGCAGCTCGGCAAGCTGCTCCTCGGCATCCGCGATCTGCTCCTCGGCGTCCGCCAGATCCGCCTCCGCGTCCCTTATCTTCTGCTCGCCCTCCGCGATCTCATCCTCAGCCTCTTTTTTCCCTTCCTCGTAGTCCTCCCAGCCGTCTTCCAGCTTATGCTTGTTCTCCACGATCTCTTTCTGCCCGTCCGCTATCTGCCGTCTCGCATCCGCCAGATCGGTCCGCGCATCACTCAGCTTTTGTCGTCCCTCCGAGAGCTGCCGTTCTCCGTCCGTCACCTGCGACCGTGAAGCCGCAAGCTGCGCCCAGCCGGAATCGAGCTGCCTGCGCGCTGAAGTCAACTGCGCTTTCGCCTCCCGCAGCTCCTTATATCCGTCGTCGATCTCCTTCTGACCTTTTTTCAGTTTTTTCTCGTTCGTATCCAGTGTCTTTTTGGCCGCCGCAAGCTGTGTCTTGGCCGTCGCTGCCTGTGTTTTCTGTGTGTTCAGCTCCTGCCATGCCGCAGCGAGCTGCTGGCCGGCCGTATTCAGCTCCTGTTCCTTTGCATCCAGCTCTTGCTTCGACTGCGCCAGAGTAGCCGCCGTCGCGTCCAGCGTCTGTTTCTGCCCGGCCAGCGTCTTGGCGGCTTCATCCATCTGGCCCTTCGCTTCCTCAAGACCCGCCACGGCAGCGTCGCGCGTGGCCGCTGCCTCTGCCGCCGCCTGCTGCTTCTGCTGCTGCTCCGGACTCAACCGATCGTTGTATTCCGTATCGAGCGCCGCGATTTCCGTCTCCAAGGAAGAGACGGTCCCCTGCTGCGCGGTAAGCTCAGCGTTTTTTTGAGTGACGACCGCATCCTGCGCTTTTACCTTCGCATCCGCATCATTTACCACGCCGCTCTGCGTGTCAACGGCCGCTTGCGCGTCAGCCAGTTGCTGCACATATTCCGGGGTGTAATCATCCGGAACAGTCCGGTCTGACCCCTCCTTAAACTGCGGATTATCCTGCAAGTTCTTTAATGCTGCCTTTTGGGTGTCAAGCAGTGCGGTTTGCTGTTCGAGATCTTTTTTCAGAGTTTCTAATTCATTCTGAGCGGCGGTAAGCTCTCCCGTCAGCGAATCAACTGTGCTTTTCGCCTCCGCAAGCTGCCCGTTCTTTGCTTCCGCCTCCGCGCGATTCTGCGCGACCCTCGCATCGCACTCCTGCTGCGCCTTGAGCGCTGCGGCCGCCGCCGTCTGCACCGTCGCTATCGTACTGTCGTATTCCTGCTGCTGCGCCGCCAGCTTCGTGTTCGCGGCATTGTACGCTGCCAGACCTGTATTATACTGCTCAAGCCCCGCCTCATACTGAGCTTTTCCGGCCGCAAGCTGCTGCGCGCCCGCATCATAAGCCGCCTGCTGCTGTGTGAGCTGCTCCTCCGCCGCCGCGAGCTGCTTCTGCCCCGCATTGTATGCCGCAAGGTTTGCCCGATACGTCTTCCTGCCTTCTTTGAGCTGCTCCCTTCCCGCGTCGATCTGCTTCTGCGCGGCTCTCAGCTCCTTCTCGCCCTTGACGGATTCCTTGTTGTATTCCTTCAAGCCGGAATTGTATTCTTTTTCTCCGGAATCCAAAGTTCCCTGCGCTTCCTCCATCTGGCTCCTGCCTTCCGCAAGCTTGGATTCATTCTCCTCAATCTCCTTCTCGCCGTCCTTCAGCTCCCGCTCGCCGTCCGCAACCTCTTCGCTGGCATCCCAGAGATCCCTCTTCCCGTCAGAGAGCTCCTGCTCCCCTTCCACGAGCTCGGATTCCGCCTCCGCGAGCTCGGACTCCGCCTCCGCCTTTCCGTCGGCAAGCTCCTGTTTCGCATCGGCGAGCTCCTGCTTCCCGTCCGCGACCTCCTGCTTCGCCTCCGCGAGCTCGGACTCCGCCGTCTCCATGACATCATTGTAGCGAATCTCGCACCGCGCGTCCGCAATTCCTTCGATGCGTTCACTGACCGCGTCCACGAGATCGTCATAGCCATCGGTAAACGCCGTCTTTTCCGCCGCGCCGTTCGCCCGCAGATAGATGACGCTGTAGACCTCCGCGTCAAATTCCTCCGGAAGCACATAGGCAAACCCGGCCAGCGAACCTGTGCCGAGCGACGTGCTGCCGCGATTGAACGACAGATAGCAGGGGCTGTAGCCGTAGCCGCTGACCGTAAATCTTCTGTGCCTCAGGCTGCTGTCGTCCTCGGAGGACACCTCGATCTCCAGCTCGTCCCCCGGCTCGTATCCGGTCTTGAGCGCATAGGCGGCGTCCAGAAAGCACTCGTCCGCGCGTTCGGGGAGCCTTCCTTTTGCCGGCGTCAGCTCGTTGATCTCCTTCTGAAGCGCCTCGACATGAAGCACCTCGCGCGCGTCGCCCTCGCCGCAGTAGACGTCCTCCATATAGCTGCCCACGGCAAAAGAGACGCCCTCGATGCCGCCGAGCGCGTCCAAATCATCCTCCGTCAGACCAAGCGTGCTGATGACACGCAAATCCATGAGATTGCTGTCGTCAAAATATGAATCCCCGGTCAGCCGCATATCCGGCGCGGAAGACTGGATCCCAGAGAAAAAAGCCACTCCCAGCGCCACAATGAAAAAAATGGACAGGAAGCGGTTTTTGCTCTTTTTTATTTCAACGCGGAAATCCTTATGTAATGCTTTTTTCCTCATAAGCCTCACATTCCAGCTATTTCATATCGTCAATTACATCCTGTTTTCGCGCCGAGACGCCCGATGCGGCTTCGTCTCACGCATCTACCACTCGATCGTCTCCACCGGTATCGGATGTTCGTTCAGCTTCATCTCCGACACACGGCCGTTTTTGATCCGGATCACACGATCCGCCATCGGCGTGATCGCCGTGTTGTGCGTGATAACGATGACAGTCATCCCGCGCTCCCGGCACATGTCCTGCAGCAGCTTGAGGATCGCCTTGCCGGTCTGATAATCAAGCGCGCCCGTCGGCTCATCGCACAGCAGAAGCTTCGGATTCTTCGCGAGCGCCCGCGCGATCGACACACGCTGCTGCTCGCCTCCGGAAAGCTGTGTCGGGAAGTTTCCCATGCGATTCTCCAGACCGACCTCGTCCAGCACCTGCCTCGCGTCAAGCGGATTCTTCGAGATCTGAAGCGCCAGCTCCACATTTTCGAGCGCCGTCAGATTCGGCACAAGATTGTAAAACTGAAAAACAAAGCCGATGTCATTTCGCCGATAGGAAGTCAGCTTCTTCTGGCTGTAGCGCGCGATATCGTAGCCGTCCACGACCACGCTGCCGCTGCTCGCCGTGTCCATGCCGCCCAAGATGTTGAGCACCGTCGTCTTGCCCGCCCCGGACGGGCCCACGATCACGACGAACTCACCCTTTTTTATCTCAAAATTGATCCCGTCCACCGCATGGATATCCACCTCGCCCATATGGTAGACCTTTGTCACATTCTCAAGCTTTACGAACGCTTCCGACAACTGCTGTCCCTCCGAATCTTGTGTGCCGCCCGCTCCGCGTCCGAAAGCGCCGCTTCGCGATATCATGCAGGACGGTCTGGTGTTTTTCCGTCCTTATTTTACATGCACAGAACTCCCGCCGCAATCACTTTATAAAAATTTAATGATCTTCATCGCTCGTTCAGATCGACGTAGTCCCTGTGGTGTCCGACATACTTGTAGGCAGGGCGGATGATCTTGCCTTCATTCACCAGCTCCTCGATCCGATGCGCGCTCCAGCCCGCGATCCTCGAAATCGCAAATACCGGCGTGTACAGTTGCTTGGGGATGCCGAGCATCGAATAAACGAATCCGCTGTAAAAATCGACGTTGCAGCAGATCGGCTTGTGCAGCTTCTTGCGGTTCGTCAGAAGCTCCGAGGCGATGCGCTCCACCCTCTCGTGCAGCTCAAACTCATCCGTCAGTCCCTTCTCCTCCGACAAGGATCGCGCATACTCCTTCAGAATGACCGCGCGCGGATCGGAGAGCGTATAGACCGCATGGCCCATGCCGTAGATCAGGCCGCTGCCGTCGAACGCTTCCTTATTCATAATCTTTACCAGATAATCGCGGACCGCATCGTCGCTGTCCCAGTTCGGTACATGCTCCCGAATATCCGCGAACATATTCTCAACCTTCAGGTTCGCGCCGCCGTGCTTCGGACCCTTCAGCGACCCGAGCGACGCCGAGACCGCGGAATATGTATCGGTGCCGGTTGACGAAACGACATGCGTGGTAAACGTGGAGTTGTTGCCGCCGCCATGCTCCGCGTGGATCACCAAAGCGATATCGAGCACACGCGCCTCCAGCTCCGTATACTGCCCGTCGTCGCGCAGAATGCGCAGAATATTTTCCGCCGTGGAGAGCTCCGGATCCGGATAGCGGATCAAAAGACTCTTGTCATTGTGGTAATGCTGGTACGCATGGTACGCGTAAACAGAGATCAACGGGAAAGTCGCGATCAGGGACAAACACTGCTTCAGCACATTCTGGATCGAAATATCGTCCGGATTCTCATCGTAGGAATACAACGTCAGCACACTGCGCTGCAGCGCGTTCATGATGTCCATACTGGGCGCCTTCATGATCACGTCCCGCACAAACTTGTTCGGCAGCTCCCGATACTGACTCAGAATCTCGATGAAGGACTCAAGCTGCTGCCGGTTCGGCAAAGCCCCGAACAGAAGCAGGTACGTGATCTCCTCGAAGTTGAATCTCCTCTCCTCGAAACCTTTCTTCAGATCCATGAGGTTGTAGCCTTGGAAATAAAGCTGTCCTTCGGACGGGATCTTCCTGCCGCCCTCCGTCCGGAACGCGACCACGTCCGAGATCTCGGTCAGGCCGGTCAGGACGCCCTTGCCGTCGGATTCACGCAGGCCGCGCTTCACATCGTACTCCTCATAAAGATTCAGATCCAGCGCCCCCGAGATCATACACCACTTCACAAGCTCCGCCAGCCTGATGTCTCTGATCCTTCTGTCCTCATCACTCTTCATCATAATATTCTCCTCTATTTCTTTGTCCAGCGGCTCATCAGGCTGTCAAGCTCCTCCTGCACCTTGTCATCCACCGAATAGTAAGACCATTTTCCCTGCCTCCGGCATTTCACGAGGCCGGAATCCACCAGAATCCTCATGTGGTGCGACAAGGTGGACTGCACGATGCTCAGCGATTTCAAAATATCGCCCGCGCAGAGCTCCCTACCCTCAAGCAACGCAAGGATCCGCAGCCGGTTCTCGTCCCCGAGCGCCCGGAAGCGCTCCGCCGCGTCCTGCATCGTGGTTTTCGTCCCGCTCTTTTCTGTCTTTATGCGGCGCTTCTCCGATGCGGAAGATGCAGAGACCATCGTCTTTGCAGGGACCGCATGTTTTTTCTGCTCCCCGGCCGCCTTTTTCCCGGTCTTCTCTTTCTTGATCCCGCCGGTCTTCTGCGCCTCTTTTTCAATCTTTTTCAGTTTTTCCTTTTGCTTTTTTGCTTTCTCTTGCTTTTTCTTCTTACCCATAGGATTTCCACCTTCCGAACCGTTTCGGGCATTCGCAAAGATTATAGCATAAGAATTTATTTCAGTAAAGTGTTTGCAATTTTTATACAGAAATGTTATAGTACCAATATTGTTACAGCAAATTTGGAATAATAAGCGAAACGAAAGGAGATCAATTTCCATGTTCAATAAAAAACTTTTTCTTCTGATCGCACTGACCTCAGCGGTGACATTGTCCGGCTGCGGCAAAAAAGACGCCGAGACCGAACAGCCCACCCCGTCAAAGGAAGCGTCGCAGACCGAGGAGGTATCCGAGCCCGCGGAAGAGCTGGCAGCGATCACTCCTTCCGATTACCTTGTAAAAGACGCGTCGAAATATGTCACGCTCGCCTCTCTTGACAGTCTGGCCGCTGAGCAGAGCGTCTACGAGGTCACCGATGAGATGGTACAGGACCGCGTTGAGGAAGAGCGCTATATGTACAGCGAGGAAGTAGATAAGGACAAGGCTGAAGAGGGCGATACGGTCTATGCGGATGTGAGCTATTCCGTTCAGGGCTCCGACGATTCCGAATCCGACGAAAGCACCTATTTCATCATCGGCGACGAAGATTACGGCGCGGAGTTTGACGCTCAGTTGCTCGGAAAATCGGCAGGCGACGAGATGAGCTTTTCCGTCAGCTATGACGATGATACATGGTATGAGGAGTGGTCCGGAAAGACCGTGGATTTCACCGTCAAGGTGACCGGCGTCTATCAGACGATCGTTCCTGAGTATGACGACGACTTTATTGCAGAGAATACGGAGTATGATTCCAAGGAAGAATACGAGGAATCTCTGCGCGAAATGATGGAGAGCGAGTATTCGCAGGAGAGCTATGACTCCACGGTAGAGGATCTGTTCCAGTCGGTGATCGACCAGTCTGAGTTCGACGGCTATCCGGAAGAGCTTTATGCTGATTGCGAAAACGAGATTATCTCCTACTACGGGCAGTTCCTCGGGACGACTGACAAGGATGAGATCATGGATTCTCTCGGCATTACGGCGGAAGATCTGGAATCCGAGGTTCTTGATTCCGTCAATCTGCGTCTCGTCATCTGCGCGATCTGCGAAAAGGAGAATCTGGTGGTCACGGAGGACGAATACGTCTCCCAAGTGACCGAGGACGCCGAGACATACGGTTATGTCAGCCCTGTCGAATACGAGGATGTCAATTCGCGCGAGTCGCTTGTATGGACTATGTATCAGGACAAGGTCGGCGAATATCTGTATGACAAAGCAGACATCACTCCGGTACAGGGCTCCGCAGATGATCTGTATGCAAACGATATTTTTGAGATAGAGACGGAAGAAGAGACGATCGGCGCGGACGAAATCTATGCAGCGGAGCTCGAAACCGAGGAATGATTGCGCGAAATTGTCCCAAAAATATAAATTCACATGTTTTTTTCTTTATTTTCTTCAATAGTACTTGACAATTGACAATATTATGCTATACTAAGGTTGCTGGTAGAGTGGTTTGTTTGTAAATTTCACTAACTATTATAGATTATGAAAAAATAGTCTTGGTAGTCTATAATAGTTAGTGAAATTTTTTAACGAATCAGGTAGGCACAATAGTTAGGAGGTACCCAGATGAGTAAAGGTACAGTGAAGTGGTTCAATGCAGATAAGGGCTACGGTTTCATTACCGGCGAAGACGGCGCTGACGTATTCGTGCACTATTCTGCAATCCAGGGTGAAGGCTTCAAGACTCTGGAAGAGGGACAGGCAGTTTCTTATGATCTGACAGAGGGCGACCGCGGAACGCAGGCAGCCAATGTAGTGAAACTCTGACTTAGAATTTGAGATGGCCAGAAGGTCGTTGCAGCGCTTGCGCAACGGCCTTTTTTACGTTCAAAAACCCGGTCACCATACAGGATAGTCGGCAAATCATTTGCCGACTATCTCTGTATGAGAAGTGCTATCCGAGGGCTTTTGGACATTTACAGTTTTTCGAAATCCTCCGCCCCGTGCTTGCACAATGGGCAGACAAAATCGTCCGGAAGCGTATCGCCTTCATAGACATATCCGCAGATCTTGCAGACATATCCCTTCTTTTCCGTCGTCGGCTGCGGCTTCGGCTTGATGTGGTCGAAGTAATACTGATACGTGACGCTCGGTACATTCGAGAGCACGATCGCCTCCGTCACCTCAGCGACAAACATCGTGTGCGTGTCGTACTCGTGCTCTTCCACCACTCTGCCGGAAAGCACCGCGTTCGTATAATCCGGGATGTAACGCACTCCGTTGGCCGTGCGCATCTCGACCGGTCCCTGCGCAAATTTGTCCGTATCTCTGCCGCTGCAGAAGCCGAACTGCTGAAACAGCTTGAACGGCGCCTCGGTCGTCAGGATCGACACGTTGAACACGCCGGTCTTCTTAATCATATCGTGCGTGTAATTCGCCTTGTTGACGGCAATCGCGATGCGTTTCACCTGATCGGTCACCTGCATGACTGTGTTTGTGATACAGCCGTTGTCCTTGTCTCCGTCCCGCGCGGTCAGCACGAACAGGCCATAGGACAGCTTGAACATCGCGGTCGGATCGATCTCACCCTTCGTCGCAGGCCCTGTCTTTCCGTCGGCCGCGCCCTGCGTCGCGGAAGCAGTCCCGGTTCCCGCCGCTTCAGAAGCCCCGCTCTTCGCGCCCGTCACAGCGGAAGCACCCATCAGCGGAGCCGTCACATGCTTCGCGTCGTCCGGAATCGTCGCCGCCAATGCATCCGCAAGCATATCCACCTCGGAAAGCTGTTCTTCCTTCAGAGCGGAGATAATCGTGATCTTGTTATCCAAGATCGTCATATTCCTGCACTTTTCAAACTCCGCGCGCATCAATCCGCCGCTCGTCGGCGCCCATGAACCGTTCTCGATCAGCGCGATCGTGCGATTCTGAATGTTGTGCGCCACAAGGTCGTAGATCAGGGATTCCATGTTCACAAAAACGCCTGCATTGTAGGTCGTCGAGGCAAACACGAGATGGCTCCACTTGAACGCGGCCGCCACGATCTCGGACGCCGGCGTCACAGACACATCAAACATGACTGTCTTCACGCCGCGCTCTCGCAGCCGGCAGGCCAGAATTTCCGCCGTATTTTCTGTATGTCCGTAGACCGACGCGTAGGCGATCATCACGCCCTGCTCCTCCGGCGCATACGAACTCCAGTGCATGTATTTTCCGATAAAATCAGCAATATTCCTTCTCCAGACAAAGCCGTGCAGCGGGCAGATCATCTCGATATCCAGCGTCGCCGCTTTCTTCAGAAGCGTCTGCACCTGATCGCCGTACTTGCCGACAATGTTCGTATAGTATCTGCGCGCCTCGTCAAGATAATCGCGCTCAAAGTCTACCTCGTCCGCAAACAGCGCTCCGTTGAGCGCGCCGAATGTGCCGAAAGCGTCCGCCGAAAAAAGAATCTTGTCCGTTGTGTCGTAGGATACCATGACCTCCGGCCAATGCACCATCGGCGCCATCACGAACACAAGATTGTGCCGACCGGTGCTGAAACTGTCGCCTTCCTTCACGACCACGGCGCGCGCATCGATATCGAAATCGAAATACTGTTTCATCATCGCGACGATCTTCTCATTACAGATGATCTTGACCTCCGGATAGCGTGCGACCAGCTCCTGAATCGCTTCGGAATGATCCGGCTCCATATGGTGCACTACGAGATAATCAAGCGGCCGCCCGTCGAGCGCCTTCTTCACATTCTCGAAAAACGTCCCTTTCACGGCCTTATCCACCGTATCAAAAAGCACCGTCTTCTCATCCGTCAGCAGGTAAGAATTGTAGGATACGCCCGCCGGAACGGAATACACGCCCTCGAACATCGCGAGCCGACGGTCATTGCTGCCGACCCAATACAGGTCGTCCGTCACTTTTCTGTAGCAATACATAGGAAACCTCCTTTATTCGTTCTGATTGTTTCTGAAAAACAGTATAGCAGGATTCACCGAAAAAATCCACCGGCATGAAAAGCCTTCGTCCTCTTCTGTGCATTCGATTTCAGAGCCAGCTTGAGTCCCTATCTTGCTCATCATCCGCATTCTCTGTGTTCTTGTCCTGCCCGGCGGTTGACTGCCCCGCATCGGACTCTGCCGCGATCTGTGCGCCGCTCACGATGAATCCAACATCGCGGATCGAAGAACCGGCCGGGATCGTCCCGTTGTAATCCACCGAGGTGATGTGCAGCGTGCTTCCCTCCGCTGTATAGTTTCCGTTCCAGCCGTTAGACAGCTTGACGTCCCCGTCAAACGGGATGTCGATCTCCCACGAACTGCAATCCGTCTCTCCTTTGTTCTTAATCGTCAGGTCGTATTGATACGTCGGCGCGCCGTTTTCCTCCCAATTCCCGCGCACTACCGCGGATGCCTCGATATCGCCGCTTGTGATCCTGATCACCCCGGAGCCGTCCGCGCCTGCATTTTCGCCGGAAGCATTGCCGTCGTCCGTACCTGCATTTTCGCCGGAAACACTGCCGTCATCCGTACCTGCATTTTCACCGGAAGCATTGTTCTCGTCAGCATCATCCTTACCGGCGCTATCACCCGCTACGTTGCTGTCCTGCCCTCCGTTCGCGTCGGGATTACCCGCCTGATCCGCCGCATTGCCGCTCAGCATCTCATACAGCCATTTCCCCGAATCGCTCAGATCATCGGCCGTGAATCCGCTCGTCTTGCCGCACGAGCTCTTGAAGATCGCCGAGCTTTCATCCTTGTTGGAAATATTCCATGCGACATAGCTGACGCCGTACTGATCCATTGTCTCGACCCACTGATCCGCCTGATCGATATCGAGCGCACCGTTGCCGCTCGCGTCGCAGATGCCATACTCCGTGACAAAGATCTGGAGCCCCTCGTCGAGCGCGTTCGTCATCCGGCTGCGCAGGTCATCCTTGTGCGTAGCCGCATAAAAGTGCAGCGCATACATGATATTGTCATAGTCCGTGATCGGATCCGCCGCGGCCTCGTCGACGTATTGGGACCAGTTCGGCGTCCCCACGAGAACCACCGCGTCGTCGTCATTCTGCCGGATCACCGGAATCACCTGCTCCGCGTAGGACTTGACCGCCTCCCACGTCGTGCCGCCGTTCGGCTCATTGCAGATCTCATAGAGCACGTTATCGTTCCCCTTGAACTCATTTGACATCGTATCAAAGAAATCCAGCGCCTCGTCCAGATATACGTTCGGATTGAGATCCGAAAGAATATGCCAGTCGACGATCACATACATATCGCACGCCGTCGCATACTGCACGCCTTGTTTGACGAGCACCTGCAGCGCTTCCTTATTGCCGTCCGTACAATAGCCGCCGGATTCCGCCGTGTACATCGCCAGCCGGATCACGTTCACCTTCCACTCACTGTGAAGCTGCCGGAAAAACTCCTCGTTCACATACTGCGGAAACCACGCAAGCCCGTGCGTGCTGAGTCCTCGAAGCTGCACCGGCTCCCCGTCGCTGCCGACCAACTGCGTCCCCTCCACATGAAGCGCGCCGTTCACGGAAGGCACGGCAGGACCGTCAGCCCGTACATTTCGTACCTGCGTTGACAGGAACACAAGCAAGGCCAGAGCAACAAACTTCAACTGTCTTTTCATAGATCACGCACTCCTTTTTTTCTGATATTTGTATATGCCGATTTTATCATATTTCTTCCGCCCCGTCATCTGAAAAAAAGTATTTGCCTCACCGGGAATAAACAGATATAATTTAATCAACTTGTTTTTAAGCATTCCTGCGGTAGTGTCAAGTAGTTTATGAAAATCTGGAGCTAGCAAAAAGGCTCCGCAGAACCTTGAAAATTGCAGATATAATT
>CANQVH010000003.1 GCA_947627245.1 uncultured Lachnospiraceae bacterium | reverse complement strand
TTAGGTGTTCTGACACCAATGGAGAAACACGAACAATATATGGCGGCAGCGTAAAAACTGCCACCAGACCGAAATCTAATGGCAGAAAATTTTTATTTTTTTGATTGTCTACTTGACGGGGAGCGGTTCATCCAAGAATGCCGTCTTTCTCTTATCACTTTGCTTTACCGCTTATTTGTAATTCACGATCTGTCCGAACTCTTCCTTGAGGGAAGCGCCGCCTACAAGACCGCCGTCGATGTCGGCCTGCGCGAACAGATCCGGAGCCGTCTTCGCGTTCACGGAGCCACCGTACTGAATGCGGATCGCTGCCGCCGTCGCGTCGTCATAGATCTCAGCGATGCACTGACGAATGCCTGCGCATACCTCCTGCGCCTGCTCGGTCGTCGCCGTCTTGCCCGTTCCGATCGCCCAGATCGGCTCATAAGCGATCACAGCCGTCTTTGCCTGATCTGCAGTCACATTGAGGAAGCCGACTTTGACCTGCTGACGGATCCAGTCCATCGTGATACCCTGCTCTCTCTGCTCCAGTGTCTCGCCGCAGCACATGATCGGCGTGATGCCGTGCTCGAATGCCTTGAGCATCTTCTTGTTGACCGTCTCGGAAGTCTCCGCGAAGTACTCTCTTCTCTCGGAATGGCCGAGCACCACGTACTTCACGCCCGCGTCAGTCAGCATGTTCGGGGAGATCTCGCCCGTGTAAGCGCCCTTCTCCTCGAAATACATATTCTCTGCGCCGATCTGGATGTTCGTTCCCTTCGCCGCCTCAACGACCGGGATGATGTCGATTGCCGGTACGCAGAATACTACGTCCACCTCATCGTTCTTCACGAGCGGCTTCAACGTCTCGACAAGCTTGACAGCCTCGCTCGGAGTCATATTCATTTTCCAGTTGCCTGCGATGATTTTTTTACGCGCCATTGTATTGTTCTCCTTTTCTATTCTCATAAGGTAACTTCCCCTTGCCGTAACCTCTCGCTTCGCCTTCGGCTCGCTAACGGCGGGGAAGAAAGTTTGGACTGCTGTGCGATACGCGGCCTGCTCGAAATCGCTCCGCGATTCCTCGCGCGCGTTGCGCCTTCAAACAGCCCTTTCGCGGAAGTCCTCAAGCAAGCTTGGGACTTCCCCTCAAGTTCTGTTCTCAGTCCGCTTATCGCGTCATTTGTCGTCTGCCGCCACTACGCCCGGAAGATCCTTGCCCTCAAGGAATTCAAGGGAAGCGCCGCCGCCCGTAGAGATGTGCGTCATCTTGTCGCCAAAGCCGAGCTGGTTCACAGCCGCCGCGGAATCGCCGCCGCCGATGATCGTTGTCGCATCCGTCTCGGCAAGGGACTTCGCAACAGCGATCGTGCCCTTCGCGAGAATCGGGTTCTCAAACACGCCCATCGGTCCGTTCCAGACAACGGTCTTCGCAGACTTCACCGCATCTGCATACAGAGCGGCCGTCTCCGTACCGATGTCCAGACCCATCATGTCAGCCGGAATCGCATCGGACTTCACAACGGAGATCTCAATCTCAGCGTCGATCGGATCCGGGAACGCTTTCGCGATCGTCGTATCGATCGGAAGAAGCAGCTTCTTGCCGAGCTTCTCAGCCTTCTCCATCATCTCTTTGCAGTAATCAATCTTCGTATCATCTACGAGAGAAGTACCTACCTCAAGGCCCTTTGCCTTCAGGAATGTGTAAGCCATGCCGCCGCCGATGATGAGCGTGTCGCACTTCTCAAGCAGGTTCGAGATGACATTCAGCTTGTCCGCCACCTTCGCGCCGCCGAGGATTGCAACGAACGGACGCTGCGGATTGTTCACCGCGTTGCCGAGGAAGTCAATCTCCTTCTGCATCAGATAACCCACCACACTGGTATCTACAAACTCGGTCACGCCGACGTTGGAGCAGTGCGCTCTGTGCGCCGTACCAAACGCATCGTTGACAAAGACATCGCACAGGGACGCCAGCTCTTTGCTGAACGCCTCGCCGTTCTTCGTCTCTTCCACTCTGTAGCGCGTGTTCTCAAGGAGCACCACGTCGCCGTCCTTCATCGCCGCCACTGCAGCCTTCGCGTTCTCGCCGACTACGTTATTGTCAGCCGCGAACTTTACTTCCTGACCGAGCAGCTCAGAAAGGCGCACCGCTACCGGAGCAAGGGACATCTCCGGCTTCGGCTCTCCCTTCGGCTTGCCGAGATGGGAGCAAAGAATTACCTTGCCGCCATCCGCGATCAGCTTTTTGATCGTCGGGAGCGCAGCCACGAGACGGTTCTCGTCCGTGATCTTGCCATCCTTGAGCGGTACGTTGAAATCGCAGCGCACCAAGACTTTCTTGCCTTTTACATTAATGTCGTCAACGGATTTCTTGTTAAGCATTTTGAATACCTCCTAGAATTATTCTGAGCGAGCGGGATTTCTCTTCTCCTGCACGCCGCACGGCCCGCATGCTGCGCCAGCAGCAAAACATTTCACGCGGGTCTGCGCATAAATGAGAGGCCCGGTCCATTCCGACCGGACCTCTTTTCAGGTCTTAACTCAATTACATCAATTATGCAAGCTCTGCGAAGTACTTGATCGTGCGAACCATCTGGCTCACATAAGAATTCTCGTTGTCATACCATGAAACAACCTGCACCTGAGAAGTGCCGTTGCCCAGCGGCATAACCATGGTCTGCGTAGCATCGAACAGAGAACCGAATCTCATGCCGATCACGTCAGAAGAAACGATCTCGTCCTCGTTGTAACCGAAGGACTCGGTAGCAGCAGCCTTCATAGCCGCGTTGATGCCCTCAACAGTAGCCTCACCCTTAACGACAGCGTTCAGGATCGTGGTAGAACCGGTCGGGGTCGGAACACGCTGTGCAGCGCCGATGAGCTTGCCGTTCAGCTCCGGAATAACCAGGCCGATCGCCTTTGCTGCACCTGTGGAGTTCGGAACGATGTTGATCGCGCCTGCGCGGGATCTTCTCAGATCGCCCTTTCTCTGCGGACCGTCCAGAATCATCTGATCGCCTGTGTAAGCGTGGATCGTGCACATGATACCGGACTCGATCGGCATATAGTCGTTCAGAGCCTTCGCCATCGGAGCAAGGCAGTTCGTCGTGCAGGAAGCTGCGGAAATAACCGTATCCTCTTTCTTCAGCACGGTGTGGTTTACATTGTAAACGATGGTCGGAAGATCATTGCCTGCCGGAGCAGAGATAACAACCTTCTTCGCGCCAGCCTGAATGTGCGCCTCAGCCTTCGCCTTGGAGGTATAGAAACCGGTGCACTCCAGAACTACGTCTACACCGAGCTGTCCCCACGGAAGCTTGGAAGCGTCTGCCTCTTTGTAGATCGTGATGTTCTTGCCGTCAACAACGATGGAATCCTCTGTGCTGGAAACCGTGTCAGCCAGAGCATATTTGCCCTGAGAAGAGTCATACTTCAGAAGATGAGCAAGCATCTTCGGGCTGGTAAGATCGTTGATCGCAACTACCTCGTAGCCCTCAGCGTTGAACATCTGTCTGAAAGCAAGACGGCCAATACGTCCAAAACCATTGATTGCAACTTTCACTGCCATAATTACAATTCCTCCTAAAATGTAATATTGTTAAATTTCTGTCGGGGCAGGCATACACTGCACGCCCTCAACCTATTTGCTATTCTAACTAATTTGTCCAAAAAATTCAAGTAGTAATATGCCCGGATGGAAAAATTTTGTGGACTTTTTGCGTCACATTCGTTATTATGGTTTCCAGATGTGCAAATTGCTGATGGCAAAAGCGGGCACACGCATACTTTGTGAACGGATGCCTACCGCAAGCTGTCTGTCGGGCACACCCCAACAAGTGCGTCGCCACAGGGCGCACATGGCTTCGCGAAAGGAGCGTTCCGAATATGGGAACTATTAAATATGACTGCCACCTTCACTCCGATTTCTCGGGCGATTGCGACACGCCTGCCGCGCAGATGATCGAATGCGCGGTCTCGCTTGGTCTCGAAGGTCTGTGCTTCACGGAGCATGAGGATCCGGACGCGCCGCCCTCAGACTGTGTTTTTTCTGTCAGCTTCGATGAATATTTTGCGCGGATGCTGCAGTTGCGGGAACAATACCGCGGTCGGATTCGGATCGGCGTCGGCATGGAGTTCGGCATCCAGCCGCATCTGCCGGAAGCGTTTGCCCGCTTGTCCCGGCAATACCCGTTCGATTTTATCATCGCCTCCCTGCACAACCTGAACGGCATGGATCCCTACTATCCTTCTTATTTCGACGGGCGCTCGGAGCGCGATTGCTACGAGGAGTTTTTCCGTGTACAGTACGAAACGCTGAAGCAATGCGACCCTGCATCCTTTGATACGCTCGGGCACATGGACTATATCGTCCGCTACGGTCCGAACCGCAACAAATACTACTCTTACGAATCCTACGCAGACTTTATCGACCCGATCCTGCGCCTTTTGATTGAAAACGGCAAATGCCTTGAGGTCAACACCGGCGGGCTCAGGTACGGTCTCGGCGAACCGAATCCTTGCGCCAATGTTCTCAGACGCTACCGTGAACTCGGCGGAGAACTCGTCACCGTCGGCTCCGACGCGCACGAGCCGAAAGATCTCTGTTACAAATTTGATTACACGGCGGAGCTTTTGCAAAAACTCGGTTTCCGGTACTATACCGTATTCGAGCACCGGGTCGGACAACAGATAAAATGGAAAAACGGCTGACAAATGAAAGAGTCCCTTTAAAGCAAAAGAGGCTCTTCCTTTTCCAGATACGCAAGCGCCGCATCGGGATCATATGCAGGCACACAATTCTGCAGCGCCTCACTGAGTCGTTGCACTAATGCTATATCCTCACACAGATCATCTGCAATCTTCTCCTGCAAATCTCCCTTACAGAGCTTTTTGCTGACCAGTTCAAGCAATTTTCTGGTCTGCCCCTCTTCTCTTCCTTCTTCTCTTCCTTCTTCCCGTATTAAACGATCTCTCTCCTGCGCTCTCACGTACGACACCTCCGTCTGACTGCTGGTCTTAATACGCTTCACCTTTTCATGCAGATGCTTCACTCGCTCGTCACAATCTGCTGCAATGCCTGTCCCGTCGCTGCGCTCCACATATCGCAGGAAATCCACCAAAGGTTTCTCCACCTCGTCAACATTATTTCCTTTTGTGTTCAGGAATATCTTTCTGCACTCATCTCCCATGGTGAGTCCCGGAATTTCCTCACAGTAACTGCCAAAGGAATAGCGATACTTCCCAAACCCGTACAGGTCGAAGCCGCAGATCACAACGATATACACCGGCTGCAGGTTGTCGAAGCTCTCCTCGCCGCTCTTCAGCATAGGCGCATCCACCAATGCTTGATAAAAGCGTGTACGCTTGGGAATGTTTCCGACATTGCGTTTCTGCATCTCAACATCAAAATAATTCCCGTCCTCATCCTCCGCGCAAAAATCCATGCGGATTCCGCGGCGTCCGGGCAGATTGCGCACCACCTTCTGTCCCTCTTTCCAACGTATACTCTGTAACTGTATATTCAGGGACAATTCAATGATAATCTTACAGACCTCCAAGTCTTCCGTTGCCACGTCAAAAAGAAAATCATCCATCAGGTTCAATTCCTGAAGCGGCTTCGGCTGTGCAACCTCCTTCTGCATCTGCCTATTCATTTTTTGCGTTTGATTCATAATTTCCTCTCCTTTATTATAATATTTTGTAAATTTTTTTCAATCAACTTCCCGAATAAAATACAAATGTTTTTCCACACCTTGGATATTGGCTGATCTCGCCGCTGAAATGAAAACGAAATGTTCATTAATATAATATATAATATCTTATTATATACTTATTTTTCATTTTGTCAACATATTATATATAAGTTTTCAACTTCAATTATTATCTTACGCTTCATATAACTATAAATATATAGAAAAAACAGTCGGACGGTGATTTCTCCCGACCGACTGTTTTTCATTCTGATTATCAACTATGGTAATGTCTCTCTTATTTCGTCCGCAAACCCCTATTTTATTTTAATTCTGATCGTCGCTTTCTTCCCGCTGCCGTCCGTGGCCTGCGCCGTGATCCGGACCGTCTTGCCCTTTCCCGCTTTTTTCGTCTTCACGACTCCCTTGCCTGTCACCGTGGCATACTTCGTATTGCTCGACGACCATTTGAGCTTTTTGTTCGCGGCGCGGTTCGGAAGGACCGTCGCCTTTAAGGCAAGCGTCTTCCCTGCTTTTACCTGCTTCGTGGAGCTCACAATCTTTATCGTCGTCACTTTTGCGGATTTCTGCGCCTGACTGCCGGGCTTCTTATATGCCTTTTTGGAAAGCGTCGGATATTTCAGCGGCGATACCTTGTTCATCATGTAAAGCTCTCCGATGGAAGCCGCGGGATGTGTCTGTTTCACTTTTTTTCCGGCTACGGTCGTCTCCGCACCTACAAGGAAGTAATCGTAGAGGATCCTTCCTCCGTCATCCCATGTCGTATCCACCAGATACCACTTACCGTCCTCCATCTGCACGTAATTCCACGCGTGGTTGTTGCCCTCGAGAATGACGCACGGGATCCCGTTCGCCTTGCAGATATTGGCAAACAGCCATGCATACGCCTCGCAAACGCCCTGATTCGCATATTTCTTCAGAAGCGGGCCTGTCACCGCATGATAGTATGCAGGCACCAGATTTTTGGGATAAGCGGTAAGTCTGATGACATAGTCATGCGCGGCTTTCACCTTCGCATATCGCCCGCTGCACTTTTTCACCGCGGCGATCGCTTTGCGCAGCTCGCTCTGCGCACTCGTGACATCACTTCGTATATCGGAATAACGGTCCACCGCATATACTACCATATCGGACGCGGTGCGCGCGCCTGTTTCCATATCCCACTTTGCAGTCACGCCAAACGACAGCGACGAGATCCAGAAAAGATCACAGTGATCCATCAGGAAAGCGCGCTGCGGCCTGAACCACGCAAACGTCATAATCTCCTGTTCCGTCATCGGACTGCGCAGTTGGATCGTGAATCCGTTCACCTCTTTATAATTCTGCAGCGCGGCATAATGCTCCTCAAGGATTTCGTAAAGTTCCCGTTCTCTTCCGCTCAACTGATCGCCAAAGGTCCATCCCTCCGCATGAGCGTCAAGCCGCCCTCCGATCCCTGAAAACAGCAGCAAGACCAATACGGTCAAAAGCGCACATACTCCGGTTCTTCTTTTCATATCATCCTACCCTGCATTTTCCTCGCTCAGCGCGCTTCCGAGCGCATTGTACGCCCGAAACGCATCGTCAATGTGATAAAGCTCATTCTCCGGATCCTCCGCCCATCCGGCGGTCACCAGAATATATTTTTCTCCGTAAATCTCGGCGGCGCTCGCCAGACAATGCCCTGCCTCGTCGGTAAAGCCCGTCTTTCCGCCGATGATCTCCCCACCCGTCACGATCTCGTCCGCCGTAGCCTTGAAGAGCGTACTCCAGAAGGTGAACCCCTCCGGATGTATGGAGGTGGGATTTACCGAATACCGGTGCGTCGTAAACACGTCGAGAAAGGTCTCATTCTGCATCGCCGAGCGCAGAATCTTCGCCATCTCCGTGCAGGTCGAAAACTGCTCCGTATCGTGCAGACCCGTGCAGTTCGTGAAATGTGTCTGCACAAGTCCGAGATCGGCGACCTTTTGATTCATCAGATCGACGAACGCGCTTTCCGAACCGGCGGCCTGTCTGGCAAGCTCGATACAGCACTCCGCGCCCGACGGGAGCAGCGCCCCGTAGAGCAGATCCCGGATCACCGCTTCCTCGCCCGGCTCAAAGCCCGCCCGCGACGCGTCCTCGTCATACAGATCCTCATAAAAATCCTCTTCCATATAGATCGTCGCGTCAAGGTCCGGAATATTCTCAATCGCTGTGATCACCGTCAGCATCTTCGTCATGGACGCAGGGAAGATCTTTTCATCGCCTCGTTTTACCGCCAGCAGCTCCCCGGTCTGCGCATCCATCAGCGAGGCATACGGGCTGTCCAAAATCGAAAGATCGACAAGCTGCGTCTGAGCTTCGTCCGAACCTCCTTCCTGCACATCATCCGACGACGTCACCTCTTCCGCTCCCGCTTGGTCTTGGTCTTCTGCATCTGACCCGCCATCCTGTCCGGCGTCTCCCGGCATATTGTCCTGCCCGGCGCCCGCCGTACCGTCTCCCGCTTTATTTTCAGGCAAGCTGCCCTCCGCCGCATTCTGCAGCGTCCCGGACCCATCCTGTCCCGCTCCGTTCTTTTGTCTTTGCATTAATACGATGGCTGCCACCGCGCACAGGATCAGAACAAGCAAAATAATCGTAAGAAAAATAAACAGACGGCTGCGGTTGCTCCCTCTGTTTTTTCCATGATCGCCCGACCCCGAAGCATGCTGCCCGGCCGCATCCCGAATCCGCTTGTCCATATACCGGCTTCCGGACTGCCTTGTCTTTGTCTCCGAAAAGCCGTTTCCCATCGGCACGCGTGTCGCGATATCCGGGTCGTCGTTGTAGTGTCTGTTATCCGTATGATCGCTGTACATACACAATCTCCATTGATCTTATTCGCATTTTTCACGGCTTGTTACTAAATACGAATTTACCATATTTCTCCGCGGCATGCAAGGTCCCGTACCTGCAAGACCCACCGTCTACCGAATCGTCCCGCCTCCGGCCACATAATCGCCGTCGTAAAACACGACCGCCTGCCCCGGAGTCACCGCGCGCACCGGCTCTTCAAAGATCACTTCCGCCTCGTCAGGTCCGGTTTTTCGCACGACTGCCCGAGCGCCCCGGTGGTTGTAGCGGATCTTCGCGATCACAGGCATCTCGCCCTCGAGATCCGGCACGGACATAAAATTCAAACGATTACAGCGCAGCCTGTCCGTGAAAACATCCTCCGCCTCGCCAATCACGACCTCGTTTGTCTCCGGGCGAAGCTCCGTCACAAACACAGGATGCCCCATCGAGAGGTTCAATCCTTTTCGCTGTCCGATCGTATAATGCGTGATGCCCTTGTGTCTGCCAAGCACCCTGCCGTCCGACGTCACAAAATTTCCTTCCGGAATCTCCCGTCCGCTGTTTGCGCGGATAAATCCCGCGTAATCCTTGTCCGGGACAAAGCAGATTTCCATGCTGTCCGGCTTGTCCGCCACAGAAAGCCCAAGCTGTTCCGCGATTCCGCGGATCTCCGGCTTCTCATAATCGCCAACCGGCATCAGCGTACGCGCTAGCTGCTCCTGCGTCAGACTGTAGAGCGCATAGGTCTGATCCTTTTCGTCCGTCGCCGAGCGCCGCAGCGCGTACCGTCCGTTCGGAAGCTTCGCGATTCGCGCGTAGTGCCCCGTCGCGATGCAGTCCGCTCCGATCTGCAGGCTCCGCTGTAGAAGAGACTCCCACTTCACATAGCGGTTGCAGGCGATACACGGGTTCGGCGTGCGCCCGGCAAGATATTCATCCATAAAATACCGAATGACCTTCTCGGAAAACTCCTCGCGGAAATTCATGACGTAGTGCGGGATTCCAAGCTTACTTGCCACACGCGCAGCATCCTCCACGGCGCTTAATCCGCAGCAGCCGCCGTTCTCGCTTACCGTGTCGTCGTCCTCCTGCTGCCAGATCTGCATCGTGACGCCGATTACGTCATAACCGGCCTCCAGAAGCAGATACGCCGCCACCGACGAGTCTACGCCGCCGGACATCCCGACGACTACCTTTCCCTTCTTCATATCTCGTTTCCCCGATCACTTTCTCTCCGCGTCCGAGTATCCGACTCAGTACTCCTCTTCTTCCTCGCCCTCGCTGATATCGGACTTTGGCTTCTGAAGCCCCTCGATCTCGATTCCGTGCTTCTGCGCATAATCCCACAGCGCCGCATGGATTGCCTCCTCCGCCAGCAACGAACAGTGTACCTTCACGGGAGGAAGCCCGTCCAACGCCTCCATGACAGCCTTGTTCGTCACCTGCAGCGCCTCCTGAATGCTCTTTCCCTTGACGAGCTCCGTCGCCATACTGCTTGTCGCCACGGCAGCTCCGCAGCCGAACGTCTTGAATTTTACATCCTGAATGATCCCGTTGTCGTCGATATCCAGATACATGCGCATGATATCGCCGCACTTCGCGTTTCCGACCGTGCCCACGCCGCTCGCATTCTCAATCTCTCCTACATTTCTCGGATTCTGAAAATGATCCATTACCTTCTCTGAATACATAATTGTGCTCCTCTCATCTCTATTCTGTCTGTAACGCTTAATTTTCTTTCGACTTCTTCACAAAATCCTCGTACAGAGGCGACATGCTGCGCAGCCGCTCCACGATCCCTTTCACCTTATCGATCACGAAATCAATGTCCTCCTTCGTCGTCTCGGCGCCGAGCGTCAGACGCAGGGAACCGTGCGCGATCTCGTGCGGCAGGCCGATCGCCAGAAGCACATGCGACGGATCCAGCGAACCGGATGTACAGGCGGAACCGCTCGAGCCGCAGATTCCTTCCATGTCGAGCATGATCAGCAATGACTCACCCTCGATAAATTGGAAGCTGAAATTCGCATTGTTCGGCAAACGCTTTGTCCGGTGTCCGTTCAGCCTCGTGTACGGAATTTCCTTCAAAATACGATCGATCAGGTAATCGCGCAGCTCGATCTCCTTCGCCGTGCGCTCCTGCATCGTCGCTACCGCTTCCTCGGCCGCTTTGCCGTAGCCGACGATCCCCGGAACATTCTCCGTACCCGCGCGGCGCTTGCGCTCCTGCGCTCCGCCGTGTACGAACGAGCGGATCTTTACGCCCTTGCGGATGTAGAGGAAGCCAATCCCCTTCGGCCCGCAGATCTTGTGGCCGCTGGAGCTGAGCATATCGATATTCAGCTCGTCTACGTTAATCGGGAGCTGGCCGTACGCCTGCACCGCATCCGTGTGGAACAGGACCCCGTGCTTTTTCGCAATCTCCCCGATCTCTTTGATCGGCTGGATCGTCCCGATCTCATTATTCGCAAACATGACCGTGATCAGGATCGTATCCGGACGGATCGCTTTTTCCAGTTGATCCAGCTTCACCACACCGTTTTCGTCGACATCGATATAGGTCACTTCGTACCCCTGCTTTTCCAGATATTCGCAGGTATGCAGTACCGCATGGTGCTCGATCTTCGACGTGATGATATGCTTTCCCTTCGCCCCGTATGCCTCGGCGGTCGCCTTGATCGCCCAGTTATCCGACTCGGAGCCTCCTGCGGTAAAATAGATCTCCTCGGGCTTTGCGCCGAGCGTGGCCGCGATCGCCTCCCTGCTGTGGTTGATCGCTTCCTTGCTCTTCGTACCGATGCTATAGATGCTGGACGCATTCCCGTAATACTCGGAAAAATACGGGAGCATCGCCTCCAGCACCGTCGGCGAGGTCTTTGTTGTTGCGGCATTGTCCAGATAAATCAATCGTTCCATGTTCGTTCTCCTCTTCTATCATAAACTTGCAGCACAAAACTGCATTGTTCTCCTTCGTATATCCGGTTCACAGGATCCTGCGTCAGCCAAGGCAACTGCGGTTGCTGTAATCCGGCTGCCGGGGCGCATTTTTCTGCTGCGCCTTTTTGCTCTCCTCCACGAGCTGACTGAGCATCATCTCGTCGACCGTCTTCGCAATGCTCTCGTTGATCTTCTGCCAGACGTATTTCGTCACGCACAAATCCGCGCCCTGACAGCCCTCGTCTGTCTGCGCCGAGCAGACGACCGCCTCCAGATTTCCTTCCAGCGCCCTCAGCACGTCTCCGACCGAGACCTCGTCCGCCGACCGCGCCAGCCGATATCCTCCCTGTGCTCCGCGCGTGCTCATCACGAGTCCCGCCTTCTTCAGCTTCGCGACCAACTGCTCCAGATAGCTCTCAGAAATATTCTGTCGCTGCGCGATGCTGCTGATCGACACTGCCTCCTGCTCGCTGTACTGCGCAAGGTCAATGATCGCGCGCAGGCCGTATCTTCCTTTTGTCGATAATTTCATAGCTTTCTCCCTGCCGAAAGAACATGCTCCCGGTCATTTTGAATGCGATTTTGTATTTTAGATTTCATTTCCGAGCGTTTTACTCGGATTTCGTGTACAGAATAGCACCTGTTCCGTTATCTGTCAAGCGCAAAATTTTCGGCAGTACTAACCTTCACTTCCCGCCGCATATAGTGTACAAATATGCGCTCGGACGGACCCCATATGAATCAGCGGCATTTTCTTCTGAAAGGCACTTTTATCCTGACGTTCACCGGCCTTCTGACTAGGGCGGCAGGCTTCCTCTATAAGATATTCCTCTCTCGCACGATCGGTGCGGCGCAGATCGGCCTCTTCCAGCTCACGCTCCCTGTGTGCGCCTTCTGCATGGCGCTTTCCTGCGGCGGCATCCAGACCGCCGTCTCGCGCTTCACGGCCGAATACTATGCGGAAAAAGACGACCACTCGGCACTCGGCATTCTCTTCTGCGCGCTCCTGCTCTCCGGCGGGCTCTCGTCCGCCTGCGCCGCGGCCATGTTTTTCGGTGCTCCGTGGATCGCTCGCTCCTTCCTTCTGGAGCCATCCTGCGCCGTCCTCTTGCAGATCGTCGCGTTCTCTATTCCTTTTTCCGCGATCCACGGCTGTATCATCGGCTTCTTCATCGGCAGAAAAAATGTCTCGATACCGGCCGCCGCGCAGTTTATTGAACAGCTTCTTCGCATTGTCTCCGTTCTTGCGATCTTTCTGTACATCCGCAAAAGCGGACGGACCATGGACGCCTCCGCCATGGCGCTCGGGCAGCTCGCCGGCGAACTGTCCGCGGCCCTGTTCTGCGCGTATCAACTGGTCTTCGGGAAAAACACTCCGTTCATATGCATATCGGATGGTACCGGAAAATCCCCTGATAAAAACAACGCCAAAGGCAGCAAAAGCCCGGCGTACAGTTTTTTCCGTACTCAAAATTCATCAAATCGAAGTATCCGTCCCGGACGCGCCGACCTGAGCCGAACCGTATCGGTCTCTCTGCCGCTCGGTCTGAACCGCATGCTGGTCTGTGTTCTGCAGGGGATCGAAGCGGCCCTGCTGCCTCAGATGCTCCGCCGCTTCGGCTGCAACAGCGCGCAGGCGCTTACCGTCTACGGAACGCTGACCGGTATGGCGCTTCCCCTGATCATGTTCCCCACTGCGGTCACCTCCGCACTCGGAACCTTGCTCCTGCCCGCCGTCTCCGAGGCGCACGCGCTCCATCAGCGCAAAAAAATAACCGGCACCGTCGACGCCGGTTTTCAAAGCAGCCTTCTGCTCGGATTGTTCTTTTTGTGCGCCTTCCTGCTGTTCGGAGGCAGCATCGGCGAATTGCTGTTCCACAACGAGCTAGCCGGAGAATTCACTAGAAAGCTTGCGCTTCTCTGCCCGTTTCTCTACATCAATACAACCCTCGTAAATATCCTGCACGGTCTCGGGGCGACCACGCTCGTCACAGGCTGGAACGTCGTCGGCTTCGGCATCCGCCTTGCCTCTATCATCCTCCTCGTCCCGCGCACCGGGATCAACGGATATCTGGCCGGCACCCTTTTCAGCCAGACATTCCTGACCGTATGCACCCTGTATGTTCTCCGTCAAAGGAGCGGCTTTGACACAAATCTTTTCGACACGCTGGTGAAACCGGGGCTCGTCTGCATCCTAAGCAGCGCGGCAGCTCTTTTACTACAAAGCATTTTCCCATCACCCGCTAAGGCAACATGGGCTTCTGTGCTTGTCCTTTCAAGTGCATACACGATTACCTTTCTTTTACTCGCTTTTTTCCTGCTTTTGGAAAAACCAGACCGCCGAAAACTCGTGAGACGTTCACCTGTGCATTAGTACATTGATCTCAGACGTACATTTCATCGCACGATACTAAATCCATTTGCCGCATCAAATCCGACCGCATCCGCCACTTCATTTGTATATGCGTTAAATATGACAACATTAATTCCATCTGAAACCTTTTGATACTCAGACAGACCAACATTAATCGTATGTTGAAATTTCATGCTTCCTGCCGAGTCAATTTGTCTACTGCAAGATATGGCAAAATCCGCCCCTTTAATTTTTGAGTGCCATGTATCCTCTTCGTTTGATTGATATACAACCTGATCTTCACTTTTCACAAGCGTTGCGCACGATAAGTCACTATACGTTTTGTTCTTTATCTCTCTCCACATTGATACATCCGATGCCGTAAAAATCGCAATACAGTCTTCCGTAGCGATATGTTCAAAATAATCATTTAAATCTGTACACTGCTGCAATTCTTTTCCATAAAGGCTTTTTGTATAGTATTTCAAATTCATATTCCAGCTATCATACGTTTTATCCTCGCGCCGATCCGGCAATTCATAATTCTGTTTTAAATACTGCCCCAGATACTTTGTATACTTTCGATTACCCAGATAACTCAAATGGTCTCCATCTGCAAAATCAGAATTAAAATCCATGCCTATCTCATCATAAAAAAGGTTAAAATTGATAAATGAAATCCCATATTTTTCTGCAATTTCAGCGGCTTTCAGGTAACGTCCCTGTTCCTGTTCATTAATTCTGCTATATGGGCTTACAACTATAAGCAACGGAATATTTTTTCTGCGTGTAAGCTTTATGATCTTTTTATAGTATTTCTCCACTTTTGGAGATAAATCTATCTCCTGACTGACTCCGGATATATCATTTCTTGTCTGAGGCGTAACCACCATGTTATTTCCAAAGCCTTTCCAATACTTATACATTCTTTCATTTGCCTGATATGTCAAATAATCTTCTTTCTTCAGTTCCGCATATCGTCCATGATACTGTAACGGACCGATCAGGAATTCCCTTTGTCTCTCTTTTGGCGCACTGACGCTCATCGCTCGTAATTTATTTTTCGACCATTTCATTCCATATGTATTTTTGATAATACGACTGTCATCAATATATTCCGCGTCCATATTTACACAATACGCTTCCAAAATCACCAATTTAGGAGTCTGTGTCTTCAATGCTTCTTTTAAATAAAAATATGTATCTCTGTAATATTTAAGCCTAATGTATATAATGTTCCATTTGACAAAGCCCATGGATCTACTTGCGTAACGATCCGCCACAAATACTGGCATGCGTCTGAAACATTATCCGCTCGAAAAAATATCCATGCTACATCGACTAGGAGAAACGTACATAACATTTGACCGAATTTGTAGCTGACACTCTCTGTTTTTACATGGAAATATCGTTCCAGCCTTCTTTTTAGCAGCTCCGTCTCCCCACCAATTATTTGGTAGAATCCATGTATCCCACCCCAGACAATATATGTCCAGTTAGCTCCGTGCCAAAGTCCGCTGACTAAAAAAGTACACATTAGATTGAAATACTTTCGCAGCTTACCGCATCTGTTTCCACCCATAGGAATATATAAATAATCCCTGAACCATGTGCTTAAAGAGATATGCCATCTTCTCCAAAATTCTTTGATCGATCTCGAAAAATATGGGGTGTTAAAATTCTCCATCAGGTGAAATCCAAGGACTTTAGCCGCCCCTATCGCTATTGTAGAATAGCTGGAGAAATCGCAATATATCTGTATCCCAAAGGCAACCGCAGCCGTTGCCAGCGCAAACGATTGATAAAGATAGTATTTTTCGAACACAGTATTTACTAAAACCGCAATTCTGTCTGCTATTACCATTTTCAGGAACAAACCATATAGCATCATCTCTAAGCCTTGAGCAATACGTTTTCCGTCAAATCTAACCTGATTCGGAACCGCATTAACCTGCTTCATCAAATTAGTAGAGCGTTCGATCGGTCCTGCAACTAGCTGCGGAAAAAAAGACACGAACAACGCATACCTGAAAATGTTATGTTCAATTTCAACATCTCCTCTGTATGCATCTATTGTATAACCGAGTGCCTGAAATGTATAAAAAGAAATTCCCACCGGAAGTATAATATCAAAGGAACGGTCAATTACTTCCATGCCCGTCATCGTAAGTATACGGTTCACATTTTCGAGTATAAAGTTTGAATATTTAAATACCACCAGTATGCCTATATTCGAGAAAAAACTGATTGCGACGATCAATTTTTTATAAATATCTCTATGCTCTGGCTGATCTTTTTTATTTATGGCATCAATTCCAATCCCGCTTAGAAATGTTATCGCCGTTGACAATGCCATTAATAATGCATAATAGGGATTCCAGCTCATATAAAAATAATAGCTGGCAATCAAAAGCCAGATCCATCTGATTTTTCTCGGAATAAAATAATATACAATGCATACCAACGGAAAAAACAGTAAAAAATCAAAAGAATTAAATAGCATAACTTCTCCTTAATTATCCTTCCTTCTTCCATTTCTCCCTGATACTTATGCCTCAGGTATTATAGCTTAATCTATTTTTCATGTCAATCTATTGGTAATATTTTATATTTACTATTAGTAAGTTGTTGCAGGTGACGGAAAGCATTAAAATAAAAACATAAGAAATGTAATATGGGATTATTGCAGGAGGTGTTCGCGCTGAAAAAGGATATTAATATTCAAATTGGAAATCGTATACGGAAAGCACGCGAACAAGCAAATTTGTCCAGAGATGCTCTTGCTGAAAGGTTGAATATCTCTACTCTTTTTTTAGGATATATTGAATGCGGTCAAAAAGGCATGTCCTTAACCACCCTGCAAAATTTATGTATTGAGTTAGGTGTATCCGCCGACTATATATTACTTGGCATTGAAACGCCCTGCACACACCGAGAGAATATTTATCTTATGCTGGATAAAGTAGATGATGAATATGTTCCCTTGATAGAAACGCAAGTCAGAAGTATTATCTACGCTATTAAAAAAATAGAAGAAATCAATTCTTCTGCTTTACCAAATAAATCCATAAAGTAAAACGGCAGTGGCTCTGTTGCCTACTGCCGTTTCGCTATCCTCAGCCCTGCGTGAGAACAGACTTCACATGATCAATCTCTTCTCTAGACGCTTTCGCAGCCGGTACGTAGTACTGTCTGCTCCGCGCGATCTGATAAATCTCTTCCTGAGACTGCTCACACTGGTTGCGGAACTGCTTCAGGGTCTGCTTCAACTGCATATTTTCCGTCTGCGGGATCATCTCGCCATAGCGCACAAGCTCGCCGTTGATTCCCGCCAAAGTATCTGATACCATTGTCTTCTCGTCTAACATCATTTTCCCTCCTCTGCTGTCTTACTGCAAAAACTTCATTAACTGCTGCCTGCTCTCCATTGCCGACTGCGCGGATTTCTGGAAAAACTGCTTCACGTTCGGATCGGAAGCCTGCTCCGCGTAAGCCTGCATTTTGCAGTGTGTCGTCGAAAATCCGCCGATCAGATGACGGAGATTCTGAAGATCCAGTTCTGAAATCTCGTTCATAAGAATTCCCTCCTTCCAGAAAAGTTTGTGGTTACGCTCACAGTATTTTCCAAAAGGAGGGAAATTATTCCTGATTTATATAAATTATAATCGAGTAGGGCGAATTTTCCCTACTCGCTGCGCGACCCGCGTGCTGCGGCAGCAACAATTTTTCCTCTCGCGGGTCTGCGCATAAAAAATCTCCGGAAGACCCTCAGCAGGCGCTCCCGGAGATGATTTGCTTTTTATCCTATAGCACAAGTGGATCTCTACAGCCAGTTATACAGCTCTGCGTATTTCGCCGCCGAACTGTGCCACGAGAAGTCCTGCGCCATGCCGCGGTCGATCATCTTGTTCCACTCGCGTTTTTTGTTGTAGTAGACGGACATCGCGTACTGAAGCGTGAAATACATCTCGTGCGCGTTGTAATTCGCGAAGCTGAAGCCGGTGCCGGTGCTCTCGTACTCGTTGTACGGGATGACCGTATCCTTCAGTCCTCCGGTCTCTCTGACAATCGGCACCGTGCCGTAGCGCAGGCTCATCAACTGCGACAGTCCGCACGGCTCGAACAGCGACGGCATCAGGAATGCGTCGCAGGAGGCGTAGATCTTGTGCGACAGCGCCTCGGAGTAAAAAATGTTCGCGGACACCTTGCCCTGATACTTCCACGCGAAATGACGGAACATGTTCTCGTACTTCTCCTCGCCGGTGCCGAGCACCACGATCTGGATATCGTTCTGGCACATCTCATCCATCATGTGCGCGATCAGGTCAAAGCCCTTCTGATCCGTCAGACGGGAAACGATACCGACCATAAAGGTCGAATCGCTCTGGTTCAATCCGAGCTCCCTTTGCAGCGCGCGCTTGTTCTTGATCTTTTCCTTGCGGAAATTCCGCGCATTGTAGTTATGTTCGATCAGGGCGTCTGTCTCCGGATTGTACTCGTCGTAATCGATTCCGTTCACGATTCCGCGCAGGGAATTGGAACGCGCCCTCATCAGCCCGTCGAGGCCCTCACCGTAGAACGGCATCTTGATCTCCTCGGCGTAAGTGTCGCTCACCGTCGTGATCGCGTCCGCGTACACAATGCCGCCCTTTAAGTAGTTCGCATCGCCGTATGCTTCGAGCTTATCCGGTGTGAAGTAATAGGCCGGAAGTCCCGTAATATCGCGCACCGTTTTCACATCCCAGATGCCTTGGAACTTGAGGTTGTGGATCGTGATGATCGACTTCATATCCCGGAAAAACTCGCCCTCATGGAACTTGTCTTTGAGAAGAACCGGGATCAGGCCGGTCTGCCAGTCGTGGCAATGTACGATGTCCGGGCGGAACCCGATCAGCGGAAGCGCCGACAGCGCGGCTTTCGAGAAAAACGCAAATTTCTCAATGTCCTGATAAATATTCCCGTAAGGCTTCGCCCCGGAAAAATAATATTCGTTATCGATAAAATAGAACTGTACACCCTCGTACTGCATCTCCAGCACACCGACATACTGCGAGCGCCACGCAAGATCCATGTAGAAATGTGTCACATAGTTCATCTTGCTCTTCCACTCTTCGCTCATGCACTGGTACTTGGGAAGAATCACACGCACATCGAACTCATTCTTATCAAAACACTTCGGCAAGGAGCCCGCCACATCCGCAAGACCTCCCGTCTTGATAAACGGCACAGCCTCAGATGTCACATACAATATTCTTTTCATATACGAACCTCCGCTTATTCGACATTATCGAGATCAATCTGATTATAACTCATTTCTCCCATAATGAAAAGCATTTCTTCGCCCGTTTTCATAAATATTGTATGATTTTATTACTGTTTGGATCACAATTTGTGTATCTTGCACACTACTGTCTCCGTAAATCCCTTCTATCCGACCGGAAAGCCGTCACGCGCGGTTCTTATACTCGAGACGGATTTTGTCCGCGATCAGCGCAATAAACTCGGAATTTGTCGGCTTGCCCTTCCCGTTGCTGACCGTATAGCCAAACAGCTCGTCGATCGTGTCCATCTTTCCGCGGCTCCATGCCACCTCGATCGCATGCCGGATCGCACGCTCCACCCGGCTCGGCGTCGTCTGATGGCGCTTCGCAATCGTCGGATACAGGATTTTCGTGATCGAATTGAGCATTTCCATGTCGTTTACCGACATGATGATTGCGTCGCGCAGATACTGGTACCCCTTGATGTGCGCGGGGACGCCGACCTCGTGGATGATGTTCGTGACGTCCGCCTCGAGATTATGCTCCATATACTCTTTTTTGCTCTCATAAGAGCCTGATTTCTTCGTCTTCGTATAATTTTTCTGATGCCGCGCCCGTACCCGCTTGATCCGATTCACGACCATATCATTGTCAAACGGCTTCAGGATATAATAGTCCGCCCCGAGCTCGAACGCATCCTCCGTCATCTTCTCCTGACTGACAGCGGAAATTACAATAAATGCCGGTTTTTTCAGATTCTGGTCATGATTGACGCGATCCATCACCGTCAACCCGTCCAGCTTTGGCATAATAATGTCCAAAAGGACAACATCCGGCTTTTTCTCCCGGATAATATCGATCAGTTCCTCCCCGTTTCCTGCTTTTCCGACAACCTCCAGCTCTTCGTCGCTGCTGACGATATGATCCAATAGCTGCACCATCCTCTCGTTGTCATCGGCAATCGCGATATTAAGCTTTTCCATTGCATCTTTTCCTCCCCTGACTCGATAGTTTGTCGTTGCACTGCTGCATTTTTTGAGGGCCCCTACCAAAAATTGTCACGTACAAAAACTACTTGTATTATATAACAACCTCTTGCGTTGGCAAGAAAATCTTATCGCAGAAACCGACACCGTTCTGCCTGTTTCTCCCGCTTTGACAGCTACCCCTCTATATGTAAAAACGAGTTTTTTGCGGAATTGTGACGATATCGACACTATTTTGTCGAAACATGTCATAAATTTATGTCGCAAAGGGGTCGAAAAAGGTCGATGCAGAAATCTCATGCATCGACCCGTATCGTTCTGTATGAAATTGCGCCGCTTTGCTTACTCAGCCGCAGCTACGGATGTGATGTGCGGGTTCACGCCCTCGTACCAGTACAGGAAGCCCTCCATGTCGATCACATCTCCGACCTTCAGCTCCTTGACCGCATTGTAAACGTCCGTCGTGTTGTCGCACAGATAAGACTCTACCGTGAATGTATAGGTCTCGCCGTCCAGAGATACGTCGAAATACAGATCATCGCCGTCCTGACCGGAGCCGTCCCAGTTGTACAGGAAAGCCGCTTCGTTGCCCTCAGCGTCTTCCTTCGCCTCAACGGTCATTCCTTTGAAGGTCACCAGCTCGTTCTGATGGTCGATCAGCTCATCCTTGCCAAGAAGATCCGTCACATCGATCGGCTCAGCAATGTACTCGCCGTCAAGGATCTCAAACGTCGCGCCCTCGGCGATCTCAATCTCGCCTTCCCACTCGGCCTTGTAGCCGGTCACACGGATCTTCGTGCCGACCTCAAGCTTGTCATAATCCTCCTCGGAGCAGGTCATATTGTAAATGAAGTACGCGCCTTCCTGATCCTGCGTGTAGAGCGTCGCCTTGTCCTCCCACCATGACTGCTTTGCCTGAACGTAGGTCTCGATCACAACCTCGTCATCCACCGCCGCGGCCATATACTCGTCATGCGTCATAACGCCCTCGGACTTCTCCTCCGGGGTAAGCGTCGGCTCCGTCTCCGTCTCATCCGCCATAGCGATGCCAGAAGAAGCCAGAACAAGTGAAGCTGTCAGTAAGAATGCCGTAAATTTTTTCATCTTTATCCTCCTTGTGGTACCTGACCGCAGATAACCCCACGATCGGTAATAGATTGCTTTCGGGCCGTTTGCCGCCCCGAAGCATGTTCACTCCCTATTATACACAAAAGTCCTCAGAAATCAATCATTATTTGTGTACGTAACCGTATTTCAGGAATTGTCGATGCCAATGCAAACGCGCTTCCGCTCGGATCGGTCACGTAGCGGTGCATAAGCTCGTTCCCACTCGCTAAGCACCGACGGCCCTCAACGGTTTGCCTTGGCATCGCAATTCCCTGTTCGGGCTGTGCACAAAACACCAATATCATTCTCGGCTCTTTTTTCTGAGTTCCGAGCAGAGTACATACCCCGCGATCAACACCCATGCCGCCGCAAGCGCCGCGAGCAAAAGCTTTGAAGTGAGCGGTAGCGGTCCCAGATCTCCCGTCCCTTCGCCGGACGGATCCATCTGTGCGCTCCCCTGATCCAAATGGTACAGAGACGCCGTATCTTCGTACAGCTTTTTGAAATAAGCGTCGTCCACCGTCTGCTTCCTCCGAACAGACTTGGTCGTCGTCTCAATAAGCTGCCCGGCCGCGTCACGCAGGGATGCGGAGCCGTTGAACACCGGCGTCACAAACGTATCGTCCGTGTGAGCCAGAAGCAGCTTCGCCGCCTGCAGTTTGACGTCATAGTACGTGGCGTTATCCTCACCTTCCCGCTGCAGGTAATCCTGATAAGCTTCACTCTTCTGCGCCTTGCTCGTCACCGGCACATAGCCTTCGGTCTGCGAATAGGCAATCTGCACGTCGTCCGTCAGCAGATATTGCGCAAACAGCCACGAGGCAAGCACTTCCTGCTTATCTGCCTTGTTGAACACACAGACGGATGGTCCCTGCGAGATCATCTGAGGCTGCTCGGGATCAAACTGCGGAACCTCCATGACCGCCGTCTCAAATTCGACCAGCTTGTCCTCACTGATGTCCAGAAGCGGCGCGTGCGTACCCATCCATGTCGCTCCCGCCGTGGAATCAATCGCAAAGATGCACTGACCCGCATTCAGGAAATTCGCCGGATAGCCGGAGATCTTGAACGTCGAGAACGCTCCGCTCTTCACATGCTCCGCGATCGTCTCCAGAAGCTCTCTCGTCGTGTCGTTGAAGATTTGAATCTCACCGGCGTCCGTCGAATAGCCTGCGTCCTTCTGCCGAAGCATCTGAATCATCATATTGTCCGTCGATTTGTAAATAAACGGGATCAGGACGTTCTGTCCGTTGAGCTTAAATGTGCCGTCCGCATTTTTCTCCATCGCGGCCTCCGAGACCTCCCAGACGAAATCCCATGTCAGAGTCTCCGGCAGCGTATAGCCGAGCTGTTCTACAAAGGTCTTGTTTACATAACATGCTTCGGTCGAGCGCATGTAGGGAATCGCGTAATGGCTCCCGTCAAACGCGCACTCCTCAAGAAATTGCGGAATGATCTCCTCCTGCGCAGGCGAATCGAATTTCAACTCGCTGCCCCCGAGCCCGTATTTCTCATCTGCAAAGAGGCCGTCGAGCGGAACTACGCTGTCCTGCCCGGTCAGATACGTCGCAATATGATCCGGATACGTGATGCAGACATTCGGCGTCGTGTCCGTCGCAATGTTCGTGATGACGTCATTGTAAATTTTCCCGTAGTCCGTGTACAAACGCAGATTCACGGTGACGTTGGGGTATAGCTTCTCAAAATCGCTGATCGCCTTCTTGTAGATCGCAGTCTGCGTCTTATTTGTATCGTTTTTCGCCCAGAACGTGATCTCGTACTTCCCGGCCTCGTCGAAGGTCTCCGGGATCTCGAATGTGCGCTGCTCCCGTTTGCCATGGCAGCCGGTGAGGGAAAATAACATCACCAAAACGAACAGCGCACAGGATACAAGACGTCGGTTTCTTTTTGCGAACCGACCCGCGCCTGCTCCGGAACCGGTGCAATCGTATCTTGTCCTGCTCATCCTTTCGTCCCTCCCCTCGACACGCCTGCCATAATGCTCTTGCGGAAGATCAGAAAGATCACGATCAGCGGGACGGAAATCGCCACGACCGCCGCCATCATCGCCGGGATGTTTTCGCGTCCAAAGCCGTTCTCCCGGATCTCCTGAATGCCGTTTGATACTAAGAAATACGCCTCGTCGTCTGTAATCAGCCGCGGCCACACATAGGAATTCCAGCACTCGATCGCCTTCAGGATCGTGATTGTCACGATCGTCGGCTTGCAGATCGGCATCATGACTTTCCACAGATATTTCAGGTCCGACGTACCATCCACCTTCGCCGCGTAGTAGAGCTGATCCGGCACCTGCTCGAAATTTTCCTTCAGCAGATAAATGTAAAAGACCGACGTCACCGACGGCAGGATCAGGCCGAGAAACGTATTGCGCATATCCATGTTTGTGATCGTGACAAAATTCGTGATGACTACAAGCTCGTTCGGAATCATCATCAGCGAAAGGAACAGCGTAAATATGAGATTCTTCCCGCGGAAGTCAAGCCGCGCAAACGCGTACGCCGCAAGCACCGTCACCGCGAGCATCAGCAGCGTAGTCGCCACCGTAAATACGATCGTATTCGCAAAGTAACGTCCGAGCGGCACCGCCGTAAACGCGTCCACGTAATTCTGCAGCGTCGGCGAAAGCGTAAACAACTGCGGTATGTATTCGGAATTGTAGGCGCTGTAGCTTTTTAAAGAGGTCAGCACCATCCAGTAAAAGGGGAACAGCACGACCAGCGCCCAGAATGCCAGCAGCACATAAGTGACCGCTCCCGTGACCGCGCGCCGAGCTCTGTCCCGCTTTTCGATTCGTTCATATTCTATTTTGTGCTCCATTTATTGTTCTCCTTACACATCGTAGTGCACATACTTCCGGCTCACCAGCAGATTGATGCAGGTGATCGTCAGCACGATCGCGAACAGGATGATCGCTGCCGCCGACGCATAGGACGGATAGCCGCCGCTGTTGCCGTACAGCATATCGTACACATAGCCGACGATCGTATTCATCTCGGCCGCATTGAGGTTCGTTCCGAACAGCGCCACCGCGTCGCTGTACGCTTTGAACGCCCCGATAAAGCCGGTGATGACAAGATAAACCAGCGTCGGAGAAATCATCGGCAGCGTGATGCGCGCAAAAATGCGGAACCGCGACGTGCCGTCCACCTTCGCCGCATTGTAGTAGCTCTGATTCACGGACGCCAGCGCGCTCGTCAGAATCAGGATCTTGAACGGCATGACGATCCAGATCGTATACAGACACAACACGAACATCTTTGCCGCATACGGTCCGTCGATAAAATCAATCGGCCCGCGTCCGAACCAAGCGAGAATCAGATTCGCCAGTCCGTCGGTGTACGGCGTTTTCTTGAAAAGGATCATAAACACCAGACCGACCGCCAGCGTGTTCGTCACATACGGCAGAAAATAAACCGTCTGGAACAGGTTCCGCAGCGGCTTGATCGAACTCAGGCCCGCGGAGATGAGAAGCGCAATGCCCGTGGACAGCGGCACGGTGATCACCACGAGAATAAACGTGTTTCGCACCGCCTGCAGAAAATACGGATCACGCAGGACATACGCGTAATTGTAACCGCCGACGCCATGATAGGTCTGCGACGCGAAATTGTATCCCTCTTCAAAGGAATAGACAAAAACGTCGATCAGCGGGTACACGAGAAACAGTCCCAGAAAAAGGATCGCCGGCAACAGATACAGCCAGCCCTTCATCGTTCTTCTTTCCATTGTTTGTGTTCTCCTCAGTCTTTCTTTTCTTACAGCAGCCGCTTCTCTGTCTTCTTGTCGAAGACAAACACCTTATTCGGCTTCAGATCGAAACGCACCTTCGCGGCCTTTGTGTCCATCTTGTTCTCCGCCGCAATGATCGAACGGATCACTTCATTCTCGCTCGCCTTGTGCGAGGAAACCACGCTGATATCGCGTCCCATCACCTCGACGCGTTTCAGCTCGCAGGAAAACGCGCCCTGCTCGTTCAGGACAAAGCCCTCCGGACGGATCGCGACGAAAACCTCCTGATCCGCAATCCCGTTCGCTGCGAGGACGTCCTCTTCACCGATAAACAGTCTCCCGTCCTTCACCCTTCCGTCGAATACATTGATCGGCGGCGTCCCGAGAAACTTCGCGACAAACAGGTTGATCGGATCGTCGTAGACGTCCTGCGGCTTTCCGATCTGCTGGACTACGCCCTCCTTCATGACAACGATCCTATCCGAAATGCTCATCGCTTCCTCCTGATCGTGCGTCACGAAAATCGTCGTGATCTGTGTCTCCCTCTGGATCCTGCGGATTTCCTCACGCGTCTGCAGCCGGAGTCTGGCATCCAGATTTGAAAGCGGTTCATCCATCAAAAGAATGCGCGGCATCTTCACGAGCGCCCGCGCAATCGCCACACGCTGCTGCTGTCCGCCGGAGAGTTCCGCCGGTTTGCGCTCCATCAGCTCGTCAATCTGAACCAGCTTCGCGACCTCCTGCGCTTTTTCCAGCATCTGCTCCTTTGAGAGCTTCTCGTCTCCCTTTAGATTTTCCAGCGGAAAAAGAATATTCTGCTTCACGGTCAAATGCGGGTAGAGAGCGTAATTCTGGAAGACCATGCCCACGCCCCGATTCTCCGCCGGGAGATCCGTGACGTCGTCCTCCCCGAAGAAAATTCTGCCTTTCGTCGGATGTTCCAGCCCGCACAGCAGATTGAGCGTCGTGCTCTTGCCACAGCCGGATGGCCCGAGCAGCCCGATCAGCTTCCCATCCGGGATCTCAAAGCTGAAATCGCTGACCGCGACCACGTCTCCTTTTGACTTTCGCCCGCGCCCCGGGAATATCTTCGTCAGATTCTGCAATACGACCTTCATAACTTTCCTCTTTCTTCTGTAGTTCTGCATTTATAACGGGAAATCATTTGTCCTCGTAATGTCCTCTGCATGACAGGATTTCCAACCTATCACCACTGATACGGTACACTAATCTGTTTGAATCATCAATACGCCTGCTCCAAAAACCGCTCAATTCTCCTTTCAGCGGCTCAGGTTTTCCGATACCATCAAAATTTCCCCGTTCAATATCCTTAAGCAGAATATTGATACGCTTTAACGTTTTCTTATCCTGCGTCTGCCAGTACAAATAATCCTCCCATGCTTCATCAAACCATATTTTATTCATTCGTCCTCAACCTCAATAAGCTCATGCGCAGTTCCCTCGCCGGCATTAAGTGCAGCAATGCCACGGCGCAGATATGCCATATTACTCTCTGAATAAAAAGGATCTACGGAAACCTCAAACGGTATACGTCTTTCTCTTCCGACTTTTTTTGCAAATATAGTGAATGCCGCGCTCAAGGAAAGGCCTAATTCTGAGCAAACCTGTTCCATGCTTTTCTTTACATCCGCATCCAGTTTAAAATTCACATTAACTGTCTGTGCCATATTCAGTCCTCCTTTCTTCTTTCAACTTCATCATAGGTTATATCGCCCAAAAAAGCAAGTGCAATTCTTTATTTTTTCTTTTCTTTTTCTTTATAATAGAATGTTCCCGAATATGAACAGATTTTTTCATAAATATCTAAATCAGCAAGCGAAAAATTTCCATACGCGCATATATCAAAACCGGCACGGTACATCCACACGCCACTCGTCTGTAATCCAGGCTTCTTCGATTCCTTCAAAGTATCCGGCTCCGGTCATGTAATTTCCTGCAATGAGCGCGATCGCGTCCGCCATGCCCTGAATGTTCTTTTCCGGCGGCATGAACCCGGTTTCGTTTTCTGCTTCAGTTTCAGTTTCTGTTTCGTTTTCTGTTTCGTTTTCAATCCGTGTTTCTGCTCCCGTTATCCCGGTTTCGGACCCTTTCTCTGCTGCGGATTCCTTTTCCGATCCCGGCCTCTCCTGTCCGGTCTCCTCCGCAGCCGTCTCCGTATCCGGCTCCGCCGCGTTCACCAGCACACACAGATCCTCCGTCATCTCCGCCGTTTCCTTGCTGATCTCACAATCAAAGAAAATCAACGGCCTGCCATCCGTCTGCGTGATGATATCCGCGGTGACATCCGCCCCTGTATCTGCGACGATATTCTTTTCTGTTTCTTCTCCTGCTTTTTCTCCTGCATCCCCAATGCTCTGCTCTGCCGGGTTTACAATGAGAAGCATCGCGTCCTTCTCCTGCACGATCTGCATTATCTGTATCAACGGATCGTCTTTCCCGTCATATTCCTGATACATGATCCCCGCATCCTCAAGCGCCTCGCGCAGCGCAGCGCGCACGTCTGCCGCTTCCGGATCCTCCTCGTCCTCGAACGTTCGATAGAACACCGCGACATAAGCTTTTCCCTTTGCAGACGCCGCGCATTCCACTGCAAAGCACAAAAACAAAGGCAGCAAAAGCGCCGCACACGCTCGCGCTGCCCTCCCCACCGAATTTTTGCTGACCTTCCAAGCGATCCTCGACCGTTTCACGCGCCCCTCCATTTCCGGCAGTGTCCGGTAAATTCTCTCTGTTTTTAAGATCAGCAGCCGCCGGAATATACCCACGAATGTATCCCTCTTGAAAGGAAATATGTACAGGGGTTCTTCGCCGCAGCAGACTTCTGGTCTATCCCGCACCAGAAGCAGGTCGCTGTGCATGTGGCTGACTTTCTGTCTGTCTCATAGAGTACATAGCCCACGTCCTTCACATATACCGACGCATATTCTCCGCCCGCAACGGCAGCCAGCTCATCTTCAGAAAGCTCCCCTTGCTCATGAAATTGATCAAACAGCTCCTGTGCCTGTTCCGGGGACACCTCTGCGCCGTACTCCTTCACGATGCTCAGAACTTCCTCCACCGATTTTGTCTTTTTCAATTTCTCGACAACCTCTCCGCTCATAAACCTTTCCTCCTTTTGTCGCTTTTTAGTTCTTATTTTTTGGTACGCCGTAACCTAAAATTTGTTAGGACGTTTCTTTGTGGATATTATAGCGGACTTCCGGTTTTCATTCAACCTCTTTCTTTCCTTGCTCTATTGATTCTGTTCGGTCAGCCGTATATAATCACAAGAGTGAACTTATTGTCGGTAGGAAAAACCAATCGATACGCGCAAGGACATGCAAAAGTAGATAAATAGTTGAGAATTACCTGATAGTTTTCACCTTTAAGGGGGAACGAAAAGTGAACTGTAAAATATTGATAGCCGACGATGAACCGGATATTGTCTCAATGCTCCGCAGCTTTTTTGAAAGCAGGGGTTATATTGTTCTGACTGCCGCAAACGGCGCAGATACATTAAAACAGGCAGAACGGCAGCCGGATCTTATCCTGCTGGACATAAATATGCCGCGAATGGACGGACTTGAGGTCTGCAGACGGATCCGCGATCATGTATCCTGCCCGATCCTCTTTTTGACTGCGCGAATTGAAGATACGGACAAAGTAAAAGGATTTGCCGTCGGCGGCGACGATTATATTGTCAAACCGTTTTCGCTTATAGAGCTTGAGGCAAGGGTACGCGCTCACCTACGCCGTGAAACGCGGCACAGCTTTGAGACACAGATCAAATTTTCCGGCGAGCTGACGATCGACTACTCCGAGCGCTGCCTGTTCTTTTCAGGAAGGCGTCTCGGGCTTGCTAAAAAGGAATTTGACATCGTGGAGCTGCTTTCCCAAAATCCAGGACAAGTCTTTGACAAGGAACGGATCTATGAACGGGTCTGGGGATATGACAGCGAAGGCGACAGCAATGTTGTCGCTGAACACATCCGTAGAATACGGACTAAAATCGCCGCTTATACGGATCAGACGTACATCGAAACCGTTTGGGGGTGCGGCTACAAATGGATCAAATAAAACACGCCAGGCGAAATTTATCTCTGCGAAAAAGTCTTGTGTTATATATAGCGGCTTTTGTTGTGCTTGCCCTTGCTCTTTCTGTAACGACAATTTCTTTATGTGACAGCAGGATCAACGCGATCAAAGTCTCCTATCCGGCGCATGGCGAGAAGTATTACCTGACAAACAGACAGGGCGAACAACTGGGCGACGGCGTCTTTGTCAGCAATGCTCCTATCGCATATTCGGAACACGATAAGCATATGATCACTCTTTTAGAGATCCTTTCTATTGTCGCAGCGCCGCTGTATTCGGCGTTCTGTATCATTGCCGCAGTATTACTGTTTTACAGGAACCGATTAAAAAGACCTCTTGCAGAGCTGTACGCAGCCTCCGAAAAAGTATCAGACAACGATCTGAACTTTACGATCGACTATAGCAGCAACGATGAGCTGGGGCAGCTCTGCAAATCCTTTGAAACCATGCGCGCCACACTAGCAAAGAACTTCTCGGAAATGTGGCGGCAGGTTGAGGAACGCAAACAGCTTAACGCCGCGTTTGCCCACGATCTGCGCACCCCTCTCACGGTTCTGAAAGGGTACAACGAAATGCTGCAGGCAAGCGATGATCCACAGACATGGGAAACTGCCGTTACGATGGGAAGACAGATCTCGCGCATGGAAACCTATGTGAGCAGCATGAGTAATCTGCGACGTTTAGAGGATACGCGGCCGGAATGCAGAGCCATTCTTTTGCAGCCCTTCTTGTCGGCTCTGTATCAAAGCATGGAAATGATCTGTAAGCAAAAAGGGAAAATGCTGTGTCTGCAAAACAGCGTCCCTGCCGCGCGCTTATCCATTGACACCGGCTTCGTTTTGCGGGTAAGTAATAATCTGATCGCAAACGCCGTCCGCTATGCCCGCAGCAGAATCACGATCTCTTTCGCGCTGCGCGACAACGGCTTGCTGCTTTCGGTCGCTGACGACGGAAAAGGATTTGACAAAGACGCTTTGCCCAAGGCAACCAGTCCGTATTTTACCGAAGAGACGGACCGCTTTACGCATTTCGGCCTTGGTCTTTATATCTGCAAGCTGCTTTGTGAACGCCACGACGGTTATCTGCGAATTGAGAATGTTTCAGACGGCGCAAAGGTGATTGCCTTTTTCAAATCTTCCGCTTTGTAGAGAAAAAAAGGAATAGATAAGTTGATTGCAGAAAAGTACGCAGGAATACTGACTGACGAAAAGGTGCAGCAAATGATGATTATTGGAATCGGCATTCTGATTTCCTGCAAAGTGTTTGCACGGCATCAGGTTTCATAAAGCAGTTTCCCTTTTATCACGGTCGGGATCCCGCACACCATGCGCACGACCGCCTGCGCCTGCTGTGCCAGACGCACGCACAGCCTGCCCGTCGCCTCGCGCCCCAGCCGCTCATTCCGGTCAACGGGTATAATGCCGCTTCCCACCTCGCAGCAGATCACAACCTCTTTCTCAAGCAGACTGTCCAGAAGCGCGTCTGCCTGCTCCGGCTGCGCGAAAACCAGCCGCTCCAGATGATACACAACGGGGCGCTCATCAATCACCGCGTCCGCGATATCCTTTTCCGTATATCCAAGTGTTTCGGCGAAGCTCCGTTTCCCAGAACTCTCGCCCCCGACAATCAAAATCATTTTTCAATCCTCCGGCTATCCGGTTCTGCTCCTCTTAGGATCTTCATTTCCCCGCCGCAGCAAATACCGCATCCTTTCATCATTTCAAATCGTCTCTTCCAGACTTCCCTTCACTGCCAGCGGAATCCCGCAGACCAGTTCACAGACCACGTCCGCCCGCTGCGCAATCGTCCGGTTGATGCGTCCGATCACGTCCATATAAGCCCGCGTTCCCGGATCGTATGCCCGGCTGTCCGTGCCGACCTCATTTGTGATCACGATCAATGTGTCGCTCTGGCAACGCAGTGCTTCGACTCCCGCGACAACCGTCTCGTACGGATCGGTCCACGCGCCGTTCTCGTCAAACATCTCATTCGCCGTGAGGTTACAGATGCACTCCAGCAGGACTGTCCCCCGCTTCGGAAGCGTAAGCCCCTGCAGATCCGTGTAGCGCTCAATCGTCTCGAAGCCTTTCCCGCTGCGCAGTCTCCTGTGACGCGCGATCTTTTCTTCACTTCCGTCCCCGAAGGGCCGCATCGCCGCGATGTAATAACGCGGAAACGGAAGTTTCATGCAAAGCTCCTCCCCGTAGGAACTCTTCCCGCAGGCGGAACCCCCGGTCAGCAAGATCATTCTGGAATTTGGCATATTGCCACCTCCCACTGGGAAAGCATCTCCCTCATCCACGCACAAACGTCCATATGGTAGACCGGATCTAAATGCTCCGGGCGCAGCACCTCATCAATCGCGCCTTCCGCGACAAGTCTGCCCTTGCTCATCAAAAACGCATCGCTGCCGAACGCTTTCGCGAGCGACAGATCGTGCACCACTGAGGCCACCGCCCGTCCCGGCTGCTTTACCCACTGCGCGATCAGCTCAAACACCTGCTTCTGATAGACCAGATCGAGATGATTCGTCGGCTCGTCCAAAAGCAAAAGCTTTGGATCCTGCGCGAACACCTGAGCCAGAAATGTTCTCTGCAATTCGCCGCCCGACAGCTTCAGCACGGACTGACCGCGAAGCGCCTCCATTCCGGTCAGCGCAAGCGCCTCCTCAACGGCTCTCTCATCCTCATCCTTTCTTCCCGCAAGCACCTTCGAGGAATACGCATAGCGCCCCAGCCGCACAACCTCCTCCACGGTAAATTCATAACCGACGAAATGGTTCTGCGCAAGGACGCCGACCTCCCTCGCCCGCTGCGCGGGAGAGATTTTTTTAATATCTTTCCCCTGCAAAGACACAGTCCCGGTATAGGCAACACCCTGTGTGACCGCATTCAGCACCGTGGACTTGCCTGCGCCGTTCGGTCCGACGATCATCAGCCACTGCCCCTCTGAAACGTGGAAGCTCAGCCGGTCAACGACCGTACAGCTCCCGTAGCTCACGGAGAGCTCCTTCACGTCCAGCATGCGGTCACCCCTTTCCGATTTATCCGTACTTAATGCGGCGCGATTTCTAAGCCAAACCGCCCCAGTCCGCTGACGTCTGGTAAATGCAATTCATAAGTATTCAATTTTTTCTCGTCTGATAAAAAATGAACACGAAGACTACCGCGCCCACCAGACTTGTGACGACGCCGATCGGAAGTTCCCGCGGATTCAGCAGAATACGCGCCGCCAGATCCGCAAGCAGCAGAAACACCGCTCCGCCGAATGCCGAGGCCGGAAGCAGCCGCCTGTGGTTCGGCCCGACGATCATGCGCACCATGTGCGGTGTGACGAGTCCCACGAAGCTGATCGTCCCTCCGACCGAGACGCAGACGCCGATCAGGATGGACACCATGATCAGCACCGTCAGCTTCGTTCGACGCACGTTCACGCCGACGTGCCGCGCGTTGTCCTCTCCCACCGCGAACGCATTGAGCTCCCGCGCATGGAGAAACAGCACGCCGCCGCACAGCAGGAACGCCGCCAGAAGAATCGCCGCGTTCTTGTAACTGGAATTCTGCAGGCTCCCCATCGTCCAGAACGTGATGCTCTGGATTTTATCCGACGCAAAAGTGATCACGATGCTCATAAGACTCGACATGAACATGGAATAGATCACCCCGATCAATATGATCGTATTCGTTGACAGAGAATAGTCCAGCTTGTAGGCAAGTCCCAAAATCACCAGCAGAGACAGGAACGCGAACAGGATCGCCATAATCATTGTTCCAGAAAACGGCAGTCCCGGAATCGTGACTCCGAACGCGATCGCGAGCACCGCGCCGAGCGACGCGCCGGAGGACACCCCAAGCGTCGAGCCGTCCGCCAGCGGATTCTTCAGAAGTCCCTGCATTGCCGCGCCCGCCAAAGAGAGCGCGCTCCCTGAGAGCGCCACGCAGAACACGCGCGGCAGCCGCACCGACAGGATGATCGAGTTCGACAGCCCGGAGGTCTGCCCCTGTCCGGACAGCGCGCTCCAGATCACCCGCACCGTCTCGGACAGCGGAATGCTGACGCTGCCGACGCAGACGCAGAGACACATCACGGCCAGCGTGACAAGGCTGAAAATCAGGTATTCGGTTGGCCGAAAATGCTCCGGGTGCTTTCTCATCTCAAATTCTCCTGATGCCTATCATCCAATGCGATTCTCTGACGTTCGGTCTTTGTCATTCAATCTTTGTCATCTGATCCGTTGCGCATTACTCGGTCTTGGCAGATTCCTCCGCCGGAGTCATCTCCGTTGCAGCCTCGGTTGCGTCTTCCGCTTCCCCGTAAATAAAGTCATAGAGCAGCTTCGCTCCGTCCGCGAGCCGCGGAGCCGGACGGGACAGCTCGTCGTTCTGCAGATTCAGGATCTTCTGATTCTTTACCGCGGTCACATTTTCCCAGCCTGTGCGGGAAAGAATTTCCTCGGTCGGCGTCGGCCCCTCGCCGAAATACATCGTGATCGTCACGATGAAATCCGGATTGCGCTCCAGCACCTGCTCCTCCGAGATCTCACCCCAGCCGTCAACGTCCGCGAAGCAGTTCTTCACACCCAGCATCGTGGCGATCTCATCCATAAACGTGTTCGCGCCCGCCGTCCAGAGACCGTACTCCAGCGGCGACACCTCAAAATATACCGTCTGCGTGCCGTCGCCGGTCGACTTCTCGGACAGCTCGGCAAACGTATCCTTCATGCCGTCGATGACCTCCGCTGCTTTCTCATCCTGTCCCATCAGCGCGCCAATCATCTCGATCGCCGTATACACGCCCTCGATATCCTTCGCCTCGCTGACGACTACCTTGATCCCGGCGTCCTCAAGCATCTGTATCTGCTCCTCCGTCTGCGCCATATCGCTCATGAGCAGCACATCGGGATCCAGCGCGATCACTTCCTCGATATTCATGTCCTCGCCGGAATTCACCTCCGGCACCTCCAGAACCTCCTCCGGATAATCGCAGTATGTGCCGCGGCCGACCAGCTTGTCCCCCGCGCCGATCGCATAGAGGATCTCACAATCCGACGCCGTGAGCGCCACAATGCGCTCCGCCGGCTGATCCAGCGTGATCTCACGCCCCTTCATGTCCGTAATGCTCACGCTCTTTGCGGTCCCCTCGTCCGCGCTCGCCGCCGAGCCGGCAAATCCGGCTGCAAGGCACACAGCCAATCCCAACGACCCCAAAATCATTCTCTTTCTCTCTTTGTACATATGTCTTCCTCCTTTTAAATAGCAGAGATCTGCTAAATACATGCGTTTCTGTCACTCGTCCCCTCTCGGGTAGCTTGCCGGGTTGATCCCGTCCGAGTCTTTCTTTTCCGTGCCGCCGTCGATCATTTCCCTTTCCAGCTTTTCCCGTCTGCGAAGCTCCTCCTCCAGTTCCTCGACCGACATCGTCTCGATCAGGGATTCCTTCTCCTTCCATATCCGTTCCGCCCTTTCTCGCTCCCTGCGGCTCTTGGAGCCCCTGACCGCCCTGCGGAAAAGCACAATGATCAGCAGGAGCAAAAACAGCATAAACAGACACCCGAGCGCAAATACCTGCTTGAAGTGATCCTTTGCATAGCGGGAAGCGACGCCGCGCCCCACATTCCAGAACTCTTCCAAGCGATTCAGCACGGTATCGATACTGTTCTCGGACTTCTGCGTCCCCGCTTCAGTCTCCCCGGCGCTTTCCTCCGCGCGATTTTCCGTATTCTCCGTAAGCTCCTCCGCGGCGCTTTCTCCGGCCGTCTCACCGGTACTCTCCGTCGTCTGAAGCTCCTCCTCGGTCTGCTGCAGTGTATCCTTTGTCGTCGGCGGGGTCAGCGTCTCCCCTGCCTCCTCGGAAGCCGATATCGGCTCGAGTCCTGTCTGCCCTCTCGCCTGCTTCTTCGCGCCCTCAGCCGCTTCCTTCACATCGGACGCCTCTCCAAAACCATAGTAAAAAAGATCCGCCGTCTCTTCGTAGGCTGCGTCGGCGTCGGGTACGCCCAGCACTACCGAGACCAGATTCTTCTCTCCGCTGCTGCCGAAAGTCACGATCGAGTTCAGCCCCTGCGAGGTGTAGCTGCTCTTTCCTCCCAGACACCACTCCTGATAATAGCCGGAGCCCTCCTGAATCATCTGGTGGTAATTCAGCAGTTGTCTCGGGCTCTCCGTCAGATTGGTGGCCGGGATCGTGTACTCCGTCAGCCTGCAGATCTCCCGGAAGGCTTCGTTCTCGTACGCCGCCTTTGCGATCAGCGCAAGATCTCCGGCGCACGTATACAGATCCTCGCGATACAGGCCGTGCGGATTTGAAAAATGTGTGTTTACGCAGCCCAGCTCGGCCGCCCGCTCATTCATCCGCACAGCGAACGCGTCCGGACTCCCCGCAATATATTCCGCGATCCCATTCGCGACATCGTTTGCCGAGCTCAGCATGATCGCGCAGGCCGCGTCGTAAAGCGTGATCTCCTCTCCGGGCTGAAGCTCGAGCTTCAGGCTATCCTCCTCAAGATCATAAAGAATCTCTGAGAAAGAAACCATTTTTGTCAGGTCATAATTTTCGGCAAGCAGAAGCACCGTCATGATCTTTGTAAGGCCGCCCGGATAGATTGCCTCATTTTCCGCTTTACCGTAAAGGATATCCCCCGTGTCCAGATCCATCACGACGGCAGCCTCCGCCGAAAGCTCCGGCGCGCCTCCGGTCTCTTCCGATTCCCCCAACGCCGCCAGAGGGGAGAGCAGAGACAGGCATATAGCCAGAAGAAAACCTATGCCCTTGTATTTCCATTCTTTTCTTTTCATATCCTTCTCCCTCGTCGTTCCGGCCGGGATCCGCATTCAGCGTCCGATTCCTGCCGTCCCGCATCCCTGTCGTCAGAGATAATTCGCGCTGAGCTTTATCCCCGACTGATCCGCGCGCGTCAGAAATCCGTGCATCTGCCTCTGCGTCAGAACCGCCGCCGGCCTGAACTCGCCGGACGTCTCTTCCGTAATCCCGCGTCCCGCTGCCCACTGCACCGCGATATAATACCATGCGTTCGTGCTGACGTCGTCAAAAGAGCCCTCCGCCACGGCGGCCTCGTCCGGATTTCCGAAATTCTGATAAAGCATATTCAGAAAACCTGCCCTTGTAATGGCATCATTCGGGGAAAATGTCGTCGCGCTGCTGCCGGAGATGATTCCCCTCGAAAACGCCCACCGCACAGCATTGTAATAATAATCATACTCGGTCACATCCGTAAACGGAAGCTCTCCGTCCGATTTCGGAAACCCGGACGCCGCCCAGAGCTGATAGACGGCATCGGCTCTCGTGGCCGTCGTTTCCTGCGATCCGGATTGATCCGCAGAAGCGTACAGTTGGCACGGATACCATGTGGCGAGATTGGAATAATAGCCGCTGTTGCGGTTGTATCCCGCCTGATCCTGATAATGCCACCATTCCGAGCCCAGTCCGGTCAGTCCCGCCTCGATCATATAGGCGCACAGACGTTTCGCGTCCTCCGTCATCGTCCCCGCGAAATTACTCTCATAATAGCTGTACGGCTGTCCGTAGAGCTCCGCCGCCATCCTTCCCCCGGAAGAATAATTCAGCAAAACCGCATCTCCGGAAAGCACATGCATTTTCGTCGGCATATCGACCTCGACATTGTCCCGCACCATCGTTACGTCAATGGCGCAACCGATATTGTGGGCGGAAAGAGCCGCCGCCACATAGAAGCTTGTGTCATAACCGCCCAGCACCAAAGCCCCTCCGGTCTGGTCGTAAAGACTGTTGAAGGAGGAATTCATCAGATGCGTGGCTACGTTTGTGCGGTAGGCGTCATAAATCTTGAAATTATAGCCGTCCGCCGCCGCCATGCTTCTGGCCGCCGCTATGCGTTCCGCGGCGGTAAACAGGATCGGCACGATAAACTCATATTTCCCGAGCTTCTCATCCCACACTTTTCCCGCTTTTTCCGTGCCTGCGTCCTTATTGTAAAAATCAAGAATATCCCCGTTATAATATAACTGATCGCCAAATATGCTCAGCTTCAGATTCGTCGTCCCCCGCTCGGTAGTCGCGGTAAAAACAGAACCCGTGGCATTCGTCAGATTGTAGATAATATCCGGCTCCACATCGGGAAGATTGATCAGGATATTGTCGGTATCCACGTACCCGGTCATGCCATTGTATTCGATCTGCAAAAGCTCCTCGTTGTATCTTCCGAGAATCCGAAACGGCTCCTTCGCCTCGATCGTTCCCACCGTACTCATATCCTCCCGGTATACCGTGACGGAGGTTGTGCCCCAGCCGGTAGCACCCGAGATATCCGCGGAAAATCCCTCGGCAGATGCATGCAGGAAGAAAGCGCTTCCCGCCATGAGCTGCACAGCCGCAGCCAGAACAAAAGCATAGAGCATGCCGTATCTGCATTTTCCCGCGCGCATTTTCTTCCCTCCCATCATCGTTTTTCCTGTTCAAAACCGTCTGTAACGAAATCTATTTCGGCAGACAGCCAACGCCTGCGCAAATTAAAACGTCACGATCTTTTGTACCGAGTGCGCGACCGGATAAGAACCGTATCCGTAAATTCCCGCACACCAGCCGGCCCACTGAGCCTCCGGATCATAATGGTATCCGTTTATCATCACCCATGAATGTCTTGTCATACCGTCCGAAGCGCCGTCCCTCGAACCGGAAACTCTGCCGCAGACTACCTCAGGTTCGTAGCCGATCCCCTCAGCCAAAGCCGCAAACGCGCAGGCAAAACCGTAACAATTCCCGCTGCCGCTGTTCAGAACGTCGAGCGCCATGCTTCTCTGCCAGCCCTCGGCATTCAGATCCGGATATTTCCCGGCATATGAAATGTGTCCCCGCGTCACGTATTTCCAGCAGGCGGACAGCATTTCCCTCTGTGTCATCGTGTCGTCTGTGATCGCATTCAAGATCTCGATCACCCTCATCTTCAGACGCGCATCTGTACTGTTCAGCGCCGCGCCGTCTCTCCCGAAGCGGATCCCGTCGTACGTCTCGGAGTGCTTCAGCCGACCGTCCGCATCCGAGTAGTACAGCTTGTCTCCCAGCACCTTCCATCCCTCGGAAAGCGAACCCCCGGCCGCCACATAGCACGGTTCTCCGTCGATCTTCACAATGGTATCTTCCGCCGGCGTGAACCGCAGATACCGATAATATTCTCCGTCTTCCTCCACAACTACCAGCTCCGGCACCGGCTCTGTCTCGCTCTCCGTCTCCTGTTCACCCTGCGGCTCTCCCGCAGTCGGCAGCTTCTCCTCCACAATCACGGCAACCTTGGAAATATAGCCTTCCCGACCGTCCTTCAGCGCGATTCTGAACCATTTCCCGGACTCGGCAAGCACCTTGATCGAAGCGCCCTTATCTGCAACAGAGAGCTTATCGCAGTCCAGTCCCGCTCCCGAGCGCACATACGCGGTGCTGATGACGGTCATGGTCTGCGGCACGTCAAAAACGATCTCGTCTCCGTCCTCGGTGAGCCTGCCCGCTTTTCCCGTTTCCGCCGAGGTATATTTTATTGCCAGAAAATTTCCGTACACGACCAGATGCGGATATTTGATATCCTCCTTGTTCACTTCGGAGAAAGTATGCTCTGTCCCGTCCTTCTCGACCAGAATCATCTCGTCTCCCGTAAGGTGCGCCTCCGAAAATACCAGCCCCGTGCGATTGTCCAATGTCAGGACACACTCGTCCTCCTCGTTGACTTCCACCTCTGTCGCCGTCTCCGGCTCGGTCTCCGTCTCTGACTCTGCTTCTGTCTCGACCTCCGTCTCTGATTCGCTCTCGATCTCTGTCTCTATTTCTGTTTCTGTCTCCGTCTGCAACTCAGCCGCTGTCAGAACTTCAGATTCTGCTTCTGCCTCCGTCTCGATCTCTGTCTCTGCTTCGCTCTCCGTTCCCGTTTCCGGTTCAAAGGAAACCTCATAGCTCTCCTCGACCTTGTAGGTTTTCCTGTAGCTGTCAGAGTCGATACTCAGCTTATAATATTTCAGTGTCGAATCCGCTCCGTACTTGTCCAGATTCGTGTCAAAGACATACCACTTTCCGTCAAGCTCTGCCTCCGTCCATGCATGCGGCTGCCATGAAGACGCAGAAAAGCCGTTCGTTGTCCCGACGCAGATCCTCACGTCGCAATCCGCGGCTTCCTTTGCCAGAAAGCCATACAGCACCGCGTAATGGTAGCAGCTTCCTGACATTTCGGAGAGCATCTCATACGCGTAATCCTCCTGCCATCCGCTGTACGCCTCAAATCCCATTTTCCGCGCATAACTGTATTCCTCTTCCACATATCGGAACAAAGCCTTCAGTCTGGCCTCCGGATCGCTGACAGTACCTGCCTCGCTCTCGACGACCGCCGCAAGCATGCTTTGAAAATCCGTCTTCTCCGCCGTCTGAGCGCTCGCGCCCATATAATATGTAATGTCCTTTGTCTCATAGACATAGACCATGAAATTATCGTAGTACCATGTCCCGTCCTCACCGCTCTCCTTGCCGCTCGCCCCGAACCAGCATCCCTGCCCGAAGTATTCCTTTTCGTTCGGCTCCCCGATCAGCTTCACCAACGGACTGATGTCCGACTCCTCACGGGCCGCCGCGCGCAGCTCGTCCGTTCGTTTCTCATCGATCTCTCCGTCCTCCGAAAAACAACAGAAATCTCCGTCAATCACCTGAATCCCCGTCAAGGTCTTCGCATCTGTCTCCAAAACGCCGCTTTCCGTCTCCGAAGCCTGCGCCTGAAACGGCACAAAGGACCGTGCCGTCAGCGCCAAAAGCAAAATTGCAACCAGAAATTTCTCTCCCCGTCTCACCAGAAAAACCTCCACACGTTTTTTCTCGGACAAGATCCGCCTTGTCTCTTTTTGTATTGATTTGTCCAAAACAATATCTTAATTTTATCATTGTCCAAAAACGTGTCAATACTTTTTTGTATTTTGGAGGATATTGATTACCGGAATTAAAAACCCGCGCAACAGGCTTTAATTCCGGCTTTCATTTTCGGATATTCGGTTACGGCATCTGTCTCTCATTATTATAGCAAAAACAGGCGAAAAGTAAACACATATTTAGTGCCCTAGCATACTCTCCACGAAAATCCCGTAGCCCTTCTTCGCGTCCTGCACGAACACATGCGTCACGGCGCCCACAATTCGGCCATTTTGCAAGATCGGCGACCCCGACAGGAGTGTTGTCAAGTAGGGACAACAAATTTAAGTAATTTTTTGTCAAAATGCTGTGCTGTTTTGTCAAATCGCAATTTCCAAAACAGATTTTGTTACATCCCCTATCATTTTTCCTATAATATCCGAGAAATTCCAAATTATCTCGATCTTATCCCCCGGTTTAACAACTATTTGCTTTACAAGTGCTTTCAAAAGAGCAGGATTAAGTTCACTAACTCCTTTATATTGTGATATTCTTCTCATTTGGTGCATCAATGTTTCTTGCTCGTCCGCTGCTCTAGTAATCATATTAAGTTCCTGTTCTTTCTTTTGAATAATATCAAGTATTTTTTCCATTTGCAACATAATTTGTGTTTTGGATTCACTAAACTCCGAAACTGGTATCTGTCCTGATGCGTATCTCTCATATTCTTCCATCTTTTTGTTTTGAAGGCGTGACAATTGCAGCTTTAACTGACTTAATGCGTCTGACACAGTTTGCTGTTCTGTTCTTGTTCCAATAGTCTCTTTGCACACTGATGTAATTTTTTCATCAGTCAGAAGACATAACTTCCTGATTGCGTTTAACACTATTCCATTAATCACATCATCTCTAATTAATACTTTATCGCAATCTAGATTTCGTATATATCGGCCATTTGTACATCTCCATACTTTATTTGTTGCCTTTCCTTTTACAAGATGGTTCCCGCAGCAGCCACATACCAACCGAGAAGTAAATAAATATGTCTCTTTATTTTTCTTGGATTTCTTATTTGATTTTATCACCTGAATTGCTCTATTATATAATTCTCTGGAGATTAATGGTTCATGTGTGCAGGGAATAATCTCCTGCAATTCCTCTGGAATCTGTCTCACATGGTCACTTCCAACACGAATCACATGCGACTTAAAGGGAACAGTATCTCCCGTATATATTCGATTTCTTAGGATATTGCGTACTGATTCATAGGTCCAGAACGGTCGAGTTTTATACTTCCCTCGCACTGGAGCCAGATAAACGGATGGTGTAGTTACACTGTCATCATTTAGTTTTCTGGCAATCTCGGTAATTGTCATTCCTGAAGCTGCCCACTGAAAAATATTTTGTACAACTGGGGCCACTACCGGATCAACCAAAATTGTATTTTTGTTACTGCCCTTTTTATATCCGTAGGGTGCAGTGCCATAAACGAATTCGCCAGCTCGCTTCTTCATATCAACAGCACTCTTTATCTTTTTTGATATGTCATGGCTGTACATTTGATTGATAAGGTTACGAATTGCAAACTCCAATCCGCCAGTAGATTCGCCATAAACCTTACTGTCGTACTGGTCGTTGATTGATATAAACCTTACCCCATATTCTGGAAAAATGAATTCTAAAAACCTACCTGCATCAAGATAGTTTCTTGCAAAACGCGAGAGATCTCGCACAATTAACGTCCTTACCATCCCATTCTTCATCAGTTCTAATAAGTGTTGTATTCCCGGACGACTCATATTCGTCCCGCTATACCCATCATCAATAATTTCCTCAAAGTTTTCTACAAACTCATCTTGCTCTTTCAAATACTGCCAGATACATAGTCTTTGGGACGCAATGCTATTACTTTCCTCTATTGTTCCGTTTTCAACGTCACCATCTTCTTTAGATAAACGAAGATACATATAATCCTTTCTCTTATCCAACAAAGCGTTTCACCTCCGGGATTTTCTGAATATAATCTTTCAGATAAGCGAATGGGTCACCATATGTTAAATGAATTAAGATTTCCTTATTACTATATACCTCTATATAGTCAACCACTTTATCTACCAATTCCCTATCAATTTCGGGCAATTTTTCATATCTTTTTATCGTTTCCACCCATTGAGAAGCCGTAGATAAAGTCTTCTCCAATTTGCCGATAGATATAGAAATCTCATTTTCCTCCAACATAATATTGTTCATCTCTTCCTCATAGTGCTTTTTAGCATACTCATACATATCGCGATCAATTATTCCTCTTGCGAGATCTTCTAACATATTATCAATTTTTTCTCTAAGTGCGGCTCTCTGTTTTCGCAGATAGAGCTTTCTCTTTTGGAGTTCCATTTGGTATTTAGTCATTTTAGGCATATGAGATACTTCGTCCATAAAAGATTCAAAATTGACCATCAAATTAATTTGTTTGTCCAGCAGTGTTTTCAATGCATGCTTAACGTCCTCTCCTCTAATATAATGGTTACAGCAACGCCTATGTTGTGAATTGAGATATTCACCACAATTATAAAATATAAACGACGGAAGTCTAGAGTTCGCTCTTGGAATACCTTTCATCGCAGTCATAACAGCTTTACAGTCACCACAAATCACTTTGCCACGCAGCAAGTCACGCATGTCATCTTCAACATCAGGTCTCTTTATCTTATCTGCCTCAGTCTTCAATTCCTGCTGATTAACAATCTGTACTTTTTCAAAAAGCTCATCGCTAATAATCGGCACATGAGCGTCTGGGATGATCATCCATTCAGACTCATCACGGCGCTTTTTTACCTCCCCAACCTTATCCCTTTTAACCTTCCCATGAACACGACTGCCTACATACGTCAGATCATTGCAGATATGTTTAACTGTTTTGCGATTCCACTCTGCTCTCTCATATTTCGGATTGACGGTAACCTGCCTAAGGAAACGAATTTTCCCTGGACTCGGAATACCATCCATATTAAGTGCTTTTGCTATTGTATTGTATTTCATCCCTTTTGCACGCATTTCAAATATTCGAATAACTACCTCAAAAGTTTCTGTGTCTATGTCGTAGGTATTTGTCTGCGGATTTCTTATATATCCATAAGGGACACTTCCTGCCGGCGGAAGAAAATCACCGTTTTTCATATGCGTGGTAATGCTGCTCCGGATTTTTCTGGAAATATCATGTACATATGAATCGTTCATTACCATTTTGAATGGAAGGAGCAGCAATGATGTATCCGCTTGTTCATTCATGCTATCGAAATTATCGTTTATGCAAATTAAGCGAACACCCTTATACGGGAAAATCTTATCTACGTATTCACTTGTACGAATGAAATGTCTTCCTAACCGGGAAATATCCTTTACAATAATGCAGTTAATAAGACCAGTATCTATATCTTTCATCATTTCTAAGAAATCAGGGCGGTTGAAAGTCATACCCGAATATCCATTATCCACGTAAATCTTTCTCAGGTGAACATCAGCTCTGTCTTTAACATAATCTAACCCAATCTTTTTCTGATTTCCGATAGAATTGTATTCCTCATAATCCCCATTCTCAGAGGATAGCCTGATATATAAGCCGGCTTCATATGTCGCAGAGCTTTCAATTATGTTTTCGCATCGTACACTATTATATCGACTCTTCCTTGGCATCTTTCCCAGCCTCCTTGTTAAAATTATTCATAATGCTACTAAATAGCTCAAACTCATTGCGATAGCTGAAGGCAATCTTCATTCGCTTATCTTCAAAAATGCATATTCTATCAATCAACGTAACTGCCACATCTCTGCTTAATTCACTAATATTCTGATATTGTTCAAATTGCTTAATCCACGTTTTATCAATTGCCTTTTCAGCCAGGATCGATTTTCTATCCTCCTGCAGCTTATCTAAAGCTGCCAGTGAACAATTTATCATTTCTGTGTACTTTTCTCTCATATAATTATACTCGTCTACAAGAATAATTCCCTCGTTTAGCGACTCATACAATTTCATACGAAAGCTCTGGTATCCATCAATCTCTTTGTCCTTTTCTGCTATCATTAGGTCAATGCTCCGCACCTTATTCGCCAAAACACTGTCATGATCAATTTCGTCAAGAAAATGCTGTGTTTCAATCACCAGCTTAATTTGAGACTGAATAGCCTCAAGTACAATTCTTTCAAGCTTCTTCTGTTCAAAGCAATGACTTTTGCAACCCACCCTCTTTTTATAAGAAGAGCAAATATAGTAATTGAATTTCCTATTTCCCCGTTTCACGCTCCGCCTACACATCGGCATCCCACAGTCTCCACAAAACAAAAGGCCCGACAACGGCTGAAGAATATCCTCAGTTGGCGATTTTCTTGTATCACGGCTCAATAGTTTCTGAACAATCTCAAATTGGGATGTATCAATAATTGGTTCGTGGTTATGTTCGACAACGATCCATTCCTCAGCCTTTCGATACCTCATAGTTTTCAATTTGTAATTAGGCGTTCCGCGCATACCCTGTACCAAATCCCCTTTATAAACCGGGTTACTAAGTATATTTCGTACAGTCATATGTCCCCATCTGCTTATTGATGAGCTTTTTAAGCCAGTCTTATAATTTAGGCCCAAACTTCTCTTATACTCTGAAGGAGAAAGAATTCCTTCCCTATTTAGTGTATCAGCGATATCATAATGGCTAAATCCCTGTTGCTTCATGGAAAATATACGTTTGACTACTTGTGCTGCATATTCATCCACAACAAGTTTATGCTTGTCCGCAGGATCCTTTAAATATCCATAACAAGCAAACGCCCCCAAGAATTCTCCATTGCCTCGTTGGATTTTGAACTGATTACGCAATTTTCTTGACAATTCTCTGCAGTATGCTTCATTCATGATGTTCTTTATCGGAATAACGATTTCATCCCCAGACCGGCTATGATCGGTGTCAAAATCATCGTTAATAGCAATAAATCGAACACCTTTCTCAGGAAATATCATATCAATATACTTCCCTGTCTCGATATATTCTCGTCCTAAACGTGACAAATCTTTTACAATGACACAGTTTACTTTTCCTGCATCTATTGCATTCATGACAGCTAAAAACCCCGGGCGATTATAATTTGTCCCGGTATAACCATCATCATATGCCTCTTCAACAAGTTTTATTTCTTCATGTGTGGATACATAATTGAGTACCAACTTGCGTTGGTTTAAGATACTATCGCTCTCGCTTCGGTTGCCATCATCTTTTGACAATCGATAATAAGCAATAGCAAGATATTTTACAAGCCCTTGCTTGTCTGTGAAATTAAAACGAGTTTCCATCCATCAAGCCTCCTATCACTCTATTAGGAAGTTGATTTCTGGAATTTTCCCCTTGCGGTGACAAACCATTTCATTGACATTTTATATTATGCACTATATCTCAGCGTTTGTCAATCGATCGGATCATATTCCATACTTTCCATACCTATATTCCTTCTGCTCTTATGTTGTGCCAAGACTCATTGCATACGCTTTTAACCGATCATGAAGGCTTATATGTGTATCAGAAAAACTGATTCCCACTACTATGCCATGATCTATATAGCAGTACGGATTTCCTATCTGTTCTACGTAACTTCTAATTCGATCTTCACAGGGCTGTGATATATCAATTATAACCTCATTGATATCTTTCAAAGTAGATCGATCAACTGCCTTCATATCCATGTAGCATTCCTCCTTATTTCGTAGTATTTCCAAATATGGCAAATAAATACTTTTCAGTTTTCTTTCTGATCATTTGTAATGAATATATAAAAAAACAGTCACTTTAAAATGGAAAAAAAAGACAATATACCACGATAGGCATTGCTAAAATCGCCAAAATGAAGTCCACTATCATTAATATACCGATAATAGCTTCTCCTATTTCAATATAATCCATTTACTGCTTTCTCACCTCCCAACTATTATTATAATGGAAAAGGTATGTGGAACCGACTTGGCCAGTCGCCTAACACCTTGCAGTACCCAATCACACTGCAATATGTTCCAGTCGCTACTCTGGTTGCTTCGATATAGCAAAGGTATCATTATCAGTCGGTTTTTCGACCTATTTGCCAAATAGACCATGCCAGGGTGCCGCTCCTACTTTTCCTTCTTCTATTACGATCCCTCGTTCTATCTGATTCTACTCTCCCTCAGACAAGCAGTTCATCGCGCAGCTCATTGCCCTTTCATCATACAGCAACTATTTTTATTGCTCCATGTACCGAATGTTTTGCGTTCCTAAAGATGCCCTAGTACTTCTCTCCTTATTCTTGTACCCACGGCATCACCATACCAATATGTAGTTGTCAATGTGCTCCGCTGTTCATCAGCTTGCCATGCCTTATCAAAGCATAATTAGTAAGGTATGGCAAAATGGCAAAACATGTTCCTTATATGTTATCAGCCATACATTCCAAAACTGCAATCAAAAACTTTGCCTGTGTATCCGTGCTGTTATATAATATATCATATGCTCTCATCGCATATTGATCCTGTACTGATGTATCCGGAACATATAGTATAATATTAGCATTCAATGCGTCTAGAAGTTTTTGCCATGTCTTTACACTCGGGATTCTAAACCCAGCTTCAATTTTATCCAAATGCGATTGGCTAATTCCTGCGGTCTCCGCCAATTCTGCTCTTGTAATGCCAAGGAGTTTTCGTATTTTCTTCAAAACCCTTCCATCATCTACTCGCATGACATCCTGCATTATTGTAGTCCTCCTGATTTGACTACCATTATAGGCTCATCACACCGGCGATGGAATTGACTGGTTGTGCAAGTTTTCACCTGAAAGCGCTTCGAAATTGCCAATTCAGATTTTTCCGCTACTTTCACTATTTTTCGCCTACATAATTTTCCTTTTTTCAAGTTGATACTCCATAATAAAACTTTTCATTTGTCAAATTGTCGAAAACTTTTCAGACATACCATTGAAAATCAATCTATTTTATAAAATTTCAAAAATCTCAGTTTCGAATATGCGTACTTTCCTCATCACAAAAAAGAAAAACAGAACTGACGTAAATGCAGCTCTGCTTTCCAGAATTTATGTTTTCATGTAATTTTATCAATCCCCACATATATTCACTCAATTGCACATAATTCTAATCTTTTCGCAACTGATGTGGTTCTTTTCTAATGGCAAATTCAAAAAATGATCATCATTCACCCCAAGCTTATTATGAACTTTCTGAACAATCTACTCAAGTTCTTGAGCTGTATCATCCTTTATGTAATAGCGTCCACACACTGCTGCCACACTTTCTATAGCTTAAATAAACCTTCGATACTTCTTAATTACAAGTTTGCATTTTGTCCCGTCCTTTAATTCAAGTAATAGCGCATTTTTCCTTTTTACAAGCGATGCAACCGGAAAACCAGGTGCGTCATTAATTAAATGGTATACTTTGTTCGTTAAAACTTTAATGTCCATAGGTACCTCCTCATTCATCTATCTATTTCTTTTGGACGAATTATAATTCATAAATATATTATTCTCTTTTTTCCACTATATCAATAGTATCTTTTTGTTTTTCTATTCCGCTATTCCATAAATACACAAACTGCACCTTCAAGTAAGTACACCCAAATATATACAAGTTATAAAAAGGAAAAGAGCATCAGCCAATCAGCCGATGCCCTTTCAATGAATGCCCTAACACCGTATTCAAGTGTCAGTTTTTTATCTTAAAACTAAGTATCGGAATCTCTGTTTTACCCTCCTCATTGTATGTCTTCCGATTCAATAACGACTTCCTCACTCCTACTGAGCTCTCGAATGTTCCACCAAACACATCTACTTTCAGCCATCTTCCATTTATCCTTACTTCGTTCCACTGGTGTATCCATTGGTTTGCATTAATGTGCCTCACTGGAATCTTTGCTAACTTACACATCATCATATATGCCTTTGCGTAACCGGAACATGCTGCTTTTTTCAATAGTAGCGCTGCATAAGCCTCGTTTCCATAATTTTTTTTATATGCTGCAGTAGATTGATGAGTTTGCCATGAACAATTACTTGACAACCATCTGAATAAAACATATGCTCGTTCTGCCGTATTCATATCTTTATCTATGACTTTTCTTACTATCCTCTTTGCCTCACGATTTGCCATCTGTAGCCTTTTTGCACTGTCAGGTCTTTTTACCGCAACACTACAGTAGTATGCCTTCTCATCCGTTTTGGCCATAATCACCGCTTTCCCTGCTTTCTTTACTGTAACTGTGCCTTTAGAGTCGACTGTTACGATCTTCTTTTTTGACGATTTCCACCGTACCTTTTCTGAAGTACCTGTAATCCTTAACTTGCTTGTATCACCAACATACAATATAAGTTTCTTCTTGCTAATCCTTGCTGCAAGAGCCTCAAGCGGCGCTACCGCAAAAGCTATGCATATCAAAGCAAAAAAAGCTGATAAAGCAACCCGTTTCCTGCCATGTACTACCCTCATCACCGTTCCCCCTTCCTGCAATGATTTATCTATATGCATTACTGTTATCAATTAGCATTATAGATAGATTCCTTTGCATTTTGCAAGTAAATTTTCAATAAACTGTGCATAAAAAGATTATTAAATCTAACAAATACTGTTGACATGTGAAAGAAGAGAACTCATCATAATGGAATGAGTAAATATATTTTTCTCATTATAACTCGGAAATCCAAAATTTATCTAACATCAGGCAATTACCTGTATTTTTGTCGTGCAAAATAAGCTTCTAAAACTACGTAGTAATGGCTTTCCATTTGGTATGTGTAACAAATTAAATTGTCATCTAGATTTTTGCCTGTGCTAGATAAACAATTGTCACATCATTTAATTGTGGTGTAATAACTATTGTTATCATCATCGTCTCTACCCGCTTTCTTTTTCTCAGTGCAACTAAGGATTAAACTTCTTTTTCATGATCAAAAAAAGGAACCTTTGCCTCATAGATGATGCCCATCTACTCAGCAACAGTCCCTTTTCTGCCATTTTTCAAAAGCTTTCTGTGTACTTTCACAAATTTATCCAATCATCTGAATAATTCTTGAGTCTTCTGTTTTGCTTCACACCTCTATCAGAGTTCACCATACGGACAAATTCCGAGATTCGTCACCGTACCATCCTGATCAACAGCCCTGAATGCAATATATAGATTGTCTCTGATCTCCTCCGCTGAAATCAAGGAAAGATGCGCAGACTCCTCATTGAACGAATATTCTACTGAGTCTACGAAAAAGTCTGTCCATTCATCTTCCTCACCGTCCGCACCTAGCACACTACTCTCCAGATTAAGGGTCGTGAAACAGGATGCAGGAAGATCCGAGTAGTCCTCTCCTTCGATATCGTCGATCAATGTTAGATTCTCTGTAGTGGCCTCCCCTGTCTCGTAATCCACCGTCAGTGTGAAATTAATCGGCAGATAGACGTACAGGTCACTTATATCGAGATTCAGAGATGGGACCTCTTGCGTTCCCTTCAAGCCTCCCTCTGAAATCTCTTCATTTATTCTCACATATCCGTCCGGGATCTCATCGACCTTCAGCACCATTCCTGAATACTCTCCAGTCAACCGCCCCTCCTCCACACGAAGCGGAAGCATCGCCACCGACACATACAGCTTTGTCCCTTCGTCAGAGCGGTACTCCTCATTGTCCTCACGATACAGCACCAGCGCAAAGCCGTCCGTGAACTGCTCCGCCTGCTCTTTGGTCAGCGGCAGTGACAATGTCTTCTGCAACTCCCGTGGATTCTCCGGCGCAGAAACCTCCGGATTCAACGGAGGCTGTCCGCTCTCCAGAGTATCTGCGTCAAGAGTCACCTTCATATCCTTCATCGGAAGAAGGACTCCTTCCTCTACCTCAAAGGCTGCCTTCGTGCCGAATTCGATCTCCAGATCATACAAGTGTACCTTTTTCTCTCGATCCACAGACTTAATAGACATACTCACGGACGACGCTCCGGTCTGAGCCTCGCTTTCTTGTTCCGTGGCTTCCTCACCGACAGATTCTACATTAGATTCATCGTCAGCTTCATCTTCCTCAAGCCAGTCCGTATCCGAATCCAGAGAAAGGTAATCATACGCGACTGTGTTTGCGTACAAATTGAGGCTTTCCGACTCGCTGATTATGCCGGCCATCGCCGGATTGCCGTCAATCTTTGGCCGGATTATTTCCAGAGTCACGTCCTGATCCGTCTCGTTGCGAAGCTCCAATGCCAAGATCACCGTCTGATCAACCACCCAGACCGTTTCTCCCCAGACCGATACACCGTCCCGATCATACAGCTTTACCATCTCCGGCTGAGCCTGCTGCGGATCCTTCGGTTCATGCCGCAGAGGTGAGTTAAGATGCAGCTCGATGCGTTCCGGCGAATCAAAGGCAATCAGCCGGATATCAGAAATCTCCGTCTGCCCCCAGCGTCCAAGAGGATCATCCACCATCATTTTTTTTAAACCGTCTGACGCACTAAAAAAGCTACTTAGATAAATCTCATTCTCTATCATCAGCGGCTGACATATATCGCATTCCGCATTCATACAGATTGGAGGCATGCTGTTCATGCCCATGGCATAGCCATTCACCACGATTTCTTCAAGACTCTTCTCCACATAGCCGTCGGTATTGTTGACACAACGCAAGATTCCTTCCAATCCGCCTGTTTCATTTTCCTGCAGGCTCAGCAACTGATAGGTCACTCCCCCACTCTCGGTCTGCGCAAGTGCCTCCCCGAAATCAACATCCCCGGCAAATGAAGAAACATCCGCCTGTAATTGATACGAGAGTGGCACATAAATCGGTTCCCCTGTTTCCCCTGATGCCTCCTCAGTTACTTCATCTGGTTCCATCTGGAGAGTCAGGTCAATCGACGTAATTTCATCGATATTGAGCAAATCCGTCTCCTTGGCCGTCAAAACAAACTGCTCCGTCTGCCCCGGCTCCAAGCCATAAATCCATCCTGTGCCCGCGACAAAACGACTTCCGTTGAGCACAAAACCCCGTTTTTCAATTTGATATTTCTGCGTCGTATCGGAAAGATTCGTCACCTCAATCGTGACCGTAAAATCCGGCGACAGCTCAGAGCAATCCAGCTTCGCAGACGTCTTGATGCGGTATTCGTCTGTCTCATTCACGGCCGGGGAAAGCGAAATCTCCTGTGTATTATCGTTCTCCACGACAAGAAGTTCACTGCTGAATGTATTCGCCTGTGTGTCCGTCACCTGAAAGGTTGCGTAAAGCTCGGAATCTGTCAACTGTTCCCCAAAAAACTGCAGATGCCACTCCTGCGAAGCCTTGACATCTCCACCCCGTGCAGAATAAACGCCTTCATGAATGTCCCAGTCGTCAAAAGCCAATAGCGTGCCATCCTGATATGTGATATCACAGAAACTGAGCGGAAAAAGCAGATATTCATAATCCTCCGGGACAATCTCAAGACGATTCGACAACATATTTGTGACCTCGTCATACACATAGGCTGTCGCGGTCTCCAACTGTCCGGTCTCCTCGTTCAGCGTACAAAAATCGGCGACATAGGCTACTTTTCCCGTCTCGTCATTCACATAGTTAATCGTTACAACGTAGCGGCCATCGATGATGTTATACGGGATCGGTCCGCAGATCGGATTTCCCTCTCCGTCGACCACGTAAAGCGTCGTCCCAGTATATTTCGCGGAGAGCATACCGTTCTCATCCAGCGTGACGTCGTCTGTAGTATACACCTTCGCATACATCTCTTTTTTGCTGAAAGAACTTTTCTCCAGAACCATCAACTGCGCCGAGGCAAAGTTCGCAAGCTGCTCCTGCGTCAACTGCATGGTAAAGACGGAATTGCTCTCCTCATCCATCCCCTCTCCCAACGTAATCATCTTCGACCAGTCGCTCATCTCTTCGCCCAGCCAAATCTCCGCAAAGCGCTGAATGTACTGCGTATATCCCTGCGCAAAAAAGAAGCCTGCATATTCCTGCTCCCAACTGTCCTGGTACAGGGCTTTGTTGTAATACGGATGATAGACCGACAGACCGTTGCTGTTCTCGATATTGCTGCGGTTGTACACAATCGCATCTTGCAGAGCAGCCAGAAGATCTCCTGCCTCCTCCGGCGCCTGTTGACCGTAATGCTGAACAAGATCCGTCAAATCGACAAGGTCATAATCGTTACTCCCGGTATCCGAACGTCCGAATCCTCTCGTACCCTGGCGCATATTGGACAGCGCCGAGAACGTCTCTTCGCTCAGGTCTACCACAAGATCAGAGAAAAACGCATCCATACTGCTCTCTATCGCGTTCATTTTGGAGAGATCAATGCAGGCCAACGTCAATCCCGCCGATTCTGTATCTCCTACGTCCGTCGCATCCACATAGGAATCCACAATCCGTTTCCCCGTCTCCATGCCGTTTAAATCAGCCTCAATCCCATTCAGAAAGCTGTAACTCCAGCCGGTCCCCGGCTCCGTCTCCTGCGAAGCGATCATATACTTCGCATACGGAGACATCAGATACGCCGTCTCTACCGAAGACATCAGGCATGCGTCAAAGCCAAGCCATTCCAGAGGCTCCTGCGCGAACGGGCTGGCATCCAGCGCATCCTGCAGCTCCTGCATGCTCAGATTATCAGATGAAGCCAAGCTGTCCCAGCAGACGCCGCTCATGGGACCGCCGCCGTGATCCCAGAGGATCAGGGCATATGAGTCAGCCGGATAGTTTTCGTACCCGAAGTTCAAAAATGTTGAGAGCGTATCCGTCTCTCCCATATTGAGCAGATTTTCCGCATATACCTGATTCGGACGGCGCCCAGAAATCTCATAAATGGATGTCACATCCGTCGGGAAATTTCCCCACCACCGGGTCGAACCGCCCGCCATCACAATCACATTCACCTGCTCCGGGTCAAACTGCGACTTCAGCATCTCCATGATGTCCGCCGTAGCAGCTCCATTGTCGCTCTCTAGATTGCTCCCGCACATATACACCATCACAGTGATCTTATCTGCAGCGGACGCTATTGTGGTGAAACAGCCCGCCACTAGTATCATCAGCAGGAGCAGAAATCCTGTCCTAAGTATCTTTTCCTTTTTCATTTTCTTCTGTACGATTATGAAATTGCAAAGTCTGACAGCATATACTCAATGTCTGAAAGGACTTCATCCGATATTGCCTGTCCATTCAAACCAGTGATAATACAGTCCACACAGGTTCCTTTTACATATGTCTCATAGATTATCTGGTCACCTTCAGGACTTACAAATTTATAATAACGGCTGTCTCCCAATGTCACCGTGCCATATTCCCAACCCGGAAATGCATTCTGAGAGATCATATCTAAAACTGTCGCTTCGTCCGCGTCACTCAAATCACTCGAATTGATTATTAGAGAACCGATAGGATCGATTGACGTTACAACATCCACCATCGTGGTAATCATACTATCCACCAATTCAAAATGAGTGTTCGTCTCCACCAAATTCTGTGCCTGAAGCATTGCATCCTTATAAATTGACATGTATGTATCAAGCTGCTGAGAAATGTCTTGTGTCACGCAAATCCAGCCAAACGGCGGATACATAGTCATTCTTAGACCATCTGCCAAAACAGTATACTCTCCATCCGACGAGATCATCACTATATCGGAACTGCCCGTATCGAAAATGCTTCGTTCCTCCTTATTCTCTCGGAAGTTATCCGTTGCGACTTCACATTCCACCTGTTTCTCGAAGTTCTCTACTCCCTCAAGATCAAGTCCCTCCGCCAGGACTGTCTGTCCCAATACAAGCGCCATCACAATACCGGTACACACCAATGACAATTTTTTCATAGCTCAAATACTCCTTTCTACATATTATAAATATAGACATATTGTATAGCATTTTTCATGTAATTGTCAATTATATTGATGTCGCTTCAGCTAACATTTAGCGCCGCTTCAGCCATCATTTTAGAATACATATGTTTAGTGCTGACATTTCAAAGTGGTGCGAGGCAAACATCTATTTGTCCCCTGCAATGATAAAGGTTTACTTGCGACATTAATTTTAATATCACATGATATTTTTTTGTTATCATCACTGTTTCCAGCTACTCAATCTTCGCCAAATTACCTGGCTAGGATTTTAATTGTAAAAGCGAAAAGGGAACCATTGCTTTATAGCTTGACTACTCATCTATTTTGCAATAGCCCCTTTTCCATGCCCATAATCTCTCTGGTCCGGTTTTTCCATATCCTAAGTGATGTTTTCACAACTCTCAATCGCTCTCATATTTTTCTTCTCGTTTCTCTCTTTCTTTTCTCATCTGCTCCTTTTTCTTGTGTTCTTGTATACTTCGCTTAACTGTAAGAGCCATAGCTTCCTCTCCTACATCATTCGAAGATTCTTCCTTTTCCATCTTCTTTCTACACTTTTCTACTGCAGCTTCGTAATTATATCCAATTTGTTCAGAAAGCCTATCTGCCATTCTATTGAACACCTGCCTGTAATATGCTTGGTACTGAATATCATCTTCCCTAATCTCATCCAGCATTTTTATGTAATCATGGATCATGCAGATTATCAATACAATATCGCCGTATGAGCAGGAGACAACATAATCACACATCAATCGCAAGTTAACTGCTTTTTCAATCATCACTTGCTTTTCAGCCTCTTTTCCGATTAGCTTTTCAGCAGAGTGTAATGTTTTTAAAAGAGTAGAAACATGATCCTTTTTATTCATTCTTACACCTCTCTCCTACTGAATCCAGTATTCCTGCGGAACTGCTTGGAGCATATTGTCAAGCTTGCTGACTTCATTGTCATATTTCCACTTGAAGCCATCGGAGCTCTTTTCAGCAATCAAATACTGTTCCTCAATACTCTTTATTATCTTTAGTCGCTCCATGTTCTCACCACGCAAAGTCTCAATTGCAGCTTCAAGGCATTCGTATCTGTAACGAATTCCAATGTACGAATATACAATCTTGAGACATTGACCAACAACCTCCAGAAGTTGTTTCTTTGTCAAAGACATGACCTTTTTCGCCGCTTCATCCTCCGCAAACGAATACTCATATGGTGCCAGTCCATAATAATCTCCCTCATACTGGTCAAAGCCCAGGTAACCGCCCGCATAGCTTGCCCCCACAGCCGGGAACAGGATATCAAAATAGTCTGATACGAATTCACATTCTAAATCATCTTGAAACTGTTCAAGCTCTGCCACTAAATCAGAAAACGCTATTTTGAATTCATAAGCTTCTTCCTCATCTCCATTCAGCGCATTTACAAGAGATTCAATGTCATCGTCATACCAATGGACATCCTCACTGTATGAAATCATATCCCATATTTCAGACCGTATCGTTTCAATATTCAAGTTCCTCACGATTGGCTTTTTATATCGAAACTGCTTAGCTCGATATGCTTTTTCTTCTGCCGCTGTCATTTCTTGTAGCCCTCCTTTATGCTGCCTTTGCCGCATCACGTATTTTCTTTAGCTTTTTCTGTGCTGATGAGAGAAATCTTCCTATTTCCTTATTATAATCGCAATTTCTTTTACCGCGGCATTGCACAATCTTTCCGTCTCGCCATTCTGCCGTATAATATGGTTTTTTTAATTCTCCTAACTTTCGAATAAAATAAATCTGGCATTCTCCATTAAGCACCCTATCTGTATAAGAACCAACACAATGGCCGAGCATACGTCCCTCTCTTCTGATATCAGCCGCGCTGTGGGGGACAACCAACTCATATTTCCTGTTTTTGATCTTTCCCGAAAGAAGTACTGATTCAGCTTTCAACATAATGTTCAGTTTCCTGTCCCTCCGTTTCTGTTCTGCCGCTTTCTTCCGGTCTTTCATATCCTCATACTCCTGATATACCCTGTCATGTGCCTGATGCAAATCCCTTGGACATAAAACGGACATACTTTCGATTTCATAGCCAACCTCTCTGCAGAAATGTATGTAATCATACCACAAACCCAGCATTACTCTATGTTCCTGCTTTTCAGCTTCGCTATAAACTGTAACATCCTGATCCAAGCGACATCCTCTGCTTGTTCCTTTTTTACCGACTTGCCTTGCAATATAAGAACAAAGTTTACGGAGCGGAAGAATTTCATTTTGATCCTCAATGATATTCTGATATCTGTATAATTCTAAGAGTGTGACAAACTCACGATTCTTGAGGTCAATTCCGGCTTCCAACATCCTTTGGATCCTCTTAAAATCACTTAAATCAACCTGATTGCTACGTGCAAGCTGAAGTTCCCGATCTGACTTTATTCCAAGAATGTCCTTCAAGCTGTTTCCGGGCAAGAGTTGCTTCCTCCTTGTATCCCATTTCATAATCTCATCCGCCATTTTATACATTCCCAGTTTGATAAAATATTCGATTTGCGGACACATAAGATATGCAGACAGATAATCGGCCGGATAGATCATTTCACGCAGATTGCGCGCAAGGTATTTATCCAACGCACAGTGTTCAAATATAGTCCCTTCCAGTACTTCCTTAAGTCCATCGGGATAAAGCATAGTTCTGTTATTAGATAGATGCATTTTGTTCTGCCACTGATCCGGGCGCATATACCATCCTGCTTGCTTATAGCTTGTATCATTTCCGCTCTCATCAAAAAATGTGCGCACCATTTCATCACACTTGAATGTCCAACCTTCTGGTTCCAAAGAATCATACGATTTGTATATTTCAAATTCCCGATATACAACCTGTCTCCCAATCCGCTCAAGCTTTGACACCCTTGTCCGATGAACCATATATCTGGGTTTCCTCCCCATGGCAATAAAAGTAATCTGGCTCTTGCACATTGGACATATTCCGCTTTTGTTATGTCGCGGCACATCTTTGTTTAGGATTACCTTATTCTTGCAATGTGTACATATCCCATGAAGCTGCTTTCGTCCGGTGTATTTGTAAAAGATGAATCTACTCCAATACAAGCCTTCTTCTTCGGCCCATTTCAGAAACCTCGTGTCACAAGCCTTGATTCCTTTCATGATAGCACGTATTTGCTCCCTGCGTCTCTTGCGTCTTTTGTTATACTTTTTCCACAAAATATCCTCTTGCACATCACGAATCAGCGACAAAGGATTCTCGTTATATTCATGGTATGCCCAAAAAGGACTTTTAGGTATTCTACGCCCGAACATTTTTTTAATTATTTTTCCATCTGCATCATCTGCCAAAGCAAGTAAATCCCATTTGTTCGCATACCACGTCCTTATATTCTCATTTTTCTCATGAAAGTTTTTCCAGCAGGCAGTGTGCCATTTTCCCGCCAGAAGATCCTCCATAATGTACTCTGTTCTGCTCTGGAAGATTCTGTAAGCCGGCTCAAGCCGTCTGGCCGCTATATCTTCCGGTCTGTAAATATTAAGCACTAAAATCCGCTCATTGCCGGCTACCATGATTTCAGGTACAACAATCCTTTTAGCTGTTTCTGTTAAAGATTGCACCTTAGTCTCTGCCATTTTTACTGGATACTTTTTCAGTATACTCTTTTTCATCATGCCCTACTTTAGAATGGCGCAGATTCACAGGACTATGCCCTATCCTCTGCGCCGCTTGCTATTTAAGCTGCCTCATTTACATATTTCTGTTCCATCAGATCGTTTTCCAACACTTCCGCAAGAAGCCTTCCTCCAAAAATGCCGCCATGTATCCTCACCTTTGCCTTTCGCATCTCTTTCAGTTCGCTTTTTCTCATATCCTTGCTATGCCGTGCCATCTGTTCATCGTGTCTCGTCATCCGCTCTGTAACAACCTTCTGCCATTTCTCAAGAAATGCCATTACTTCTTCAATGTCTTTGTTTTGCCGATCGTATTCCGTCCGTTTTTGCCGTATTGTACCTCCAGGCTCAACCTCCAGAGTGTAATACGCTTTCTGCAGATTCTCCTGCTTTCTCAGAAACAAGATATATGTTTCCTGACGGCAGATGCGGTCATAATACCGTTCTTCAGACCCGACACAGTGGTGAAGCATTCGTCCCTCATTCATAATGTCCCGAATTCCTTTTGGTACAAGTACGGCAAAAGTTTCGTCCTCAAGGTATTCATATTTCTTAGAGATCTGAGAACAGACCTTACCTACATCAGGAAACATTTTGGTCAATTCCGCCTCGCGAATGTCAAATCTTTTCTGCTCCATCAACATAACTGCCTCATTGTGACGCTGCATCAGTTTGGATGCACGATAAATAATCGCATCGTTTATGTCCATTCCCAGCTTTTCTGCCATCGACAGATAATCCTTCCAAGTCGTGAGGATCTGCTTTACATCCTGTCCGCTCTGTTTCATCTGCCTTTGCAGATAATTATATGTTTGGACTAAACTCATCCTGTCACTGATGAAACACAGATCTTTTGGACTAATTTTCTCTTCCACATACCACTTGATGATCTGATCTGAAATCCTGCGCTTTTGTCGATTCTCTTCTTGAAACCACTCCAAGTATGCTGTACCACCTTCATGCTCCGCCAACCATTTCAACCGAAACTTATCAATGCCAAGCATACTTTTCAAAGAATGGGCTTGAGCAAACTCAATTACTTTTCCATCCAGCAGATCTGACGTCAGCTGCGGTAAGCATGCTTTCGCCAGAAGCTCCATCCCAGGGTGTTTTTTTAACCTAAGCAGATACTTTTCCGGATCAACGGTCTCTCTTTCTTCCAGGTATTCGCATAAGCCTGTTCGCGCAAGGTTCTTCTTTCTCAGTGCTGGCAATGTCCTACCGTATACTCTACCCGCATACGATCTGAGATACGGATTATCATACCAACTATAATCATACTCCTTCGCATCCTGTTTAATCCACCGAGTATATTTTTGTTTGTAGTATCCATAATTATAGACTTCCATATCCAGGTTTCCGTCTACAATAACGCGCCTTCTTTCGTCATAGCAACGATCCGGTGCTTCATAAGAACCTTTTTTGTAATAATGGTGCAGACGAAATTCACGTATAATAAATTTCTCACCAAACGGCTGGAGAAGATAGGCTATATCATCTTCAGTGCGAACATAGCCAGCCTTACCAACAGCCTTATACTGGATTTTTTGCCTACACCGCGGACATCTACCCATTTCATTGTGGTGTGGCTTTGAGATTGGAACCATTTTTTCGCATCTGCTGCAAAAACCCTCCACTATATGCCTCGTATACTCATAGAAGATGAAATGGGTTTTTACCGCATTTCTGCCTGCCCATCTCTCCCAGTCTTTCGGAAGCGGAGGTACTTTCTGCATTACCGCGTCCCATGGATCTGTCTCCCTTTTATGTCTTGCTTCCAACTGCTGCGCACGGATCTGATCCTGGTACCTTAGTATGTCCCTGTATGTGCCGTCATCCGCTTTTAGGAAATCTGCAATCACCCTACGGTCTGCATCGCTTACATATGCCATCTCTTCACTACTGCAACTCGGCCAGACCAGCCTTCTTAGCGTTGCGTCTCGCCATTTCTGGCAGTCATAATCATATGTAAGGAAATGTCCAGAGTCCCGATCCAAAAAGAGCGTATAAGCAGGCATTCTGCCTCCAGCCCTTAGATTCATGGTAAAATAAATATTTATCACTAGAATACCACCGTGTGCTTCTGCACCCATAACCGCCAGATGCTTATAACAAATGTACTTATGACCATACCGCCTTGTTATCACAGGTACATCACTTCTTGCCTTTTCCAGCATCTGATCTGTGGCAACTGCCCCTGACATAGCCATCAATTCTTTCTTGTTCATGCCAAACTCCTTTCCGCACCACCATCATCCATACCATACCAGACGTCAGGAAGATAATCTTTTCCGTCAATCACATACACAACAATATCCTGAACTTCACACCTTTCCTTCTCTTCCTGTACCAGCATCAGGACATCCCCAATACTGCCACACGCTACTGGATTTTTACCGCGCACAAGAGCATATCCATTAAATGCGCAGCCTTTTTCGTGCGCGACATTGCTGTTCCAGCGACGTTTAGGATATCGATCCATGTAAGCTACACCTTCTACCAAAAGTTCTAAAAACGACAGTCGTTTTACCAGCCGCATCTCTGTGCAGGAAATCTTACTGTCTCCATCTGTCTCATTGATGTCACCCGAAGCTTCTACGACATAATAAACACTGCGTTTGTAATCTGGATAATAATCCAGACAGTCCAAGGGATTCTCTGCACAATGAAATCCGTTTCTTTTGCAGTTTGCCTCATTGGTCCGGTTTACCTTGGATTTGGAAAACTGATAGCCCCGGCACGTCAGGTCTGAATTAAATCCTTTATACGCCTTCAATCAAATTCCCCCGTTTCTCTTTCCTCCGGTGCCTCGGCTTCGCTTTTACTGGTCATGTCAGAAGAATCATTTTGACCGCCTTTCTGCTCCTCCTTCACGACCGGCGCAGAAATATCGTTGCCCCTTTTCTGGCCGCCATCCTGCACCAGATCAAAAATACTCATCTGGCTTTCTTCTGCTTTTTTCTTTGCTTCCGAAATCTGGGTTTTCTTCGCCTGACGTTCTTTCCGCTCTGTTTCCTCTTTCTTCCTCGTCTTTGCTCTTTCCTCAGCTTTTTTCCGGTTCTCAATGAACTCCCGCCTTGCTTTCTCCTTTTTCTCAGCCTCCTCCTTGGCATCATCCAAGGCATAATATTCATCAACCCACGCAAATACTTTTGTTGACACCATCGCCGTTCCAACTCCACCCTGTCTGCGCATCCCGTTTTTACCATGCTGTTCTTCTGCTATTTTGTATACTTTTTCCAAAATATAGTTCAAACACTTCTGGAGCGCTTTGTGCGGCTGGAGGACAAAGGCTTCATATTCCTTATCTGCGCACTTCTTGCAAATATATAGGCCAATCACATTCGCAAAGTCCGGATCACCAATCAGATCCATTTCATCCGCCATCTTCTCACGAGCGTTTCCGTACTCCTTTGCTCCGATATCAATATCTGCAAGGAGAACACGCTTGCCCGCAATAAAATCATTCACATAGTCGTCTGGCACCAACCATTCATATGCCAATTCTTTAATCCTGTCAAATTCCTGTTTATCCCGCAGATACTTCGCCACTGTATTAAGATCCTGTATATTTTGAACCATTATTTCGATCATTTTGTCACCTCACCAAATATGTTGAGGGCGGTTTCCCGCCCTCCTGTTTCATGCTGCCTTTTTTTCACCTACAGTTTTCGGTTGTCCAAGTTTAGTTTTCCCGCTCAACTCGTCACTGTCTTCCTCAAGAATCAATGCAAACTCCAACATAACGTCCTGACACCAGCGGTTTTTCCCATATTTCTCATCCAATGCATTAAATTTGTTTCGTATGGTTTTCCAATCCTCAAATGTCAAGATCATACCCCGATATGTCTTAAATACTTCATACATCTCCGGAAGTGCCTTCGAAACATCAACTCTCATCGTGGAATTAAGGTTTCCCATAAGTATACCAAGAAAGGGACATCCTCCATAACGTTTATAGAGCTGCTCAATACCGACCAGCTTCTTTCCGCTATATAAGCCCCAAAAGTCATTGAGTATATTAGAAATTTGCCTATAATCAGTCACTCTTTTCCTTCCTTTCCGATGCAGCACTGCATTCCACCACATCTATTCCAGTTTTTTCTTTTCCACTTCTGCCTTTGCAATCCTGCGCCTAACAGCCGATGGGTAACACCCAAAAGCCTCGGCGATCGCATCTAAAGTAAATCCTTCCGTTCTGAGGCGGCGCATTTGCTCCCCCATCTGTAACTTCGAAACTATTTTGATATCTTCCGGAAGTTTCACCTTCTTTTTCAAAATCCGTTTACATGGTGGATAATCCGGCCCATGTTCATACATAAGCCTTGACTCATAGGCGTTTAGGTCACAGCAGATCGCTATCAAAAGGCAGTAATAACCTGATGCATCATCCTTATATACCATTCCATCATCTCCCCAAACGAAATCACTGCGTCAGGCAGGCTTTCCGTTCAAACTCATAATCAGCAAAGTAATCTTTTTCTTACTTTTTCCATATCACTCATTTCCTCCTTCTCTATGATCTGATCTTTACAATCAGCTTGCGCTCCTTTGGTATACTCTCGATCACGGAGCCGCTGAATGTATTACCTAAGCCTCTTAATCGCCGTCTTTTCCCCCGTTCAGGTGGCTTTACAAGGCCAAAAGTTTTACCTTCGCTGGATGCCAGATACAGACCATATTCATTGTCATATTCAAACTCAACCTTCTTACCTTTTGGAATCTGATATGTGCCTGCCATCAGCACCTGAAGCTTCATTGCTCTTCTCAACAAGTACCCTCCTAATTTAAGAAAACGGGATATCCTGATACTACACGGAATCCCCAGTCAGCTTCGGGATCCTTTGCCAGCCACAGACATACTTTCCGCAGATTCTCATATAATCGCAAGTCTCCTTTTCGGTATCCATAACCGATTACTTTACGGAACATCCCATATACCGAAAGGCTATCGCCGTCCTTGCTCCGCAACCATGGCAAAATCTGTGATTCGAAACACTGTCTTAGGACTCCCTCCGCTGCCGCTCTGGCAACCTCGATGTCACAAAACGAAGTGGCAAAACCAACGTCCTCCATTGTTAGTCGCATTTTTAACTCACAAAGCTGAATGTCTGTGTGCCGTTCTTCCATGTCGCTCTCGTCCAGACTGACCAGATTCAGGTTCTCTCTTATGTTATTTAATGTTTTCTCTACAATCTCCTCGGGGATATCAACAAATAAATCCATCCTTTTCTCCTTTCTTCTTTCGCGGAAAAGCTGGTATCCCCACAACGGCGGATAACACTCATAGAAAAAGGAGCATTTCTGCCCCCTTACCTTATGGCCTTCCCGCCACATAATTAATACATTGTTTGGTTCATGTGGATTGACTCCTCTCCTCCTTCCTTGTTATATTTCGTGATCCATAACAAAAAAAGACACCAAAAATCATCGTCTGATTATTGATGTCTTCGTGACTTATAGGCATATGCCTCAAATTTTACTCCCGGCAAAGCACCGCCGAAACAAAATAGTATCTGTATGAATCACCATACATGAAACTCAATCCATTTAAACTTTACCACAATATATAGTGGGTGTCAATCCGTTTTAATTTTACTCTTCTTCTATTTTGTAGGTTTACTTTTTCTTCTATTTTCCGCATTTACGAAAGACTACATTTCAACAGATTTGCATTCCTTCTAAATTTATTACATAGCTATTATCAAATAATTACATCATTTGCCGATTTTGTAATTCATAATAGCCCAACTGGCATGAATGCAAAGTCATCTCATCTGCATATGACTTGAAGATAACTTTCAAACAGTTTACGACTGCTTTTTCTTTACTTCTATATACCTCTAATGGTTTGATACTGATCTATTATTAGCCGAAAAACTTCTACTTTACAATAACATGCACACGAATAGTTCCCATATTAGAACTTCCCGGAAGAATTTGATGAATATCAATATTTGTTCCGCTTCGAATACCAGCAGGTATATTCACAAAATAATGGTGATCATCTCCAAATTTATTTATTATAATTTCCTGTCGTCCACCACGCTGCGCCAATTCTCTCGAAATAAGAATCTTATGATAAATATAAGACATATTCATAGTTTCTTCTTCCATATGATGGTTGTGGTTTAGAAATATTCTTTCAGAGTTTTCTTCTCTTTTAACAGCGATATTTACTTGTAAAGTTCCAGTTTCTGATCGTCCTGGCAATGGTTGTACAATCTCAATTTTCTCCCCATCCCTCACACCGGCAGGTATATTAATAGAATAAAGATATTTTTTTTGGTTGTAATTAATCCTAAATTCCTGTATACCACCTTTTCGTGCCTTTTCCTCTGATATTGTTATGAAAACTACATTCCGTGTCGGAACTATTTTAAGAGCAGAAACCAATAGATCAATCGTATACTCCGCAACACTTTCTTTTATAAAAAGTTCTTTTTCCATATAACATTTACATCTAGTTGATACAGAGGAAATGTCTACGTCACTTTTCCCCTTGACACTTAGCAAATCTCTTGCAGCTCCTAGCTTTACAGCTTCGAGCAAGAGTTTCCTCTCCTTTTCATATTGTGGCATAAAATCCATCAATACTGCATTAAGCCTATGCGTTTCTTCTAAAAGAGATAGTCCAAAAATCTCCACTACATGGCAAAAGATCTCTGATACTTTTTCTTTGTCTTTTAACGGTTCCATCACAATGCATCTCCGTATCCTTTATATCAAAAAACGTAATTGCAAGCGTCATTACTCATATTCTACTTCTGTTGGCATTTCAGCATATTCACAGTCCAATATTATAAACTCATAACCGAACAATTTCAATATAAAACTATAAATGGCTTTACAAAAATGGAGCCGCTTTCAATATAACGGCCCCAGTTTTTGACTACCTATACAATGAATTATCTAAGCATTCGATTTTCTACTCAATCTCCTTTTCTTCCGTCCTTGTGAAAAAAGTGCCATATCGATATCTTCCGGAATCTTCAATGCTCGCCGAACCACCAACACTGTCTAAATATTGTCTTCCATTCTTTGATTTTGAAATGTATATGTGATATTTGCTTGTAATATACTCATCCTGGATGCTGTTCAACATCCTGTAGTCATCGCTAACTACAAGCTTCGCATCCAATTTCTTTGCTTTCCTGTATGCAAATTCCACCACATTTCTCATCAAATGATATGTGTTCTCCGGCGAGAGGGAACAGTAATACGCACGCTCCAAAAAAAGAATTAGATGTTCTCCACGCTGCTCATTTTTTGCATCACTTTCCTCGGCAGTCAAATCAAGAAATTCCACATCCGTTTTCCCCTTCTTTTGCTCCAGTTCTTCATATGTTCCTGCCTTTCCTTTTGTAAGCCGCAGAATTGCACGGAACACAACTTTCGGTCCTTTCGATGCAAAAATAATCTTTTTGTTTGTATCGAAACATGACAACAGGCAGTCTTTCCACCCTCCGCTTTTGTAAGATAGGCAGGTATGGGTAGGCACTTCACCGATTTGGATCACCGGCAACAGACCATCCTCTTCCCATATCCGAAAGCCTTCATTATCATTGAATGACTCATTTTTCATCCATTGCAACTTCTGTTCTGGTGAAACCGGAAAGTCTATCTCTTTAGATAAATCGTCTTTATGATATTTAAGCTCATGGAACCTTCCCATAAGCTCGGCCACAAGAAGCCGCCGTGCAGACTCTTTACATGAATTATTCTCTTTGCAGAAATCAGATATTATCCCCGCACCGTTCTGATACAGAAAAGTAGATATATTGTCTTTATTCTTCTCGACAAATTCATCTGAGAGTTTAAACTCACGTCTCAATTCCAGCCATGCTGTGTCATTCTCGCAGATATGTGTTTCAAATTCCTTCAGATTTGAAAAATTACCAAGTTTGTCCCGATTCCGCAGAAGACATTGCAGTTGATATATATTCCGCATATCTGCCAAATATGGCCTGAGCAATTCTTCATGGATCAGAATCTGCACACAGTTTCCAGGATTAATACCATTTATTTGTGCAAAATCTTCATGCATCCAGCATGACAAGCTTTTTTTTGACAAATATAACCCCAAAACTTTCAGATCATTCTCCTCGCAGTTTTCTGGTATACACTGCTTTTTCTTAATCTCACGGAAAACACGCAAGCGGTCGTCCACTCTTGGATAATCCAAATAGCTATATAACACATGATACTTCCGATCCTGACCGAGCAGACATTTCATTTCTTCAAATGTATATTCCCGTGTCAGAACATCACGATCCGGCAAAGCAAGTTTCATATACTTTGAGCATTCAACCAAATCCGCTTCGTTCAATGTATTTATATTTACATGGCCATAAAACTCCGGCTGAAACAAGATGGAATTCCACGGAATACCACAGAACAGTTGAGAATGCCCTCGTACAAGTGAGAGGAAGTGGCGCTTTTGATGAGTGATGGCATAAATCAGCAATCTCCCCTTCTGCTCGTCAAGACTTTCCAGCTCCATTCCGGCGAGATTTGTTCCATATATGCTACTTATATAAGCTACACGGCTTTCTGCCGCATTCTTCAGTTTTTCCGCATCCACACGCGCCAGCTTTTTAATGTCAAATTCCAAGTTTCCATTCTCCAACCAGTTCACCAAGAAAGAACCACGGTCTTCTTTATCAATCCTGTCCATGACCATTTCAAGATATGCCAGTATTTCTGACGCAGCCTTTCCTAGCTGTGCAAGTTCAACTTCATTGATGTCCGCACATCCGTCTGACCATTCGTACAAACGATTCAGCAGATTTACGAGGGAAGCATTTTCCATCTGTACCAGAAGATCTGAAATGTTAATATGGGTGTCAAAGAACTGTTGACAAAAGCAGGGTTCCCACAATAACCTGCGCTGTTTTTCCGAAAGATCAGATATCATCATGTCAGAACCGCGACGCAAAAACCACATACCGTCTGAGAGATCCTTCTTCTGTTCCTTGCCTAAATGATAATGCTGGTAATAAGCCCAGTAATCATAAATATGATCTGTCGGGATATCCATATCCTCCAAAGCCTCTTTCAGGGATGAATAATCGCAGGCACTGAGGTTCTTCTCTGGGTAATGCAGCAAGAATCCTCTGATCCTGTCAAACAAAACTCCGCTTTCCAAAAGCCACTGGATTTCCTGGCAAAAACCACAGTCATCCACCAGCTTATCAGTTTCAGCAGAACTGAGCTGCTTTATTTGTTCCTCCAAGCCTAATTCTTTCACTTCGGCAAAGAACGCCTGCAGCAAATCTACACTGTGGCGTTTTATGATATTTAAGTCATGACGCCGGCACTCATTTACAGCTGTGCATACTTCCAAATGCTTTTTCATCATCTCATACATCATCACATACCTCCAAACGCTGTATAAATTCCTTAATATCAGCAATCGAAAACCTGTCCCATTGATAAAGATTTGCAAATAGCTTAAGGCAAAATCCCACTTTATTTCCTGATATAACAATAGGACCCCTGTCATATTCTTTACGAATATAATCCGCTACAAATCCAGATAATCCTCGTTCATCATAATATCTTGCACTTAGCAGGAAGTCATAAAATGCATACGGCAGTTCTTTCTCATGCTCGGCTACGAAAATGTCAAACTGGTTTTTCTGCTCCTCTGCTTCCCTGATTCTTTTCTCTTCTTCTACCTGCATAGCAGCCCGCGCCTTTTCCACATTATATTCTGCTAATTCTTCATCAGAATAATATTTTCTTATCAGGCTTTCCCTGCTTTGCTCACGTTCTGGCATCAAAGACAGCACCTGCTTCGCTATATCTGACAACGACTTGTCAGGATATTCACCGCAGTCCAAGTGCAACAACGCCTTTGCCAGAAAATCTTTATACTGGCCTGGATTATTATAGTAAATATATTTTTCCGCCAAATGGAGCAACTGCAGGTTCTTTTCCAAAGAAAAGTCTTTCTGAAACAGTTTCATATAGTTGAATCCGTTATACCCTCCGATTCCAAAGCAGCCCTCAAAGAGACCGTTACTGTCAAAAACAGAGTTAAAATTTTCGATTCCAAACTGTTCCTCTACCATTTGAAGTACTGAACATAAACGTTCATCCTTCTTCTGGGACAGGAAATACCACATATGCTCGCGCATGTTTTTCCATTTCTCCTGAAAGTTCTGCATTGCTGTTTCTGTATCAGCCCTTTTGCGCTCCATAATATAGTCGCCAGCCATTGATGCTACATCGAGAAGATTATAATCTGCAATCCTGTTAAAAAACATCCGGAAACTATATGGTTTTCCATCCCATAATCTCTGATATAGGTCAATTCCCGTCAGTTCTCGATAACGTTCTATACTCTTCTGCAGTTCCTCCGCTGACAGTGGCAGCATTGTAAGACTGTCCACCACATACATTTCATACTCCTGTCCCAAAAGTTCTTTTAGGGCGTCCCACTTATGATCTAGGATTTTGATATAAAAACATTCATGTTCCAATATCGTCCTATAAGGGAAAAGTGCCATATATGCGCCTATTGTCTGAATGTTCACCTTAGACTTTAAACTCTCAGCAAGTCCTGATGATCCTCCAATTTTAACAGGATATTTCCGATACATTTCAAGAAGTCGGCTACACAAATCATATACTTCTTTCGGTCTTTGTGTACTTCCGTTGAGAAATCTTATACATGCCGATGCAGCCATCCGTTCCAATGTTATATCTGACGGATACGGTCCGGGCAGCTTATGATCAATCGACATCAGCATATTAAGGTATATGATTTCATCCTCCTGGTAGCCGCTATCCTGCAGCCATGACTTTACGGGATTCTTCGTTTCAACATTAATACGGTTCAATTTTACGATTGCCCTAAGCAGATTTGTTCCATTTCCTTTCATATTTTTTAAATCATCCGAAAAGAATCTAATGACCCATGCATATAATTCTTCATTGCCATAGATTGAAAAATCCCTCTTATTTGCAAGGAACTCTGCCAATTCTGCGTAATGCGCCTTCTGAAAAGACGCTTCGTCATAAAGCAGATAATAGCAATATAGAAGTTCGGAAATGTTTTGGCAGTTATGCTCCATCACTTTTGCTCGTAATTCCATTTTCTTTGGCTGAAAATCTTCCAGGATATAACATGCCCCAAGCATATAGATATCTGATTCTGCGTCTTTCCTTATAGATGTCAGGAAATTTTCAAGCTGCTTTCCTGTAAACATAGTCTTCTCAAATAAGGGTTTCATTTCCGCCAGCGCAAAAGCAAGTGAACGCTTCACAACCTCCGTGTCCCCTATCTTATCCTCATAGCGTTCCAACACCTCACCAGGATACCGGAGGCCGTATTCCTCTTCCATTGATGCCAGTTCCTCATCTATTCTCCGGAATGGTGATCTTCTGATTGCCCCAGCAATAAGACTCCATCGATTCTTTGCCCCTGAAAGTGTTAAAAACAGTTTCCTCATCTGTTCAATCAAGTTCAAATCCATGATTCCATCGTAAATTTTAAATTCCAAGTAATCTCCTCCTTTCCGCTAAAAGCGCTGGGTATATTTCATTCCCAGCGCTTCCGATATACTCTGCCGACTGGCAAAGCTAAGCCTTTTTCGTTTCTTCATGCTGCAGGACAAACCCTCTGCACACGACATACCGTATAATCCAGATACACTTGTGTTCCGAGTCCGTGTTGTGTTTGGTAACTGCATGCAGAACGGATATCTAAAAACTGAACAGCATCAGCCAACTCGTGTGTAAAGCCTCTGCCATCCCAATACTTCCTGCCTTCCCATGAAACCAATACCCAGCATAACCTGCAGATATACGTTTCCATCCCAAAGTATCCAAAGTATTTCCGTATATATGCCTCTGCAGTATTCTGCTTACTGAAATTCCTCGCTCTTTGCAGATGAGTACAGCATATATGGTCTTTTCTCATTTTCTGAAAGTATTGCCCATCTCCCAATTCAATCACAAAGCCTTTAGGATACATCTCCTGCAACGGATTTCTAATCCTTTCCTTTTCCATGATACCTCCATGTTATGCCGCCTCTCTGATTTTCTGGATTTTCTCTGTGCTATAAGGCATCCTTCTGTCCAGATCCTTTCTGATCAGTGAAAAGAGGTTCTGGAAATTCTTGGCATCACGCTCCCTGTATAACTGCTTCTGTTCAAAAGCATGGATCACGGCGCATGTCCTGCTCAAGATAGAGAACATCTCTTCATCAGAAAGATAAACCGTTACGCTTCCTTCTTCCTCATATGTTCCCTTTTTACAATGCGTCCCACCGTTTGGATTACGTACACTGACCCCACTTCCATTACGGATATTAACAATCCACGGCAATTCCCGTTTCTGGTTCTTTCTGTCGTATGTCTCCCTTTTAATATTAAGAAGTGTAGCCGTTCCCTTTTTTGTACTATCCTCTGCAAAAAATTTCTGGCTACTGAGTTCTATATGCTCATATCCCATGCAGAGCTGCATAAAAAGGTATTTGATCTGCTCTGGCGTCATATTGGCATAAACACTTACCGACTTTTTCTTGACCGCTTCTGTCCTTTCATCCTCATCTCGTTTTGTCCTGTCACTATAATCAACAGCAACCAGACGTATCCGGGAATATCCTTCCTCTTTCCCATCTGCATGAATATGCCAGGGATACTTTTTGGGAGATGAATACAGACAGTTTTGCGTCTCCAAAAGGTTATTTTTCTTCTTAATTACAATAATCTGATTTGAAATCCTATCTTCCCATTCTCTACGCTGCATTATCTTTCTCCTTTCTTTCTAACTAATCTCCCGAAGCACACGCTTTGCAAGTAGTTCAGGAAGTTTCCGCAGATCAGTAATGTCCAGGCATTCCCCATATATTTCTCTGATTATGTCCCTGTCATCTCCTATTGCCGCCGCCAGAAACGTGATTCCGCCTTGCTCCAGTTGCGTTTTGGCTTCTTTCAAGTCAGCCCTTGCCCATTCTCCGCCATATCCTCGTGCATTTGGTCTACCATCGCTGATCAGGACAAACAGTTTCTGTCGTTCTTGACGCCTCCTTAGCAATTCCCCGACAAAACGTACAGCGACACCGTCCCGATTGCATCCATCTGGATGCATGTCCATAATCCGGTAGCAATCTTTTTCATCCAAAACTCCAAACTCTGCATAAGAATAAAGGCATACCGTCTCACCTACACCATAATATTCGCTCGTGTTATGTCCGTACACAGTCACTGGAATATCTGCCTCCACCGAAAACTGGTACAGTGTCAGCGCTGCAAGTCTTGCATATTCAATCCTACTCCCGTCCATAGAGCCAGACAGATCTATCAAAAGAGCAATTGCTGTATCACATTCGTTGCCTTCCAACTGCCTGCGTGCGAATATCCTGTGATCAGGGCGATACAAATTCCGACTACTCAACCTCCGGCCAAGCACCATGCCACTTTCCATCCGTGATTTTTGCTTTTCCAAAATTGGAAGCATTCTATCATGCAGGCGTTTCTTGATATGCTTCAGTTTGCGCTCCATTTCCGCATATTGGGCCTTATAATCACCATAAGGGACAAGAGCACGTACCACCTCTTTATGCACTGAGACATGCTGATCTCCGAAATCAATCTCCGAAATTAATTCTCGCAATGATTCCTGAAGCTGTTCGCTTCGCTCAACCTCAGCCATATCCTTTGCAAGCTGGAATACAAATGATGACGCTTCCTGATCAAACTCCGGTCTTCCTTCTGTTTCAAAGGTTTGATTTGATAAAGGATCTGTATCATCTACTTTATTCTGTGCAGGATGCGACAACTTATCATTCATCGAGTCCTTTCCCATTTTCTCAGCATCTGCTATACCTCCTTTTTGCCCACTATTCCATGAACCACTCCAGCACACATCTGTTGCCTCACCGTTCCTGCCACCTTGATAATCCTCAGAATACTGCGGCAGATTTGACACAAGATTACGGATTTGCTCCATTATTTGAGATTCACTTTCGGCTGAAAGTTCCATATCAGAACTATTATCACCAGAAAAAGTGCCAGATTCTTGCTCTGAAGATGTATTATTCCCAGGCTTTCCGGTCTCCAATGAATCTTCTAAGCCAGAAACCTCCTCATTATTCTCTGCAGTACCTCCCCTTTCTGTTATCTGCTTTTCTGACGGAGCAGGTTGTTCTTGTTTCTGACTTAACTCTGGCTTTTGAACCTCTGATCCAGAATCTCCAGATAAAGAACACGCATTGGATTCTTGGTTCCCGTCTGAAGCTTCCGACTCTAAGCCACGATTCCCTGCTGAAGCATCTGGTACTGATTCCTGACCTTCTGTCGAAGAAACAGGTTCCTGATCCTGATTTCTGGCATCAGCTTTCTGCCCTTGTTCCCTGCTTCCTGACATTTCATCTGATTCCGGTTTCAAGTCTCCAGTTTCAACATCCTGCTCTTGATTCTTGGCTAATCCATCCAGCTTAGACTCCTGTTCCCCGATTGACGTGGCAGAATCCGGCTCCTGGTTCTTGACTGATGCACTCGAACCTACCTTCTGAGTCTCGGTTGAAGAATCCAGATCTGTCTCCTGAGTCCCGGTTGAAGAATCCGAATTTGCCCCTTGAGCCTCGGTCGGAGCATCCGATACAGTCTCCACCGAAGAAGTCAGATTATCTTGAGAACCCGCATCTGATCTGGTATTCTCTGTTTCGCCGTTCTCTTCGGATCCTTCATCCGCGCTTTCCGATGATGGGGAACTCTCGACCACTTTCTGTTCCTCAAGAGCCGGCACCTTGACCTGTTGTCGTTCCTCTTCATTTTGCTTCCTTTCCATCACAGTTGCGTCTTCCATAACGAAGTCCCATATTTTTAGCATGATCTGATTTGTCGCTAAATATCTGGCACTTACCTCTTCATCACGCACCGCTTTATCAATTAATGGAATGCATGAATCCAGACAATCCAAATATTCCTGCTCTGCGCCATCCCAACAATTCACCTGTCCGGATATGGCATACTGAGCAATCATATTTAAGATAACAACGCTCTTCTTTTCGCCTTCATTCAGCATCTTCCTGACGCTTTGCGATAGCTCAGCTATTCGAACATTATTCAGCTTGATACCTTCACGGATGCTTCCAGGAAACCTGCTACACATTCTCAGCTCAATGTAGATATCTTCCAAGATATTTGAGAGATAGGCGGCCAGCTCACAATAAAGGTCCACTGCGGCAGAGCGTACTCTGCCAAATTCCCTTTCCATTGATGCAAGTGCATCTTCTTCTTTTGGTGACTCTGGCACGGGTGCGTGAGGATATATTTTTCTCTCTTCCCGTATCCCCCGGAGATATCTTTCCCTCAGGTACGTATTGCTGTAGTTTTCATGCCCGCATTCATGTCCAAGAATTCCAATCAGGCTTTTGCTCTTCAATTCTTTACTTGGAAAGCTTTGTGTGATGGGATTTGCTAGATTAACGGATATTACTGATCCGTCATATAATCCGGCTGGCATTGACTTGTCATTGTCGATGTGGATATTTGCAAAATTTGTGCTTGTAATCTGCCTGGCAATCCGCTTTAGCAGTTTAAGGTATCTTTCAGAAAGAAAAACGAATTCGTCTGTCATTTCCTTCTTCATTTTCAGAATTTCGCTTCGAAATTCTGATGTCTTCCATTTCATCACATTCCCCCTCTCAATTATCCAGCAATAGCAGTCTTCCTAACACCAGCCAAATAGGAACACGATTGCAGCAAGTACAACAAGCCAGTCTACAATCCCATGTGGTATTCTTTTGTCTCGTATGCAAAACGCAATGATCCCAAAAGCAAGAATTACTACAACACACTGGAATACCAACACGCTTTTTTTCAGCAGTGGCCACATCAACTGCATTATGGACAGCAAAACAGCTTCCATGACTTCGCCTCCTTTCTCAATCATTAAGCAGATGCATCATCTGAGAAGTATGGCCGAATGAAAGAAGTCATGATTTCATTCCGGTCCTCCTCGTCCATAGATGCTTTCGCAACAACCGTGTCTTCTGCAGCTTCAAGTATATTGCGCTGCGCTAAGTATGACCATACCCAGTCCTCATATTCACGGTAATCACATATCCCACCCCGAATATCTTCTGCCTTGATATACTCACGAATTGACACTGCTATCTCCGCCATTTTTTCAAGCAGCTCATAATCATTCATTCCGGTTTTTCTTGCGGCGCGGTCAACCATCTGAGCTGCCGTCATATCTTTTCGGTGCTGAACAAACCCCATCCTGGAAAGCACAGATTCATTAAATTGCCTGCAGCCAATATAATTCACATTCGTCGTAAGGATGATTACTGTTTCTGGATTTCGCCTGACCACTTCACCATTTAGTAATTCGATTGCCGCCGTGTCATCCAGAAGGGCATTCAGCTTTGCCAGAGTAGCCGGTCGCTCCATAACCGTCGGTTCCTGTATTTCAAGAACAGACGGCCGTTTGCACGCTTCGACAATCTGACTTTCTACCATTACAAAATCCTTTTCGCTCTTTGCTCTCTGATAACCAGACTTGGATACCGCCTCTAGGATCTTCCGGAACGCCTCTTCACGGTCAATCCCCGTCTGATATTTACCCGTCAGGGAACAAAGAGCCGTCGCCGGATCCATCAGCATGTCTTCAAAGCTTGGAAACTCGTTTGGTATGTTCGAACTCTGTGTCGTATTTGGCACCATTGATGCGGTCAGATCCATCTCATCCGTATTCGGTCCACATGTAAAATAATAATATGGCACACCGAGCACCTGCGCGATAATCTTAGCATCTGTAGATTTTCCAATGCCTGCACTCCCAGTAATCAGAAATGTACGAACCGGAGTCTGCGCAACCATCTTCAGGATCTTCGCTACGCCTGCTCCCGCTTTATACGAATCCGGAAGCTCTGGTATTAGTCGGCTAACGTGTTCCGAATACACATAATTCAAACCGTATATTTTCTTCAGGTCTTCAATCCGATACGCTGTCTTCTTCTCCTGCTTCTCAAATACACTGAATTGCCCAATCGTCACTTCGTTCGGGGAATATACACCCGACTGGATTTTCTGGTATGTCAGATGATCCACATTGCCATAATTGAAAGATTTTTTGTCTAATGGAATCATCACATTTTCAATCCTCCAGAATAAGTTATCACAGCAGACATAAACTGCGTGCATCACTGCCTCTCGATCCGGCCATCCCAGTGCATACTGATTTTTCAGAAAATCGTATTTTCTGGTGAATTCGGCATTATGAAGTTCACCATTAACAATACTTGCAAATGCAAACATTGCAATAAACATTTCTCCATTATTCCTTCCAGCTCCAAGCATGGGGATCTCACTCAATTGCTCCGTTTGCGTCACGATTCCTCCCTGCAGCTTCCCGTTTCTGGGATTATAGGACATCACATAATTTCCTTTATCCATCCTATATTCCATACAGTAATACTGTACCTCGTCCTGCGATCCTTTCTGTACACCTGCCGCAACATAATCCTCGCCGCTCTCTGCTTCAATCATTTTCAATACAGCACTGACAATAAAAGGATACAAGGTTGCTTTCTTACCCCGAGTGAGCATGTTGCACGCTGAGCAATCGGCAGGATCTGTTGAAAAACATATACCATTTCTTTTCTGCACCTCCTCTTTAAATGGCATCGGAAGTTCTTCCTTGATTTGCCAATTCTCAAACAAATTCGTTTGTCCCATGGTTCGATAATCTCCTTTCTTTTTTCTACAGTTTGCCATCAATTAGCATTGCAATCCTATAACAGCATATTTCTTTTCTTGTCCCTGTCATATCAGCGCTGACAGGTGATGTCCTCACCAATAAATACGTATCTTTCAATACCAAGTACATTCGCAAATCGATCAGCAAGAATGTCATAATCTTCCCCAAAAATAATTGACTCATCATCATTGCCCTCACGGTCGTTGTTTGGAAAATCTTCCGGCGTAATGCCCCTTTCGACCAAAAAATCTTCTACCACATCGATCAAATATCCAAACAATTCCGCCCGCTCTGCGTTTGTCAATTTCTCATCCAATGGTTTTCTTGCTTCTGTTTCCAATTTTTCCTTTTTTTCCATACATATCTCCTTTCTTTTCTGCAAAAAAAGAAAGGCACAAATCTCTTTGCACCTTTCCGTTTCCACATCATTATTGTTCCAGCTATGCCAGATTACAGGTATACCCTAAAAATACTCTCCAACCAAACACGGCCGGATAAAACTTTTCCTATACGTCCGTATAGCAAAACCATTTCATTATTATAATAACACTATATCTTGTATGTGTCAATCTTTTGTATGCTAGATATTGTGTCTTGCTGTTTCCCATCTTTTAAAAACACCCACGGGAATTTGACCCGCGGGCGTTTCTAATCTCGTATTGCCCTCAGCAACGATGATTATTGCGTTGCTTCGCATCCCAAAAATGCGATGGCTGATTACTCTGCAAAGTTTCCAACTGAACATGCCACTTTTTCAAAGTCTTCTCCAGATTGATCATATCTAAAGAGTTTCTGCCTAAGCGCGCATAATCCACGGCTAATACAGCATCGATATCGTGTTTCTCTGCCAGCCCATAAATCGTTCGTATACCAGAACGATCAATGTTGCTGCCACTCGCTTTTTCGGCAATCGTCTTTACAACAGTATAACCCTGCTGTTTCGCGTAATGTAAAAGCTTTTCTTTCTGTGATTCCAAGTTTTGATTCTTATCATTGTCAGTAGCTGTCCGGCAATAGATAGCAACTTTCATTTTTTTTGTTTCTTCCACTATTCATTCCTCCAGACTATTGCACAAATATATTTCTAATCAATACATATTCAATACTATTCATTGTATTTCTGCGCCAAATGGCATTAACGCAAGCTTTGCAAGTTTGAACTGTTGTAAACCAAAAGGAATTCCAATGAATGTACAGCACAAAACTATTCCCAAAACAGCATGGATTACTGCCAGCGGAATACCTGATACTAAAAGCCATATTATATTAAGCAGCAAAGAGCCTACCCCACCCCCATAAACAACATCTTTTCCGAATGGGAAGAAACTCAGCACAGCAAACTTAAAACATTGAAGTCCAACAGGCAGTCCGATTATAGTAGCTGACCATAAGCAACCTGCCAGGCACCAATTTAAACCGCTAATGCAACCACCAAAAATAAACCATAGAATATTCCCCAGACAACTCATTCTCCCTATTTCTCCAAACCCATATTGTCATAGATTCTAATCATGTTATTAATTAATATATCATAAAATGTTACATTTGTCAGGCTCTTTTTATTGTCCTTTTATGAGATATTCTATCGAAAATGTTCATTGAAAATCGAACAATGACATCTGAATCGGTGTATTAAGATGCTCATGTTCCAACATTTGCAATTCCTCCTCTGAAAACAACTTTTTTGCTAATCGCTGGTCGTTCGCATCCATCATGTTAAAGCCATATTGCACCAGCTTTTTCTCCATAGTCGTTACCCGCTTTTTCTTGCGTTGTTCTTTTCTGGCTCTTCTTTTCTCCTTTTCATCCTCAACCCGGTCTGACTCATGCACTACATCTATCCCGTTTTTGATATCCTCCAAATCTTTCATAAGGTCACGGTTTTCCCGTACCTCAGCTCTTACATTTTGAACTTCGATCTGCAAATCCGGATCATAAATATGCCACATTGAATACCGATTCCACCATTCTTTCTTTTTAATATGTTCACCGCCCATTTTTACAATCTCTCGGCAAATATCAATTGAAGCCGGCTTAGGCAGAAACCGTTTTCCTTTTGTTAAGGAAATAACCGGCTGACCGTCAAAGAATGTGTCGTCCTTTCGGCGCGTCCTGACCATTAGATCATAGAACACATTGCCTCTTTTTGCTGAAATTGTTTTTCCCCGAACCGGACAAAACGATTTCGTGCAATCTGATGCACATTTAATCGGATCATATCTAAAATTCCATGCTTTTCTCTTTTCATCATAAGTCATATGAACCGGGCATACACGGTCGTTATGTTTTTCAATGAATTCCTGATACAGATATCTCTTTTCTGTATCACTCTTATTACGTACAAATTCTAGGCTTCTTTCATACACATAGACATCTGTCCTGCGGCATACGCAGAAACACAAGCCTTTAGTTTCACCTGTTTGCCGTAAAAGCGCATGGTTCTGCATACAATCATATTTATAATATGGGCAAAGAATTACTGGATTATTGTTTTCAAAACGCCAATCAATTCCCATAAACCCCAAATCATGAAAGCATGTCTCTCCCATTGCATAAAGCCCACATCCAGTCAAAAAAGAGGCTTTCCTGATATAATCCTCCCGATATTCAAATCCACCATAGGGATTATCGAGTGGATCTGTCATGTAATCATACCCTGACGGTATCTTCACATAAGCCGGATATCTCAAAGCATCATATCCCTTATCAACCAGAACTCGGGTAAGTCGGTTGTACTCATGCATGTTCCCACCTCACTTCCCTCTTTCTATATTTTGTTCCATACTATAATCCTACGCATGGCCGCATATCATATATTTCTTCCATCCGATTTCGGAAGTATTCCTTTTCCATGCCATATTCCTCTGCAATACAGTCTTCACACAGCGGAAATTTATATGCAAAAGTCCGCGAAAGCCGCTTGTCCCATGAATTCAGATTTTTAGAACATAATCTACATTTTTTTATTTCTGCCATCCTAATCCTCTCCTGTTTTTCTGAAACCGGGAGGGGCAAAGCCCCCGCCCGGTCATTCTCGTATGCTACGCTGCTGCCTTCTCTATTGCATATCCTTCTTCGATCTCAACCTCCCCATCTTCAAGATTCTCACTCGCTTTTGGACCATAATTAAGGAGAAGACTTGTCAGCTCATACGTACCTCCTTTCCCGTATATCTCTTTGCACTGTTCGTACCAGTGAGTCATGATACTGGAAGCAACGACAATTTTTCTGCAGTCATATACTATGTTTTCCGCTACCGGGAGGCCAAACTCCCGTGCCACATTCTCATATAAACGTATGAGGCTAAAGCCATCCTCAAACAAACTATCGATCGTTGCTTTTGAAATCATTTTCTTCATAATATTTTTCTTCTTAACCTTTTTCATACTGAACCCTCCATATCGTCAATGCGCACTATAAACCAAAGATGTAATCATATGAAAGCCCAGATTATTCGTCCTGCTGACAAATCTGGCTTTTCATATCTTCAAGGCTTTTCTGATAATCACGGCACACGCTATGAAGTCGACGTATTTCTCTCTGGCACTGATCAAGCTGGGTCTCAAGCAAGTTAATCTCCTTATCTTTTTCCTCCAACTGTTCCTCATAGTAACTGTTATCCATGCAGTTCCTCCTTTCTGCTATGCTACTGCTTCCAACATCTTTACGGACTTCGTTGGATCATAAATAAAGTAATCTGCCTTCTCCAAAGTCCTGTGGTATGCCTCCTCGCCCTCAAACGAATCTACGGCCGCCTTCTCTTCTGGTTCCAACATCCGGTACGGTTTTCTACCATATCCTGGCGGAAGCCATTTTTTCCTCTGGCTACCGAAGATATTCAGTTTCTTAAGAAGATCATTGTCAAGAAATTCAATGTGGCAGGTTCCTTTTCTATAAAATGTAGCATAGAAATATTTCAACGGAATCTTTTTTGTCTGACCTGCCTTTTTAGCGGTATTAATAGCCTCCGTCAGATCCTTGGCTTCAGTTAGCCCACCATCAAGATAATTCAATGCCTTCTCAATATCGGAAAGTTTACTGATCACTTTTCTATCAGGTTCAAATTCTCCGCTGAATACAGAGAAAGCTCTCATACCAGGCAGAATTACCTTCTTATTGATATACCATGCTTTGTTCGTCTTCCAACCATTATAATAATGAATATTGCTGCGGAGCTCATCGCTATATGAATATTGGAAGGATAGCTCATCAAAGAGCTTGTTGATACAGTCCTCCACTCCCCATACAAGCTTGTTGGCTATATCTTCCTGAATGCAATTAATGTTATAGAGTGAAAAATCATAATCACTCAGCTTTTCCACCTGTTCAAGATACTGTCGTAAAAGGTTCGTTGTCATCTTCCCTACTAATATAGGATTACGAAATATTGCATTCCAATATTTCTTCCTTAATGCTTTCACGTAACAATTTACAGACAGATCTCCATGCAAAACCTGCAATTTGAGTATCGCTCCATTCTGATTCAAATCGGAACGTAGATCCTCCAGGATATGTGGTTTTAATGCTCTATACTCGTTAATTAACGCAATACCTGCCGAAGCCTCCAAGTTATACATTGCAACCATTGCTTTTTTATAGTCGACAGGCGCAAGCTCCGTACCCTTCCTCTCTATATACTCTTGATAGGATTTCTGTTTCATTTCATCGAAAAAGAAACTCGGCTGTTCTTCCTCGTCGATTTTCACTTTAATTAGTGCGACTTCTACTTCCGATCTCCGTTCGGCTAAATGAAACTCACCTTTCAAGAACTGGATATCTGCGCCGGCTTCTTTCAACCTATTCATCAACACCTTACGCTCACTAGTATATGGATTCCGTATTGTTTCAGCATTAAGAATACAGATTAATGCACCCCCGTGTTTCTGCATATCCAATGCTTTCATAAGATGTCTTGCCCCTGTACTGAATGGAGGATTCATAATGATCAGATCGTATCTTTTATATGTGCGGAATGTAAGGAAATCGTCATGGATCACCCTATATCCTTTCCCTGTCAATATACTTCTTAGATCATGATCGATCTCAACGCAGTCTATGTCCGCGTCCTTCTGCCATGTTAAATATTTACTGCACCCGCAAATATAATCTACGATATCACCTTTTCCTGCAGATGGCTCCAAGATTGTTTTTACCATCCACCATTTAATCTCTGCAGTCGCCTTTTCTAACAAACTTTTCGGGGTTGGATAGAATTCCTCTACGTTATATTTCATTTACACCTCCAACAAATAAAGGGGGAGAAACCACCGTCCCTCCCCGTAAATAGTTCATTATGCGCTTTTCCGAAACCGTTCCAGATACCCTTCCATCGAAGCTCGTGCTTCCGGTCGCATTTTAAAAATCTGATAAAGCACGCTATAACAATATGCATCTTCAGCACTGCGCAAAGATGCCAGCTCAGATCCTTCAACTGTAACAACTTTCCATACTCCGCTAGGATCATTAAAACACCTACAGCAATTTTCGGTTCTTATACTATTTTCCGTAGCTTTCCCAGTCAATGCCTTATGAACCTGCTGCCACAACTCAGACCTAAGCTTCTGATCCATCTGTCTTCCGTCCAATCTTGCCTGTGCCAGTTCACTTTCCAGTTTCCAGACTTTCAACTGCATTTCTCTGTGTTCCTCATCCGCTTTATCAATGATCTGATTCAAAGCCTCTTTCTCTGCCTTCAGTGCTTCGTTTCTCTTTTTCAAGAGCTCAATCTCTTTTTTTCTACTTCCCAGCATCTTATTCCTCCTATGCAATTCTCTTCTGGCGTCTGTTTGCTTTCTCGCTAAATTCCCTTACCCGCATTCCATACAACGTATTGCGCTTCTCCGTGTCATTGTTATGGATTGCCTGCCATATCGCATACCAGCTTCCGACAATGATCACCCTTCTTTTTGCTCTTGTCACGGCCGTATAAAAAATATTACGTTTCAGCATGCGGTAAAAACATGGGAGCATTGGCAGGATCACGACGTCATATTCGCTACCCTGGCTTTTATGGACACTCATCGCGTAAGCATGGGTAAGCGGCCAGATATCATCTTGTTCATAGCTCTTAAAGCGGTCATCGCCAAAATCCACTTCCATCTTCTCTTTCCCATCTTCGCGATAAAACCTGCAAACATTCCCGATATCTCCGTTTGAAATCTCGTCCTGGTTTTTTGTTTGCATCACCTTGTCTCCAAGTCGATAAATGCTATTTCCATTTTTGACCTGTCTTTTCCCGCGCCGTTCTGGATTAACAATCTCCCGAAGCACATCATTCAGAGCGTCTGCTCCCACTTTTGTTTTCTTCCTAAATGGGGACAGCACTTGAATCGCATCCACATCTTTTCCGAGCAGTTCCCACTCATTTCGATAAATCTCGACAATCTTGTCCATCGCGTCCTGATCGTTGCTCGCCGTATATACTTGAAAAGTATCGTCCCTCAAGAGCTTTGTATCGTTATTATTAATCTTTTCTGCATTCCTGTTGATTGTTGAATTCTTCGCCTGCCGGAAACAGGTATCCAACACTGTAACCGGAACCACTTCAGACTCAATCAGTTCCTTGAACACATTCCCTGGTCCTACTGATGGGATCTGGTTCTTATCTCCGACAAGTATCAAGCGACATCCACTTTTCACGTTTGAAAAGAGCTGGTTTGCAAGTCTCATATCCACCATAGAAAACTCATCCGCTACAATCAGATCATCTGCAAGCAATTCCGATTCGTTCCAATTCTCCTCTCCGTTCATCCCGGTTCTGCCAAGTGCTTTCTGAATTGTCAATGCGGGGTATCCCGTACTTTCAAACATTCTCCTGCGAGCTTTACCTGTCGGGGCACATAAAAGAATCATGGCATCACGGTCAATTTCGTTCTGAATGGCTATAATAATGCGGATTACTGTTGTCTTGCCACAGCCTGGTCCACCTGTAATAATACTTACACCATGGCGGAATGCAGTCCGGACAGCCTCCTTTTGCCTTTCTGCCAAAACGATTCTCTCCTTTTTCTGTACCCTCTCAAGGTATGGATTGATATCAATTTTCTCTACATTACCATAGAAGATTCGCACAATATCCTTTGCCGCGTCGCGTTCTGCCTTGTAATTATGCTCTGTATAAATACTTTTGCCATACCCAGCGATAAGTTCCATGTCCTCAGTAACCATCTCATTCCCCGCATCCTTGATTGCCCGATCTGAAACATGCCCTTTACTTTTCTTATGGTTCAAAAGCAGCGACGTACGCTCCAAAATCTCCCTGCTATATAGGAATAGATGCCCTTCATTCTCGGATTCATCCAACACATATCGAATCGCTGCTTTGATCCTCAAAGGATCTTCCGGTCGGAAATTTCGAGATTTGGACGCAATCGGATCGACTGTCTTGAACCCAAATCCCCGTACTTCACACAACCGGTATGGATTTTCCTTGACAATGCTGACAGCAGCTTCCCCAAAGTGTTCCTGAATGCGCATTGCCATTCTCGGAGTCGCCCCAAGTGGAGACAAATATACCATCAAAGAACGTATGATACTGTTTCTTTGATAGCTACTCATGATCTCCTGCAGTTTCGTATCCGTTATGCCCTGAATTTCCAAGAGCCGTTCCGGCGCGTGATCCATCACATCAAATGTACTAAACCCGAACCGTCCGACGATACGTCTTGCCGTCACAGGCCCAATTCCCTTTATAAGACCGGAAGAGAGATATCCTTCAATACCTTCTTTGGTGGTAGGGGTATTAATACTAAAATTCCGTACAGCATATTGCGGTCCATAATTTGATTTCTTCCACTCACCTTCAAGCTGAATCATAAGTCCCTGCGCAAGAGGCAACTCATTTCCGACCGCCCGAAAGCAGTTTGCCCCATTTCCTCGACTCGCTACTGCTTCCTCCGGGATTTCTTCGTCTGTTTCATATACTGCAACAGTATATCCATTCTCGGGATTGTAGTAGATTCTCTCAAGCGGCCTGCACTGGATCAATGGTAGCCTCCTTCCTTCCGCTTCCAGAACAATAAAATATATTTTCCATGTACTTTTACATATGTAATTCCTTCGCGCTTCAGCAATCCGGCGACCACATCCATTTGTTTCTCTGGAAAATTCCGTACTGCGCCGATGCGCTTATATCCTTTTCTTTCTTTCACAAAGCATAGGCCGTCGTTCTGGATTGACATTCCGGCATAGCCTCCCTGCTGCATACGTTTCGCAAGTCTGAGGATCACATCTCTGCCCTCGGCATGGTACCAATTAAGAGCCCTCTTTCTGTCTTCTGTTCCCGTTTCGAGATTCTGCCCTTTGTTTTTACCCTGCCCGGATTCTGGTACAGGTTGAGTCTCCGAACCTGATGGTTCTGAAACAATCTTTTCCCTCTGCTCATATCCACCTTCCCTTTCCTGTGTATCACTATTTTCCGACCTTCCACTAATTGTCCCCGATTCCATGTCCTGTTTGCTGGATGATCCTTGTTCTGCTTTCCCACAACTCCGGCAGACCATCTTAAAGCCCAGCATGATCAGGAATATGGGAACCGCCAGACGAAACGTGCTGAATATGATTGCCAAAAAAAAGGGCCATAAAAACGGTGTAACTAGAAATCCCACCAGTCCTGAGGCAGCCATAATTCTCTTGTTCCGTTCTATAAATCTCCTGATCTTCTCATCCATAGAATTTCCTTTCCATTGCAGGGGAGTAAATCCCCTGCAACTTGTTCTTCTTAATCAAACAACATTCCTGCATCAACGTCATCCATATCCATGAAATCATTGTCCGCATTCCTGCGGCTGCCGTTTCTACTTCTGGAATCTCTTCTGTCGTCATAGTCATCGTCATCGTCACGGCCTGCGTCACCTCTGGCGCTGCGTCTTCCTAAATCCTCGCGCTCGCTATACTCATTCCTTCGAGATTTTTCACGATCCCGGTTTTCTTCCCTTGAATCCCTGTAAGAAGCACGACGGCTTTCTTCACCCTCGCTACGGGCACTTGATCTTCCGGAACGGCTGTTTCTTGATCTGTCCCGCTCCACGTAATCATCTTCACGGTTACCATCTTCACTTGCCTTTTTGCTTTCTGCAAACTCAATGTCCTCTACAATCAGGTTCATGCCGTAGACCTTATCGCCATCTCTATTTGTATAGTTATCGTTCTGCATGCGCCCTGTCACAAGTACTTTAATGCCCTGCGCCAGAAACCTCTCAACAAACTCAGCCTTCCTGCCAAATGCAGTACACGAGAAAAAATCGGCTGTTACTTCATCACCTTCACGAACATATGCGCGGTTCACTGCCAGCCGAAAATTACTGATTGTAATCGGCTCCTTTCCTTTCGATTCGCGAACCTCCGGATCCGCTGTCAAACGTCCCAGCAAAATCATTTTATTCATCAGAGTCCTCCTTTTGTTATCAAAGTATCTTCCTCATCCGAGATCACATTTTCAGCAGACTACTGTTCTGCCGCATCTCTTAGTATCCTACTTTCACAAGAAACACACGAATCACCCGAAATTAACATAAAAACAGGCACTTAGGGCTTTCCCTAGTGCCACGTCGAATCGCTTGTAAAGCATTCCATCCGTATTCTTTAACTATCCTCCTTCCATAGTATAATATCGTCATCTCGATTTTTTCAATTACATTTCAAGTTATACGCATATTTCTGGCAAAAATAATGCAAAGAAAACAAAAAAAGCACCCAGAACCTCCATTCTGAGTGCTTCGTAGCCGAGTCATGGCTATTTTCTTTCTAAAAATAATGCATTGATGCCAAACTTCTTCTCCCGGAATGACCGGAACGAAATGTCGTTATCCATCCGCCTAACAGATGAACAAAAATGTAATCCCAATAATATGTTAGCACAATATATAGTATCAGTCAATTACATTTTTCAATATCTTGTATTTTAACGTCTTTAAAACATCAGAACTCCCAAATAGGTTAGAATCTGGTACTTTTCGCCAAAACAGAATATCACACACGTTTACTTCTCCCTGCCTGTTTCCGGTGCATATATAGAGGTTACCTCGATATGTTCATCGGAATAGTCTATATGGATATAGTAATCCCGTACATAATATTCTTTGTTTGTTGGTTGTAACGGATAAAACTTCTTTGTTTGAAAATCATACAGACACAAATCATACATCTTGTCTGGTTCAGCTTCCAGATCATAGTTTCCTGTTATTTCAATCAGCCTATTCAAGCAATCCTGACAAACGCTCTTTCCCACTTTTTCGACGTCTAAAAAGCTTTCCGCTCCTAAGCAAATACTGACTTGTGCAATGCCACGGCTCACATGATTTGTTCTTGAAATCTTACATCCCTCTTTGCCAGTGCAAAGGCTGCTTATTATTGGCTGTTCCGATGATTCCGGATCATGAATATACAGCTCAAGCACATTCCATGAATTTAGACAGATGATCCCCAAGTCATTGCGACCACACAAATAGTGTATTATACTGTTATTATCTGAACCGCATAACATGCACTCTGAAGTATCCGCTAAACTGCTCATTATAAAATTTGTACAATCATATTCTATCTCAGAAGCATTTTCGTCTGCCAAATTTGTGTTTCCCCTAGCCCCTTCTCCCCTTTCACATAACATGAATATACCGAAACAAATACATACAAGCATTGTTATCCTAAGCCTAAACTTTCTCATTGTGACACCTCCAGCTCATGCTATAACTCTATTAGATACTTTTATACAACTCTAACAGAGTTAGTATACCAAATCAGGAGATTAATTTCATCAGTATTTCTCATTTTTCCAATGTAAACGTCAAATCGCCCGCCTTGTGCGATCCAAAAATAAATGCCATACTTTAAAAAACTCAAAAATCTACTAGTTTTTTTAAGGAGGTCTAAAGAATGGATCAGATTGCACACGAAGTCCGGTTAGCCAACTGGAAACAGATCATCGAGGAATGCCACGCGCGCCCAGAGGGCCAATCCGCTAAGCAATGGCTCTCAGAACGAGGCATCTCCACCAAAAGTTACTACTACTGGCAGCGAAAACTCCGCCTTCAGGCATATGGCCAGATGAAACAGTCACAGGCCCTTCCCACGGTGCAGGAGGATTCGGCAGTTACCTTTGCCGAAATCCCATTTTCGGCACAGTCGGATACTCCTGAGACAGACCACTTTCATCCTGCAGCGGTCATCCGTTCCGGTGGTATGGCGGTCGCCCTGTCAAACTCAGTCAGTGATGGCCTTCTGGCCCGCATCCTGCAGGAGGTCCGCCATGCTTGAAGATGCAGCCGGCATCCGCCGCGTAGTGATTGCCACCGGATTCGTTGACCTGCGCAAGGGCATTGACGGACTCGCGCAGATCGTTGGTACCAGGTATGACCTGAACCCGTTTGAAAAAGGTACACTATTCCTTTTCTGCGGACGGTGAATATTCCGGTACGGCGAAGCCACCTGTCCGGTGTGGCGGGAGCCACCCCACCGGTCACTCAGAGCCAGTAGCTTTATGCCGCGAAAGGTTCTTTACATGAGTAGCACATGATAGGCTTTTTGCCTCGGCAATAGGGGCTGAAAGTGCCTGTTTTGCCGCATTGCCGAGTAATCATGTGCGATGGAGGCTCATGTCAAGAACACCGTGGAATAAGCTACTGACAGGTGGTTCCCAATCTCCGGAATGGTGGCTCCCAAAGTCCGGACAGGTGGCGTAAAACATCCCGGAATAATCAGATGGATATACCGGTGCGGTGAAACCGCCTGTCCGGAGAACCGGGAACCGGGAGTCCGGGCATGAGGAAACCGGTATATTTGCGGCGGAGCCGCCATCCTGCAGATAATGTTCTCCAGGATGGGGCCGCCGATTAATGGGTTACTATTATTCGCTTAACGCCGGATCCAATCCGTATACCTCTCTCATGGAACGGTAGTTGACAGGATCGGTCGGAACGATGTTAATCTTGTAGGCGTCATGCTTAATGCGGTCAAGGATGGCTTCTGCCAGGGGGCTGTCATCGCCTCCGAGCTGATCATACCAGCCGCTGGGATCATACTGTGAGCAGAAGATTGTGGAGGATTTTTTCCGTCTCCTGTGCAGCAGTTCCAGAATGTCATGCTGTTCTGTCTCCGTCGGCTTCAAAAGCAGCCATTCATCAATGATGAGGAGGACGGGGTTGGCGTACTTGGCCTGAACTTTCCTGTATGTGCCATTGGCGCGTGCCATGTCGAGTTCAAGAAGCATATCCGGCAAGCGGACATACTGTGTCCGGTAACGCTGTTTGCAGGCTTCCATGCCGAACGCGCAGGCCATGTAGGTCTTGCCGCTTCCCGTGGCGCCAGTGATGAACAGGTTCCGATGCTCTGCGATGTACTCACAGGTTGCCAGCCTTTCGATCAGGCTGCGGTTGAGCTTCCTGCCGGAAGTATAGTTGATGTCAGCGATATGAGCCTCCGGCTGGTCAAACCCGGCACTTTTGATAAGGCGCTTCAGGCTGTTGCTCTTACGATTGTTGTATTCGATGTCGACCAGGAGGCCGAAACGGTCCTCGAATGGGACGTTCTTCATGTTCGGGTCATTCATCTGTGCAAGAAAAGCATCCGACATGGACGTCAGGCGCATTTCAATGAGTTTATCGATGGTGTTCTGGTTGGTCATGGTTCCTTACCTCCTGTAGTAGTCAGCGCCCCGGGTAATGGCGTGCCTGTTCTGGATGGACGCAGTATTGGGAGCCTGAGACTCCGTGTCGATCTTATCCTGCCCGGCTGCCAAGATGTTTTTAATACTCTTGTAGCTTGGCCTGGCTGTGTAGGAAAGCGCCTTTTTGCACGCCGCTTCCAACCGCTGGCCAGAATACTTATCTGCCAGTTTCAGAAGCCCCATACAGCTTCGATAGGATTGCTGCTCAACCCTCTGGGAGGCAAGGATCGCGTTAACAACCTTGCAAGTATTGCTTCCAATCCGCTCTGCCCACTTACGGAAGCGGTCACCGTTCCACTCCAGGTAAGCCTGGTGGTCGGCCGGCATATGCTCCGTAACGGTGCTGTACTGCCCCTTCCGGCCGTATAAACGGGGATGGGAGGCAATCCGGTTGTGATTGTAAAAGATTTCAATAATCGTGTCGGTTACCCGCACATCCACCTTGCGTTTGATGAATTCGTAAGGGACGGAGTATAGCATTCCGTCAACGGATATGTGATAATTAAACTGAACGGTGGCTTGTTTCCATTCCGCCAGTTCATAAGGGGCAGCCGGCAGCTTGGCCAGTAATGGCAGTTCTTCATTGCGGAAGATCTCGTACCGGGTGCCCTCCTTCTTTTGGAAGGGCCGGTTCACGAATTCCTTCAGCTTCTTGCGGATGGCCTGATTTAATTCAGCCAGTGAAAAGAACTGTTCGTTGCGAAGCGCCGCGGTAATCCAGGTAGAGATGACGCCCACAGATCCCTCAGCATTCGGTTTATCCTTCGGGGCCCGGACGCGGGCCGGTATGATGGCTGTGTTATAATGCTCTGCCATCTCATGGTAGATGGTGTTGAGTTCCTGGTTGTACCAGTCGTTGTTATGGATTACGGCGGTCTTGGTATTGTCCGGAACCAGGATACGGGTTACGCCGCCAAAGTACTCATACATGTGGACGTGGGCGGCGATCCATGCACGCTGCTTCTCGTTGATAAAAGCCTCGACGTAAGGATACTGGCTGTACGTCATGACGCCAACAAAAAGGAACGCCGGGATGATTTCACCAGTATCCGGATCCGTGATCTGAGCCGGATCCCCGGCCCAGTCCACCTCGATCTGTTCACCGGGCTTCCGGTTGATGTGCATGGTGGCGCGGCGTTTCTGTTCATCCTGCTGGATGTAGTAGCAGAACTGGGAATACATGAGCGGATCGCTGCCGGATTGGCGGCATTCCTCCAGGTATTCCGTCCAGAGGAGTTTTTTGTTGACCCCATTTCGGAGCAGCTCTTTCTGGATGTAATTGAAGTCAGGCATCCGTTTTGTTGATGCAGCCTGCTTCCGCGCGGATGGGAACAGTTTCTCCGCAAGGATGGCATCGGTCTCGTTAGGCTCAAGCGGCCAGGAGATGTTAAGTTCTCTGGCGCGTTTAAGCACACGGTTAACCGTTTTCTTGGAGACATTGCTGCTGTCAGCAATGCTCTGCTGGCTGAGACCCAGGCTTGCCAGACGCAGGATCTCTCGGTACTTGGTCATATGAGCGACCTCCTTAGAATTATTTACGCCATTGGGGCGCATACCTTTATTCTAAGGTGTCGCGGATGCGGTTTCCATTGCCGGATTGATAGTTTCCAGTTCCCGGAATCACGGTTTCCTATTTGCCGGAGTGGCGGTTTCCAAAACGTCGGACACTGGTGTCACGGAGACCGGAATACTCAGCAGCTCCCGGAAATATGCCGCAAACCTGAACGTCGCTGATAAGCGGCGTTCTCTTTATCAGTAGGCGCATGATTTGACGTTTACTTTCCAATCAACAAGGGGAATTTATTTCTCAACTCTTACCTCACCAAGATAGCTATGCTCCTCGTGGCTTCTAGGTTGGCTGACTGCCCGTCATATAAAGAAAAGGCCTGCAACCGCGCAGACCCTTTCATCCTATTTTTTAGCTTCTTCAACCAATACATCAACTACGTGCAAAATCCGATCCTTTTCCCTCCTTGACAAATTCTGCATCTTCATTTCTAACTTTGTGCATTTAGAGGTCATACTCTCTTCCACCACGTCCTGAAGAATATCGTCTGCAGATAAATGCAAGGCATTTATTATCCTAATCAACGTATCCAGTTTAGGCACCTTGACTTCACGTTCAATTGCACTTAAGTAGTTACAACTAATATCCACCGTTTCAGCCAATTTTTCCTGTGTGATTCCTGCAGCTTGCCTACATTTCTGGATTCTGCTCCCGATTCCGTTCATTCTGCCCTCCATACTGAAAATAATTCTTCCACACAAATTGTATTATTTTCAGTATAGAGCCTAGAAATTCATCGTAACAGTTTCATTTAGTATTGGTTATAACGCAAATAGGATTACTGACATTACCAATCAAACCAGAGCCTTTCCAGAATCTGACAAAACTTCTCTGCGTTTCTCCCTCCATCTGTATCATGAAATCTTCCAATCGCTTGCATATCATCACCAATTATTTTGCCATCCTTCATAATTCCAAACAATGACTCTAATTCTGCGCGGCTTTCAAATTTTATAGCATCCCATCCTGTTTCTGTCTCTACAATCTTCATATTACACATCTCCTACGTAATTCAGAAAAATGCAATTCTGGTGATCGAAAACTATATCTACCACTATCATTCTATTCCTGGGTACATAAAAATATTCCTGTTTTTCTAAATCTTTTTCTAAAATAGTAGGAATGTGCATATAATCTGTAATACAATAGTTATGTTCTTAATACTCCACCTAACCGTTTTCCTCATTTTCTATGCACAAATCAATAATCCTTTAATCTTCGTCTGCTAAATATGCGCATACAAAACATTCAGAATTTCCAATATCAATTCTGCGGTTTTATTTCTTTGTCCTTTTATTCTCAAATAGACGATATATAATACATGGTATATACATAACTGCCAACAATAGCGCTAGCACACCGACGCAAATACTCATGCTCTCTGTAATTACCCAAAAACTTGGACGAAATACAATAAGTAGAATCCCAATTATCAAAGCAATCAGTGTAATAATAATCAGGCCGACCTCATCCCAATATGTTGTAACATCGTTTTTGAAAAAAGAAAACTTCATAATTTCATCTCCTCGTTTAATAAATTATATATCTGAAAGCTGCTTGATCAGCCCAAAGCATTTGTAATTATTTAACTGCACATATTCAATATTTACTTCTTTTTCATATGCAAGCTGTCTAACATGTTCCAATTCAGGACTGTTTCGGTTTCTCTCATCTATTACTACTTTCCACGGAACACGCCGCAGTAAGACTCGTGTAGTTTCTCCAATTCCCGGCTTAATATAATTGACATTCTTAATGCCAAATACAGACGAAACTCTTCTTACTTCCTCCATTCCAGGTGACATAAATGTATCCTTCTCAGGCTCCAGATCATATCGAAAGCAACTCTCAATATAGTCAATAAACTCATATGTCCTGTCTTCCCCAGAAAGCTCATTATAACAAGCAGCACCATGAAAATCGTCATTTCCTATTATACCGTCTTTTAAAAATGTCCTGCTTATTAAACCGCTTACAGTGCAGTTCAAACAAGAGCTCGGAATCATAATGTCCTCGTGGGTTCCGCAAAGATCAGTTATGAAGGCGGGATCCGCAACGACAGCCAAATTGTCAGATACGCCATCAAAACCAGCTACTTCTTTTTTTAGTTCATTGTATATCACTCCTTTTCCAGTCCAACCATCAACAAACTGAATATTCTCTGCTTCATGTTTGCCCAAAATGTAATTGACAGCATTTCTATCTATCCCTCTATCCCTTATGATAGAAATAGAATAATGTGGACATTCAAAGCCATACTTTTTCCTTATATATCGACGCACTAAAACCCCTAAAGATGTTCCAGCCCTTGCCAATGAAACTATAACAACATTCTTTCCCTTCGTCTGTGCAACCTTGTCTGCAACTCTAGCAATGGCGTCTGCAGTAGTCTGACCGAAAATCTCAAGTGATTTTTTATATATCTTTATATACTCATCAGATGGTCGATACTCCAATGGCAACATTTCTGAATAATGTATCCCACTTTGTATTCTTTTTTCTCTCTCTACAGTAGATAGTGGTCTTACTAAGCCTGTAATATCTTTCAATAATAAACAGACATCATCACTTTTGTAGCTACTATTCATATCCTACTTTCCTATCTTCACAAATGTAGTTCCATCTTGCGCAGACGATCTCCCGGTTCCCAACGCTCTCAAGGGCATTCACTATATCAAATAGTCCTGCTGATTTCTGCAAAGTATCCGTAATGATAACAACCTTATCATATTTTCTTAGATTATATATATATGTATTTCTCCCCTGATCATAAAGACTTCTTACTTGATATCGCTGATATAAAGGATATCCATCTCTCCCTGAAGCAATTATTGGGCTTCTAGTTGTTGCGTGAATTCTCACATCGTCAGCAATTGCATTTCTGCTTAACACCTCACCAAGGTACAAGGCCGGATACATAAACTCCTCTGTCCCGATCACGAGAAAGTCTTTATAATGCTTCTCCTTCAAAATACTTCTAATCATTTCTGCAAACTTCAAATTCTCACGCTCATATTCACTAAAATTAGCAACTTCACGGACGTTAACTTTTGTGTTGAATACGACCTCATTAATCTGGTCAAGACCTTCAGCACGAATAATCGTGTCCCTGTTCTTTTCATATTCAACATTGATTATATATTCCTTATTATATTCAAAAGGCAACTTTGCCAGATATAAACATTCTATTCCACTATCCTTTAACTGAGCCAATCGTTCCTCTGGCATACTGTTAAGTATTGATACAATACTGTATTTAATGCCTGTCACATTATATTTTTCCTCAATGGCACTAATTAATTTGCAAATCGTATTTCCTGTTGTAACTTCATCGTCAATAAAAATTATTCTGTCTACAGCTTCCAAACATTTCTGAATACCTGTCAATCTTAATAACTGATCCGTAGCATGACTATGTGACTCAGTGAAATACAAGTATTCTTTATCTTTCTGGTATTCCCTCGTCGTATTCTGATAGTAAATCACATTATTCAAAAAATGACATACAGCGGAAGCTATTCCCGTGGCCGTTTCTGCAAACCCGATTACAAAAATCTTGTCATCCAGATACTTTCTATTGACAATATCTGCCAGTCCATTGCACATATCAAATATCTCGCCCGGTCTGGCTGGAATATGCTTTCCTTGCTTAGGGTTAACATATAGATACGGACGAATTGTATTACTATCCCGTTTCGCTAATCTTACTAAGTCATCAATCGAATACTGCAACTCACTAATCCCCCTACAACACGAATCTCATATTACTCCATATAATTCAGCCAAGGCCATCGTTTTATATGCCCAATTTGTGTGAGTCTTCACCTCATTCATTCTCTCCCCCGCAAAACTCTTTCCAACCTGAAGCCCATTTTCATCCCAATTTAATATTTCTTTTGCATCTTCGTAATCTTTATGCGATACTTTCAATGCTTCATTGACAATACTTATTTGTTTTGGATGAATAACTGTCTTTCCAATGAATCCACTTAATCTATCCAATTTCAGTTCATTGCGCAGCCCTCGTTTCCACTCTTCATTATCGCTGGAAAAGAACTCCCATACCGGTCCCGATACTACATAATCTCGTGAAAATACTGTCAGAATATCTGCAAGAAGCTTAGCAATTGGAAGAATATCATAAATTGTTTCATCATAATGGCGTCTTGCCGCAAACTCATTTGAAAAATCGTTTCCGCCCACCCGGATATTTAAAACCAGCTCCTTAACCAAATCTATTTTTTTCTTTAATTCCACTAGTACCTTATATCTGGTTGCATATTCGACAATATCCCTACTCTCAAGAATAGGCATCATGTAAAATGTTTTACTTGAAGCATTATTAATTTCCTTCATAGCTTCATTATACGAATCCGCATTCTTCAGAGTATATTTAGGAAAAATAAATCCGACAACCGTCTCCTCCATGAATTCTTCCAGTTCATAATATATTCGTAGTAATTGTTCGCTACTTCGAACGCGTATAAATATCTTTGGCAGATAAAACTCGACTCTCATATGGTCTTGCGCTATTTTTTTAATAGTGTATCCAAGTTGTTGCTCTGCAAGTTCAATACTATCATCTGCGATCGTATCTTCCAAACAAATTGCCAAAGAATATGGCTTACTAAACTTCTCTGTTATGACTGAATTTGCTATTTTTTTATTCAATGCTGGCGTATAAAGCAACGCCCCAACACTATACTTTTCTTCAAGATTCTCTATCATTTATTCATGTCCTTCTCTATTCAACGTATCAATCATTTCACATAACTGAGATATAGAGTTCATTTCTAATTCCCTTTTCCTTTTCGCCATGACGGCAGGTAAAATGTCTGCCGAAGCAAAGGCATAATCTGCCTCATTAAGCATCGGTATATCCATAATGCTATCTCCAGCCGAAAATATATATCTGACATTAAATCTTTTCTTGAACCTTCTTATTGCATAACCTTTGTCAACACCTCTTGTAAACAAATACACCTTTCTATGGTCATGCTGTACATCTATGTTTCTCATATTTATTTTCCCGGATACCTCATTACAAACAGCATCTGGCATGTCAGTCGTCACATAACACATGTAAATCTCTGGTCTGTGTATCTCGCTGCTTCTACAACATTCACTAAGAATTGCTATTGCAGACTCCATATCATCAATGCCTGAAGATGCAAGATTTATCGTTTCCTTAGTCCATGCTTCGTCTTCTTTACCATCAACAAGCAGCTTTCCTCCATTACAAATTATTGCATATTTCACATGCATTGCATCCATGTAGCTTAATCTTCTGTATTGTGGTTCCGTTCTTGTGCTTACCGGAACAAGGCTCAAATTACTTAATTGAACTAATGATTCAAATGTTGTTTTTAACATATAGCTTTGCTCTTTCCCATCCAAATACTCCACAACAACACTATCAGCCAATGTTCGATGTCTATGAGAATATATCAAAGTATTATCAAGATCAGAAAAAAACACATCCATGACACATGCTCCATCCTAATTTCGTTTTGGCATTCGAACTGATAAAGTCCTTACAAAATCATTCATATTTTGAGTTTGAAGAATCACTTTGCCAGGTCCAGTTATTCGTGTCAAGAATAAGCCCTCACCACCCAATAAAATGTTTTTAAACCCTTGAACCATTTCAATTTCATAAGACATTCCATTTTGAAATGCAACGACATTTCCTGTATCCACTTTCAAGACTTCCCCAGATGCCAAATCCTTTTCTATTATATCACCATCAACCTCTAGAAACGCTGCGCCATTTCCTGTAAGCTTTTCTAAAATGAAACCTTCACCACCAAAGAATCCCGATGATAACTTTTTCGTAAATTCAATGCCTAGTTTAACCGATGCCTGCGAACATAAAAAAGCTCCCTTTTGGCATATAAGTCCATTAGGATGCTCTTTCATCCTAACAGGTACAACTTTCCCCGGTACAGTAGCGGCAAAGGCAATTGTACTGCCCGCTCGTTCAGCCCTATAATGTGCCATAAATAAACTTTCACCTGCAAACATTCTTCCAATTCCTGCCAATGCCCCACCATTTGTATCTGTGGTCATAGAAATGCCATCTGACATCCATGACATTCCTCCTGATTGCGTTACCATCTCCTCGCCTGGCTGCTCAAAAAAAACTTCGACAGCCGGAACTACATTTCCTATGATTCTAAATTTCATTTAGCATCCCTCTTTCTATTACCACTGGTTTTAAAACTTGTGAAACGATCTGAGGTTCATAATTATTATGCCATTCTATATCTTTGCCCAATAACTTCTTTAGTGCAATATAAGGAATATTCACTCCACTTGCCCAGCAAGACATATGTATACCACCTGACATTCTAGTGTTAATTTCAAGGAAATAGGGGATACCGTTATAGTACTTAAACTGAATGTTATATGGGCTTTCCAGTTTTACCATGTTTTGAAATAATTCACAGAAATTGATTATCTCATCCTCATAACGAATAACTTCATATTTCTCATATCCTTTTACCCTTGGCAATGCAATGAGACCATATTTTGTATTTAAGCAGTCAACACTAACTTCTTCATCCGGCAAGAATGGCATAACCATAATCGGAGCAAAATGTTCTTTTTCATTAAGAGCTGCCATTACATCGTCCAATACCATTCTTGTATTCTGCTTCTTAAACAGAGCAGCATATCCTTTTCTTTGATTATCTATTAGTCTGAAACTCTTTCCGCCTTCATCCTTCGCAAATTTAAAGCAAACTTGAGGATAATCAGACAGGATTCTCTCATATGCATCCATAAACTCAGCAGCAGTTGTCACTATGTAATAATCTGGCACATTTCCAATTCCATTATTTTTAAAGTACTCATATGCATCTTCTTTATGATTCAATAAGTTAATAATGTCGTAATCATCCAGCATCACCTTGACACCAATTTCAGTAAATCTGGACTTATGCTTGCTTATTTCCAACATCCCTCTGTGTGGCATGAACACCTGAATACCATGTTTTCTACAAAAATCTATGCAGAAATCAACATAGTCATCTCCCCTAAGAATAGGCTCCTGATACCATTCATCGCAATAGATACGCATAACAGAATATTCGTTTTCATTGCTTCCAATAATACGAATATCCTCTTCACCCTCTTTTAAAAGACTTACTATATTGATTGCAGTACTAAACCAATGATTCATCCATATATTAATCATAACATTTGCGGCCCCACTCAACTATCAAATATTGTGTTTCTTTAAATCTATTCTCTTCCTCTGCTCGTTCAAAAATACTATTTTCCCAATATTATGCTTTTCATTAAATAGCAATACAGGTTGCTTCGTCGATCCTTTTTGGATCATTACCCAGGCTAATGCATCAAGCGTTCTTGACTTGAGTTCATCAGAACTCAAAAACTGTCCCTTATCCTTAAGTGCTTTGAACACAATTTCTTTAGCACCAAATCTTCGTTTGATCAATTCTCTCAAATCTTCATATGTGCTCACAAAACTTCTCGTACAGTAAAAATAATTTAAGCGTGTAGCGTTGCAAATGGGCAACTCTCCGATTGGTTTATGATCCAAGAGAATATCCTTTGTTGTAAGATTGAAATAGTCATAGCTTATGTGGTGGAATTCCTCATCATATAGATTGTCCCATGTAACATCAACATAATATGATTCACTTCCAATTTTTACTAAATTCCACGCATGGTAATCGTCTTTTCCATATACGCCATTCTTATTCGCCTGTCCCAAAACAACAATGCATTTGATGCCAAACTCATTGCAAAGAAGTTTGAATGCTTTTGCAATCCCTTCACATACTGCTCTCTTATCAAGGAAAGCTCCCACTATAGAGTGCGCATTATATGAATCCCTTTTTTTGAGCGAATCATAATCATATGCTACACTTTTAACAACACTATCGTGCAAACATTTTTCCAATCTAAACTCATTATTCTTAAACGCCTCCGCCTTTACTCGAACTCGATTAACAGTATTCCGAATATCTATATTCAGCTTATTAATCTCATTATTCGAATAAAGATATTCCGGCAATAGTATCCAATATCCCGGATGTCCTTCCATCCTAATGACTGTTTGATTTATATAGTAAAACAATGGATTATCATATAGCACTCTTAGATATATTTCCTGAACATCTTCCAGTAATAAAGGCAAAGACACTACAATATTGAGCGCACGCATTTTTAATCCATCATATATCATCTTATATGCTTTGCGTGCTTCAGGCGGCATAATGCTGTAGTAGTATCTTTCATTTCTCATTATAAAAAAGCCCTCTCTTTATCAACATACCCAAAAGGCCATAATAGCGCAGAGCCTCTCCTTGTTTTAGAATTAGCACAGGATATGATTCCAAGTCTAGTAACCTCCACCCTGCAGATCAAATGTTTCTGCAGCCGTAACCTTTCCAGCATTCCCACACCACGCACAAGTAAATTGATTCTCTCCATTATCCCAGCATGTCAGTTTACCACACTTTCCACAACTTACCCATCCATATCCTCCGCAATAGGGGCAACCCGGATACTCCGTATCCATATCTACCCTTCCTGAAATCATTGTACTCCCATAGCCTTCATTTGACGCGCCTGACTCGGTAATTGGAAACGCCCAGGTGCAATACCAGACATTATCATTTCTTCGTTCTAATCTAATCCCATAAGTACGATGTGACTTTCTGCATTTAGCAAGTACAACATTTGCCTCTTTAACGTCTTCCCTCATCCTAATATCCTCCTATGCGTAACGCTCTTTGTATTAAATCTAGCCATCAGATATTCATCTTCGATTGCGTTTCCATCATAAAATATCTCTCGCAGCTATAAAATTCTTATTAGCAGCTTTATAATGCATAGTTACCTGCGCATCTATATGACTTACTGTGATATGTAGAGAATTAGGTGGATACAAACTCGTCATTTTTTTTACTGTCAATTTAGCAAGCGCTTGTGCTAATCCTTCACATTCAGCATCCTTATTTAAGTTTCGGAATCTTTGCTTGTCAAAATTGAAATCGTCTTGAGGATTTGTGTAATGGCTTTGATAACTATACATAATTCCCGTCACAAAGACCGTAAAGGTAAAATCGGACTCTACAAATCTCATATTTGATCCAGCATCTGCATGGGAGACCATTCTTTGAAACATGTCTACATTGTGTTGAACCATAGGCGCGATAGTATCAGACTTTTGAAGTATCCTTTGGCAGTACTGTTTAACCTCATTGTCGTATGCATTAATCTGCTGAACAGTTCGGCTATCTGCCTCCGCATATGCATTCCTTATATCCTTTTCTGCTTGTTCCTGCATACTCTTTTTTCTACTCTTTGACCATTCGTTTAAAAGTAAATAGAATATCGCACCGACAAGTAGACCTCCAAGAAATCCATCCGTATCAAATCCAAGTGCTACTCCGACAAATCCAAAAGCAACTGCAAATCCAACACAGGCTCCACCAGAGAATTTTCCTTTAGGTGTAAGCTTTGCAATATCTGAATCCAACTTTTTTCTAATCTGAAACTCAATGTCCCTGGCATCTCTTTCATTCTGTTGCCTTATCGTCTCTTTTATTGGACTATTGTTTATCTGATCCATTAATATCATCCTCATTCATCATTATCGATTATATCCAGTTTATTGGATGCATTCTTCCTTGATATCTATTTTCTATGCTCCCAATCCTGCGCTTACTAAATCCTGAACATCCTGCGCTAATTTTTTGACACTTGCAGTAAGTTGCTCTATGGATTCGCGCCCACTCTCCTGCGCAGTATTTACACTGTCTACAAGATCGTTTATCTCCTCCTCATAAATTCCAAGTCCATCACCGCACGCACTAACTGATGATTTTAATGTTCTCCCAGCATTTCGTATGTCATCATTCAGCCTGCTCATATCAGAAGCTAATTGATTCAAAGATTGGACCCCTTCATTGCTAATTCCAAATTTCGCCATGTTATTATTACCTCCTTTTGTAATTTTACAGATAAAGCTATGTCTATCCTTTAATTTCAAAATCAAAAATTTTAATGTCTTTTTATACTGCACAATTCTATTGCATATACCTCAAGTGCATCCCTTTTTCCTCATTTTTAGAGTTGAAACGTAAATGAAGCATCTTTACCAAGTAGTAAAAAATAATAGCCATAGATATCCATTGCGCAGTAGAAACTCCCATAAAGAACCCTCGTACTTCATCTCCTCTAAAGAATTCAATCACAAAGCGAAATCCCGCATAGCCAAGTAAATAAACTTTCAGCAAATTGTACTCTTTAGGCTTTTTCTCTATAATCAGTAATATCGCGAACATACAGAATTCATAAACTGATTCCATAAGCTGAACTGGTATTCTATCAATCATCAGTACACCAAACAGTGGAAACGGTGTATCCAGCTTCTTCCCATAGCAACATCCTGCCAAGAAACAGCCAATCCGTCCAAATCCATGAAAGAGCGGAATTGCAGGACTCATCAGTCTTAAAACAGATTTACGTCTCTCAAAATCTGCTCTCGTTGCTAGCATTACCATAGTAATCACGCCAAATAGTCCACCATAATATACATATCCGCTTTGAAGAAATACCAAAACCACTTTTTCCAATGAAAATCCTTCAAGCAATATTGGAATCTGTGTTATCATAAACAGTAGCTTACTCCCTACAAATCCGCTCGCAGCACACAAAACAGATAATATAAGAAATGTAGTAAATTTAACTCCATATCGCTCCAGCCTAAAATAGAGAAAAATAATTGCAATAAAGCCACCAATAAACGCCATAACGGAATAAGATGGTAGAATGATATGAATATAAGGAATCATCGTCAATTTAACCTCATACTTTCCTCTAATATTCCTATTAGCTGCCCTCCCATACCATCAGATCCAATACAACCACCACAGCCGTTATCCATACATCCAATCAACTTTTCCTCTCCATCTGTACTACCATAGAAAAATCCTTTCGCTGATTCTTGTTTCATACATCCATAATAACAGCTTTTCTCCCTCGTTCCGCACCCTAAGCAACCGCCGCCATAGTATCTGATATCACATCCTGTAGCGCCAAACTGGTCTTCCTCCTCAACAGAATCATCTGTGCTTCCCGCCACCAACTTGCAAGACCTTGCCCAGAGGCAACTGTTACACCCTTTTTTATTACATCCGCCACAACCAGGTATTGAAATTCCTTTTACATTATAACCTTCATCATTTCTACTGTCACATTTTACTCCTTCACATGAATTTGTTGCACATCCCGTAATACACAAAGCTCCTAATAAAAAGGTAAATATAATTAACAGAATACATAATTGTTTTCCTCGTGGCTGATTATCTAGGTCAAATTTCTTCATTACACACCCATAGTACCAAAAGTACTTTTCCTCCCTTTAGCAATATGTTATAGGTATTATACCTTAATTAGTTTTAGACTAATTAGTAAATATAAACTCTACATGATTAGTTTAGAATGAATTTTGAGAGTCCTCAATTTGCTGTTTCTTTTTCAAAATTGTTTTCCTGAGCGCTTCTGCTTCTTGAATTGTAGCACTTAAACTCGTAACGCAATCATTAAGCTTTGAAATCGCCTTCTGGCTATATACATCGCTTCCCATATTATCACTGCAGTCAATTGCAGCATCCTTCATTTTATGAATATTATCTTCCACTTCTCTTATGTAAACTCCAAGTGCATTTGCCGCCTGCTCTAATGATTCCGTATTAACTGTATTGTTTGCCATTTCTATTTCCTCCTGTATGTCTTCACATTATAGTCTTGCATTATCCATTCAAATTCAGCCTTAATGGCTCTCCAATATTAGTCTATTACTTTCCTGAATACCAAATTCTGCCCGATTCAGAACAGTTATATTGGGCTATTCGCTATTGCCCTCTAGAAAACTTGCTCCTAAATGAACTGCATTCCTTTCCGGACCTAAATATAGCAGTAAACCAATGTCGTCTACACCATGGTGTATATATGGGTATCTTCGCAATACTTGTTGTATCATGCAGACGGCAATAAGTACATTTATCTATATTTGCATCCGGATTCGTACCCGCGTTTGCAAACATCGTTACAAATAGTTTTACATTTCCGTCACTGTCACACGCCCTTCCCCTTCCTTTTTCTTTTCTTGATGATCTCATTCACTTCATCTTCTGAAATAGGCCAATAGTCATACATACTATCAACAAACATTGAATACAAATTCTGATTGCGAACCCAATTACCGTTTCCATCCAAAGAATACACCAGAGCGTTATCTTCAAGCTTAGCGACTCCATTTGTTTCTATCTTAAAAAATTTAAAATGCGGGATTTCATCTGTCTCCTTCTCACATTTTCGTTTCGTATTTGCAGCCGCCTCAGGTTCAGCAGTCATCAGTTTCTCCCCTCCCTCCATTTACAAATGCCTTTATTTCATATATACTTTCTTACACAATTCATGGAATTCATCTGCAATCTCAACAAATTCAACCGGAAGATATGCCACCGCCTGTTTCCTAATCTCCGACATAGAAGGATCAGCTTCGTTATTCACCCAGCCTTCATAGCCTCTTGTCTGCACAATATAAAAAACCCACGCAATCGAACCCGTGATGGCTCCTGTAGTGTCACAGTCTCCACCGATTGAAATCACATTCCGAATCGCATCCTCAAAGCTCTCCGACTCAAGAAAGGAAACAATAGCCTGCGGCACCGAGCCCTGGCAAGAGACATCGAAATGATACACTTTCCTTATCGAATCAAGCGTAAAATTCAGATCATAATAATGTTCGTTGATATATTGCCGGATCTCCTCTTTCGTTTTACCGCATTTTGCCAGAAATATCGCTGCAGCAACAGCCTCCGCTCCTTTGATTCCCTCCGGATGGTTATGGGTGACACCTGCACTGATCCGCGCCAGCGACAATGCTTCGTCCATACTAGCCGCTACAAGGCCGCAGGGGGAAACGCGCATGGCTGATCCATTTCCATAACTCCAATATGGTTCTGGCGACTGATCGTGAAGCCAGTCCCAGAATCTGGCTCCATATCCTCCCGTCGGAGCCGGATATCTCTTGCCAAAATCCTGCATAGATTCGATCAGAAATTCTCGAAAGTTCCTGTCGTCTCTACCTTTTTCAACTTGCTCCCGCCGACTTTGCAAAATCGCTTTCGCCACCGCCGCCGTCATAATCGTATCGTCTGTATAATCGCATCCTTTTGAAAAAAGCGGAAAATCCTTCGTCTTTATATTGTTGAACTCATACTTTGAACCGACAATATCGCCGATAAACGCCCCATACATCGAACTCACTCTCCTCCATAATTTCAATAAGTATTTTCCGAATATGCGTTTCAAGAATCCCAGCACTGTATATGCCCTTGAATCTGGCTGCGACTCCCTCGGCATACATGACATTTGATCCGATGCCAAATATACTACTCCCATCTACATCAAATACTTTATCGTTTCCAAAACACTAATGATCTGATATTTTACCAAAAAAGCCAGATTGCTGTACTCCGGATAGTTATTCTTCAGAATATCCGTCAATGGCAATACATATTTTTCTGTCTCGCGTATATATCCTACCATTCTCTCATGACTAAAGCTGCCAGCCATAGTGGATATATTATTACAACGGTCAATGATTTTTACCACGCAGGACTTTCCGTTTTGTGATATCTTATGATAGTAATCTTCCCTCGCCTGTCTCCTCTGTCCTCTCGTGCTGTTAATAGGCAGGGAAAAAGTAACCAAAGATACTATTTCTTTTATTTCATCCGTAAACGGAAGCTGATCAGCCGTTACCCCCGTATCTTCCACCACATCGTGAAGCAGAATCGCTGCGAGCAACGCGTCGTCCTTGACACCGCAGGCATGCGCCTGACAAGCCATCAGAAGAGGATGATTGATATAAGGGATCTGCGTCTCGGAATATTTCCCCGGCTTTCTGAACTGTCCTTCGTGCTGCTCCCTCATATACTGCAGTGCACGGTAAGTTTCTGGCAGATTCTCTGCCAGAGCAATTGTTCGTATCCGTGTAAACATATTTTCCTCACTGAACAAACTATTCCGGATATTTAGCTCCTCCATCTTTTCTCCTTCTAAACAAATCCTCTGTTGATGCTCGCGCACTCATCTTTAACATATCCCGATTCTATTCCTGTTGTTCAGGATGAGCGTAATCATATTCGCAACCTTTGCTTTTCTAACATTATAGCGTCCTCTGTAATAGCTTTGACAAAATAGTCATTCTGCTTATATCTGTCAACCCGTACTTTTTCATTTTGAATGGGGACAACTGCTTCTCATCCTCATAAGTAGACTGGTATTACTGATAACAATATTTACCAAAAGACAAAACCATCACATAAGCCTAACTCTCTGTGTCAATTTACGAAAAGTTCTTGTCTCTTGTCAAAATAAGACTTATTTACTACGATCATAACAATACTCACCGCTATAGACGACACAGATGAAGAATCCATTAAGTTAATTCCCGTAATATTGGATCCGGCAATCAGGTACAACACCGATGCCACGGCAGACACGCCGAACAAAATCAAATACCATCTTGGGCCTTCTTTTTTGAAACCGGCCAGTTTCTGTCGCACAATGACGCCAAAAACAGCAACCGCGATACTGGCAACACCCATAAGCGTATCTAATGTTTTCATCCCCGGAAATGTTGCATACACCGCATCCACGTTTCCCCGATATTGATTGCCAGTAAAGTAAGATACTGCAGATCCAAGGTTTAACAATGCAGTAAGAAAAAGTTGCACATAAATAATAAACTTGTACCATTTCATAGGATACTTGTCCATAATCTCCTCCTTATCTTCGAAGCACTAGTTTTTTTTGTGGTGGTTCGTCGTCATCATCCCCCAGTCCCATGTTCATTAATTCTTCAATATTCCTAATCCTCATAGGAATAAGAATATTTGCTAATGCATCAATACCATCGTCTCCTTCCTTTGCCGCTTTTAATGTACTTAAAATATTTAATGTTAGTTCCAATATTTCTTTGTAATAAATTCCCAAGCCATCTTCTAAGCTATTTATTACATTTAACAACATTTCACTTGCCATTGCTATTTGCTCAGAGGCTCCCGAAATATCGTCCTTAAGTCCCTCTAAAGCTTCAATTCCTTTCGCAGAAATTGCATATATCCCCATTACTATGAATTCTCCTTTCTGCTATTCTAATTAATAATCAGAGTCTTTGTTTTGAACTTTTATTTTTTCTCCTTTTGATAGCGCCTCTTCTACAGCCTTGACAACCGTTTCATCCTCCGCGCCTAAAAATAAAAAGTATGGAAATCCGCCATATTTTTGCGTATACAACTCAATTGCTTCTTTTCGCGTCACGCTTGTCCACCTCCTATTATTCTATGCACTACCTCAACTGCTTTGGGAAAATATTTTTTCATAAACATATAACTTCCATCATTAGCCGCCGCACCATCTAGCACTTCTGCAAAAAACTCCTTACATGGAAGCCTTTTGGGATTGACCCAGTAATCAGCTCCATGTCCAGCACCCAAAGGATAATCTATCCCTGTAAGACACTCTAACATATCGGAAACACTCGCAGTATCTGTTGCCGACCACCCTTCATCTCTTGCCTGCTTTTGTATCTTAGAAATGAATTCTTTATCACTTAATGGCCCCTTCATATCATTATAATCTTCGATTATAGCATCTAAAAGTTTACCACTACCCCAACTTTCGGAGATAGGGCTTCCTCTCCCCATAAGATAATCAATATTGTGACCAAACTCATGGAATGCAGTTTGGTACGGCCTATGTATTTCATCTCCTTGTTCGACTATTCGCTTATTTAAATGAACTCCATCGCCGTATCTATAAAATGCACCACCTTTATGATCCGCATCGGCCACTTTCAATGAAGATGCATACTTTTCATAGATAGCCTTAACATCTTTATATTTTGAGTTTGAAATAACGTCGTTCATGGCACATACAAATTCTTTACCTAGTTTTTCATCAATAGAATTCCCTCCCACTGCTTGAGGCAACCCTGAATTGGCAACCGGTTCTGTGTAGCCACCTAACGAGAATAATTGTTCTATTTCCCCTGCCTGCTTCTTAATCGCATTTATGAGATCATTTACGTTTTCTTCCCCATCTTCCAAAACTGTTCCTATTTTGAGCGTTATTCCCCATATTTCAATACCATATATTCCTGCAGATTCCATTGCTGCTCTGATATTATTCTGCAGACTATTATTTGCTGTTCTGATAGCATCCACTGCAGAATTTAGGGATGTCGCTAATTTTCTAAGCTCTTGAACTCCTTGGGGACTAATTGCATATTTTGCCATATTTAATTCCTCTGTACCACATTCCCTGCATCATCAACTCGCCAACCATTGCAGGGAACATCTCTATACAGATGTGGTCTCATTGAAAAGGATTCCTTTCCATCAGTATATAAACACACTCCTGCCGCTAATTCACTTGCCTTACGATTACCTATAATGTTTATAGAATCGTCTCTTGGCATTGCGAACAATATTTTATGTTGAAAAGCCTTTTCGTCTAATTTAGTCATAGCGAAATCCTTTGGCTGCTCAAATACAAGCAAAAAATGAAGGCCATAGTTTGATGCCCTCTTGATTATCCACGAAAAATCATTTCTTGCATCATAAAGTGCGCTTTTCTCCTTCTCTTTTCCCTCAATTGCTGCGCGCTTGTTGTACTCATCACGAATTCTTTTCTTTTCCTCCGGATCATCGGTATTCCTTATCTTCTCCAAAACAGCGCTCATGTCCATTGCAATCGGATCTGCTTTCTTCTGATCTGACTGTATTCTGCGCTCTCCATCTGCTCCAAGTATCTCCATATCACTCGCGATTTGCTCATATCCAAATACCAATACCAGTTTTTCGTCATCCATTCGATTTTCAATTTCTCCGCGAATTTGTGATATTGCATCGCATATACTTTCAATATCTGTAGTGGTCTTGGCTCCTTTAAAAACAGATTCTTTATATTTTCTATATGTAGTGTTTCTTGCGTGGGTCCATATTTCTATCGGCTTCTTAACTCGCAAATAGCAATTGATTATTGACATCACAACACTCAATCTATTCTCTCTATCCCCTCCGGCAATGAGTATATTCTGGGATATTGCATTGATCAACAGGAACGGCCTCGCTTGATTGAAACTGCACGGTACACCCGCATAAATCAATACGTCATTATCATCCATATCTTCTCTATCTATATTCTTTTCATATTCAATATAATTCGCAATTTGACTTTTGAAAGTTTTCGGTTCATTCCCTTCTATAAAGACAGGATTCTTATAACGATATGCAAACTGGTCGTTCATTTTATACTGTCTTTCAGCATGCATTCCACGTTGTATCATGTCAATCAACGCATTCTGCTCATCCACTTTGGAATACATATTTCTAAATTTTCCAATTGATGATCTCCCCGACTCATCTCTCCATTTAAATAGAGTCTCATACGGTGGCATATCCGCTATAGCCAAGCTTAATTCCGGATTAATCTGATCTGAAGTCAAAACCAATGTTTGCTTAATTTCATCAGATGTATTTTTTAAAGCAAACCTCAACTGAATTTGCTTACAGGCCATATCCGTAAGCCCTGATACACCGGTAGTATATGTTTGACTCGCAAAGATAAATTTAAACCCTAATGCCGCACCTCGCTTAAGTAAATTTTCAAGTTTAATCGTATAGTCTAATGCATATCCCAAACCTTTTGTTTCTTTCAAAATTTGAGACATATCTGAAAACTCATCTATAATGACAAAAACAGCCGGCATATAAACATCCACCGGTACATCCGATAGTTTGTCCCATCTATTTTGGGCAAAGACACGTTGGCGGTTATCCAACTCATCAGTCATTTTATCAATAATATCATAAACCAAATCTTCTGATTTTTCCAAAAGCAAGTACTTTATATGTGGCGCTTTATGGGTCGCATACTTTTTAAATTCAAGCATTTTGAAATCCAACAACCATAATTCCAATTCGTCTGGATGATAGTTCATCATTAAGCCACAAATTATAGTATGTAGCAATGTCGACTTACCTGACCTTGATGCACCCATCATAAAAGCAGCAAATAGTTCATTTTCAAAATTACAACTGACAACTTTATCGTCTTCGTCTATGGCGAAAGGTACTGATATAGGCTTTCTGACAGTTTTAGATCTCTCTGGAAGATGCATATGATATCGCTTAAAATACTCAGTGCCAATTTCAACAGGTCTTACCGACTGCTCAATTTTAGCAACGAAATCTGGTGGAATGACAGCCGGACTTGTTATCCATGTAAAATCGAGCCATTCAATGTCATCTTCAATGTAAAATCTACCACTTGAATCACTTATAACATATATACGATCTTTTGCCTTGCGTAAATGTTCCTTTTCTCTTTCTTTTCTCTTGCTTCCTCCATCAGGGCATTTGATCAGCTTAATGATTGTAATACCAAACTTTTCAGCATTATTAATAAGATAAGCCATGTCCGGATTATTATTTGTCCTAAAATTATCAAATTCCTTATTTATTATGAGCGTTCTAAGTGGAATCCTTTCTTCCGATTTATGCGTCTTGTTAAATTCAAACACTGACACAGTACCCAGCCTAGTCTCTACACGACGATAATATTGCGCCAAAAGTTCAATAGCAGTTTTCAACGATTTCACATCGGAAGGAACTCTATCTATAACACCGTTTTTCATAGATGCAAGAACATACAGTGGCCCAAGGATGTCTGCATTATAGTGCAAATAATCAAACACAGATATCTTATATTCAGTCGGCTTAAAGCATCTAAGAAAATTCAGCAATAATGCTCGAATCCCATTTTTCATCGATTCTTCATTTAAATCCACATATTCTATTTCAATTTCTTCATGACTATCAGTAGTAAAGCCACAAGGACAATTGACCATTCTGGATTTTTCGTCAAAGTATTTTCCAAGACTCCTTTTTAATACTCCTGACAGCATTTGCGGTACATCAACATGGTATTGGCTATACCCCAGAAGCATCATTCGTTTTCTCTTTACATTTCTCCCCCATGAAGTAAAATAGTCATTAGTAATCTCGTATTCTCGATGAATCATTTCAAAAAGTGATACTAATTCTTTTATATCTTCGCCCCTAAGATAATTCTCACAATCCGAGAGTATCCGTTTTTTCTTCTGTGTCAAATTGCCTAATTCAATACTTTTTTCCTTATTTACTCTATCAGTTTCGCTTTGTTCTCTCTTTGATAATTGTGTCGTCTCGTTCTCAATATAAATAACATAAGCACTCGCAAGATCAATAATCTGTCCTGCTACCACATCAGATCTATTATTTATATCTATTCTTTCAATCATGCTGTTCAGCTTCGCCAAATCGGGTCTTTGCGGCGCAACTCCTCTATGAATCAGTTCCTTTGAAGAGTTATCCTTCGAAATTCGGTAAAACTTAAGTACCTCCTCTTTCAGTTGATTCATTTTATCAAATTCAAGCTTCCATTTTGAGTGTACTGTTTGAATCATGCTTTCATACTTCGAATTAATATTCTTTTGTTGCAGCTCAATAGCAGAAAAATCCTGATGCAGTCGTGAAAATGCATTATTTATCTCTATTAATTGTTCTTTGATCGTCATTACTACACCCTCTCTAGTAATAGGCTCGTACTTAAATGCAATGAACAGGAATACATGTCATTAGATATTTTTTACATAATCTCTCATATAACCGCATCTACAGCATAACTTACTCCATACGTAATTCCGAAATCAACTATGTTACGACTTCGAGTATTTTATGTTATGCACTTTGCAATATGTTTCTACGTATTCGTTACCTTTAATTGATATTTCAACATCCGGACAACCACCAAATGCTTTATCACCAATATACTTTACGTTTTCCTGCACGACTACTTTAGCCAAAGACTTGCATCCTGCAAATGCCATATTTCCTATCTCGGTCACACTTTTTGGTACACTCACAGTTTTCAAGAGCTTGCACCCGAGAAAAGCACAATCACCGATTCTTATAATTCCCTGCGGAAACATTACACTTGCAAGTTTCTCACAATACTGAAATGCTCTTTCTCCTATAATCTCAACGCTTCTTGGCAAAATTAAACTCTCTATCCTAACACAGTACTCAAAAGCATTTTCTCCTATTTCCTTTACTCCACCTGTAAGAGTTACAGACACAAGATTCGCTGTACAACTAAACGCCTTCTTATATATTGTCGTTACATGATCTTCCAAATAATAGGCTATATCCTTCTTACCCTGAGGATATCTCAGCAACTTTGCCCCATCTTTGCTATGTAATACGCCGTCAATACTTTTATACTTTTGATTCAGCGCATCGACATCTATTTTCTGTAACTCTTGAGTCAGATAAAATGCGTCCTCCTCTATTTCCTCTACAGATCGCGGTATAGTAATCTGAATGGCTTCCAATCTCTCAAACGCCTTTTTACATATTATTTTTACACCATTTACTACTGAAATCTTCTCCTCATTTAAATTGGTGCTTCTAATCAGTCTTTTCTGGACTTTATCGATCAACATTCCATTTGAAACAGTGAAGATCGGATTATTATCCACATTCAATGTTTTCAAACATATGCAGCCATCAAAAGCGGACCTGCCAATAGCTTGAATACTTCGACTCAAAGTGACACGTTTCAAAGATGAACAATCTAAAAATGCTTTAGGATATATCTTTTTTATTGATTCAGGAATACTGATTTCCACCAATTGGTCATTTGACGCAAATGCCTTATATCCTATACTATCATATTCGCGTAACTCGTCGGCATCTATTTTTGTTCCAAATGAAACATTCCCCTTAATCAACTGTGCCTCTTTGTTTTCACCAATATCGACTACTTCTGTACCATTCTCCGGCAACGACATATCGTGCCCTAAAACAGAAAAAATCACATTGACCGCATACCTCGCTGCAGCTTCTGTAATCCACATCTCCGCCACTAAAAAGGCCACGCATCTTTTCATCACTATCTCCGAATCATCGCCTTCTTCAAACCCTCTTTCAGCTTGAAATAAAACACCCTCTTTAATTGCGTTTATGACGAGTTTTCGTTCTTTTGACATATTCGGAGCATAATCCATAAGCAAGGCGTTCAATCTAGCAACGTCTCTAATTATCTCTTCATCATAAGTCTTCTCTATCTCAAGTATAATGCTGCCTAAATCACGTTCATTTTGCCTATATTCATTTACCGAAGTATTACAATATGGACAAATATAGACACTGTCTGTATTTATATTTGAGATATTCCATAGTTTTCCACATTTTGGACATTTCATATTCCACCGTAAAAATGCAGATATACCCCTGCGCAGCGATATATCTGCATCATAATTCTATATATTAGTTTCTTGACCAAAAGTCATCTTGTCTACTTCTTCAGTATGATCATCTGCTTCACAAGCATCCCGAATGTCCGCTAGGATACCCTCATCCACTGCACTATCTACCGTATTCCCTTCTTCCATAACCTCACTAACGCTCATGTCTAATCCCTCTGAATCAGGCTTGGAATCATCAATGCAACCAATTCCTTCGCTATTTATTTCCTCAATATTGGAATTATATGCGACACGTTCACTAGTTTGCCCCATGTCAGAAGAAGCCTCTGCGCTAGACATTTGTTCAGCGTCATCCACAACGGTTTCTTCTATAACTTGCTCTGGTGTTTCTTCAAAACCATCAGCAACATTATTCATTTCCGGCAGCACCTGGCATTTCTCTTCCTGCTGGGGAGCCAGTTCTTCAACATCAGACTTGTTTTCCAATTGCGTAGATTTCACAAGTTCTACTTCATCTGTGTTATATGCTGGCCGATGCAACTTTGTCACATAGATGATCGGTGCACCACAGTTGCTACAGAATTTAGCTCCAGGCACAACACGTTTACCACAATTTCCACAAAACTTGGGAGGTGACACTAATTGATCCCTTTTTGCCTTAGCATTATTCCTCTCTTGGAAACGTGCATGTTCTTCCTCAACACGTCTCCTCTCAGCTTCATTCTTCTCGGCCTCTTTTCTGGCATTCTCCTCCACTCGTGCCTTTTCCTTTTCTCTGTCAAATTCTTTAACAATAGATATCTCCGGTATTAAATCCAAATCTAACAGAGCCGCAACTGACACATCATCCCCACTGCCTTTTGCAGATAATCGTGGCAGATAATCAGCCAAGCCTTCGCATGCCTCTTGAAACTCAGATGTTGCAAAAGAATATAAAACAGTTTTGTACAAATTATGAAGCTGCTCATTATTGCTAAAGCAGTCGTCTACCCCATCCGAACCAACGAAAACGGCTGCCGGCAGCTTATCTGAATAAAAATGACGAAATCTTTCTATCGCATCAGAATCGCATATAGAGGTTGTCGCATTCAAGAAACATTTCGGATCCCACGGAATCGGTTGTTTAAATTCCCCTTTTGCGTTTATTGCAACACATTTACCATCTCCAATATGAATTCCGAACCAATAATCATGATTCATAGCGACAGCAATCATTGTGGTTCCATATGCACTTTCTATCTTGCCTTCGTCGACGTATCTTTTTCTTGCCTTTTCAGATATCAAACCTAATTCGTTCTCTTGAAAAGGATTCATAGCATGATAAGCTGATATTGACTCATTCCATCCATTTATAATGCTTGCTTCAAGATTTTTTAAATGCCTGTCTGGATTCGAAAAAAAGCTTTCTTTATCAACAGAGTGAATAAAGCTTTTGATATCATTCTCCGCTACTTCGCATCCTATTTTCGATCCAACTGCGCTTCTTACGTAATCATCTCCGCCATGTCCATCACAGACAACCGCAATGACACAGCTCTCATCCTGATAGCTTGCAGACGCATCTTGGCACTCTTTGTTTTTTCTAATATGGCTTGCCCCCTGAACAGATAGATGAAAGGATCTCGCATTCATAAAGATGCCCTCCTCTCCTACCACTGTATGCCATCATCATCAAAGGAGTCCCACTCGGTAGCCTCAACAGTCTGTGATTGAATTTCTTTTATAAATTCATCCTGTTTGCTGACTATATCGGAGCCAGAATCACTTCCACTACCCGAAACATCTCCAGTACTTGCATTCGAACTCTTACTTCCAATCTCCGAAGCGCGAACACTAACAAACTGAATCCATTTCTTCAATGCCTCAGGAGTATGTACTGTGATAACCGCCTCAACATTTCCAGTGAAATCAGCCAATACGGTTTTGTTAGCATCATCACCGATAGCGACTGCAACCTTAATCGCCTTTTTAAACCAATTATTCTGCTTTAATTTGTCAAGGCCGTGTTTATAGTTATCTGTCGGTTCTCCATCAGACATCAGGAAAATCGCAGGTGCAAAAGAACCCGTTGCATCACTCATGAAAGCGTTTCTTGACAACTTTTCATTAAGTTGATTGCACGCTTCTCCTAAATCTGTTACTCCATTGGCATCCAGATAATTCCAACGGAAGTTCTCTGCAGCAACCGGCGCGCTGTCTACCCAATGTGCTCCCGTTGAGAACGCCAAAGTTGCGACCTTTATCTGAGCATCTGCATTGCTTTCAGATATATCTTTCAATTCAGGAACTATCTCCTCAATAGCAGAATTAACCGTACCAATTTTAGCTCCGCTCATGCTCCCAGACGTATCCACAACAAAAAACAATACCATCGTTCTTCTCGGAACCTCAACTACCTCATCATACAATCCCATGTTAATACCCTCGCTTTCCTAATTACTAAACGATTTCTCCTTCATTGCCATTTCCAAAATTAATCTTAAGTCCTCTTCCAAGCTTTATAACTTGATCCTTCGAATATGACTTCGTTGCTCCACTGGGCAAAATCGCTGTCCACACATTATTTGATTCATTTTTAAAGCCTAGCAACGTCGGATCGGTCCTGCTTGTAATGACTTCACCTTTTACTTCTTTGAAATCATCACTGTCATGAATAACATGGCATGCATATATTTTCTTTCCAGGAGCCATCACAACATTGTACTTTTTGACCCTCAGAACTGGCAATCTGGCTATATCCTTTCCACAGTTGATACACTTACATGAACTCTGTGTTACATCAATGAATGTCTCGCCCTTACATTGTGGGCAATTAATCAATACATCTCTAAGGGCAGTGAAAACCTCTTGCCATTTTTTTTCTTGAACTCTATGAGTTGTGTCATTACCAATCATAGATTCTCGGCTGAACGCTTCTTCAAAAGTATCCCTTACAAACTTTGGATAAACAGGCCAGAATTTAATTTCATTAACATGCACACCTCTAACAGGCCTGTTGCTGGCATCCGCAGCATCCCAAACAAAAACGGGTTCACTTCCATAGAATTTGCGTTCAAGTTCTTCAGTCAAGCAAGGGCACATCGTCTTTTTGCCCTCTAACGGATGATTTAAGAATAGCAATAAATACAAAACCACAGCCAAAGAAAATCGATCAGTGTGAATATCCGGTCTCTTCTTCCCCATGACTACTTCGGGAGCCATATATCTGCATTTGCCAGCTATTCCAAGGTTTTCACCGTAAGGAGCAACATTATCATTATCACAGATCAAAACATCTCCGGTTTGCGGATTTACAAAAAAGTTACCATCGTTAAGGTCCTGATAACTGAATCCGCTACGATGCAATTCGCGGAAGCCATTCGTAATACAAAGGGCCGCATTAATAAGAGCATGAATGCTTGCAAATTTAGCTTTTGCCAAAAGAAACATAGAAAAATCCTTGTATTCCGGCGGCCGAAGCTCCATAAGATATCCAAAGCTTCCCTCAAAGTATTCAGTTATTTCAAGCGGCCACAAAAAGGCATTTGTTGGCGCACCTTGTTTGATATTATTCTGTATATTCCTGTAGAATTTATCAGGATTGCTGAGTTTGTTTCCAAAGTACCATTTCAAAGCTAATTGTTTGCCATTATAATTAACTTTGTAGACGATACCCTGACCACCTTCTCCCAGCTTCTGTAATACCTCAAGTTCTCCTCCTGAGGCTGTCTTTATCTTTTGCCCCTTTTTAAATTCTTTCAAGCGATTCACCTCTTACCTTTCCTTGTATTATACTTATACATTGCCTCCGAAAGATCGTACGATCGCTTCTAAGCCACCTTGATAGCCTGCTGCAACTGCGTTAAACTTCCATTCTCCATTTTTATAATATATTTCTGCTACGACCAAGGCCGTCTCAATGGAAAATTCTTCTTCCAGGTCAAATTTAAGAACTGGTTCGCCTACTGTATCAAATTCGTCAGCTAATTTTGCAATTCTAATGTATGCATTTGAAACCTGTCCAAAATTTTGCCCTCGAGCTGCTGCTTCATGGATAGTAACACAGATCGCGATCTTCTTGACATCATCTGGAATCTTGGTGAAATCAATCATAATGACTTCATCATCACCTTCTCCATCACCTGTAAGATTATCTCCTGTATGAACAACTGCTTTATTTCTACTCGAAAGATTATTGTAGAAAATAAAGTCTTCATCTCTCTGAAGTTTTCCATTCTCGCCCAGAAGAAAAGCAGACGCATCTAAATCAAAATCATATCCTCCGTCATACCTATTGGTATCCCATCCGAGGCCTACCAAAGCAAGTTTCATTGAATTATCCAAAGATACTTTTTGTCCTTTTACCAAACTTATAGCCATGTCTATTCTCCTTTTCTATTTTACTATTCAATAACGATTTCCCGTTTGTACACTTGTCCGTTCGCCTATACTTGCTTCAAAACTATATGTACAGTCGAAGAAGAGACTCCAATCTGCTAGCTTCCTGCACCGGCTGGCCAATTGCGTTAAACTTCCACTCCCCATTCTTTCTGTATATTTCCCCGACTACAAGCCCTGTCATATTATTGTAATTATCAGAAAGATTATACCGGCAGATTTCAGTATTGTTATCCATATTTACAAGACGGATAAACGCATTTCTTATCATTCCAAAATGCTGATGTCTTGCTCTTGCCTCATAGATATTAACAACAAATACTATCTTATCAATATTAGCTGGCACAGCATTCAAATTAACCATAATCTGTTCATCATCGCCATCACCTTCACCAGTTAGATTATCACCTTGATGAATAATAGCTCCACTAGGATGCCGCAAATTTCCATAATACACACAGCATTCTCTTGCATCGTTGCTGATTACCCGACCATTGGCACCACAAAGTATTGCCGAAGCGTCACAGTCAATAGCTTGTGTCTGTCCTCCACCAAAAAGGCCCTTTAAGAATCCGCCTCCGCTTTGCTGAGCTTCATCCCAGCCGAGGCCTACCATGACTTGTCTAAGTCCACCGCCTCCGCCCTTAGTCAGATCGATTTTCTGACCTTTTTGTAAACTAATTCCCATAATTCTACCTCCCTATGTTTATTTATTATTTTACAATTTATAATCTCAAACAGTTAGAACAGAAGTCTAAAAGCCTTTATCAATCTTTAGAACCGGCAACCCAACGCAGGCCCCATCCAAATGCCTGATCCAAGTCTCTATGTCCGTGAAAAAAACGTACCACTTTCTCCATCGCTAGAGATTGTCCATCTCTATTTTCCAAAAGCGCAATGCCGCACATCGTAAGATTAGATCCATATTCATCCATCTTAACGATTATATCTTTGCTTCCCGGACACTTAACCGTAACTATACCTTTTGCTTCCCTCCAGTTAGCAGCCCCCTCGTATATAAAAGTATATACCAAAATTCTCTTGATACATGGGATCATTTCACTGTTGACTCTGAGATTTTCTCCCTCGTTTGATATTCCAGTTCTGTCATCTCCATCAAGTGCTATGTACGGTGGATTATGCAAACTACCAAATGCATTTCCTAATGCTTGAACAGATCCCTTTCTCCCATCAACAAGTTCGTAAAGGCATCCCAAATCTAAATCTATACCTTTCTTAGAGCCCCACCAACCTCGCTTTTCCGGCTGACTCCAGTTTAAATTAATAAGGATTTCGCCATTTCCTTTCGCCAAATTAATCCGCTGACCCTTTTCGAGAATAACTGCGCCTCTATTTCTATCCTTAATATCTAAGTTAACACCATAGTTTAAACATAGAGATTTTAGGCCACCCTTAAAACCACTTCCAACCGCATTAAACTTCCATTCCCCTTTATATTTGTATATCTCCCCAACAACCATTGATGTCTCAATAGAAAAGTCTTCGTCAAGATCATATCTCAATAATTCATTTCCGGTAGTAGTGTCTACTATATGAATATATGCATTATGCACCTGACCGAAATTCTGCTTACGTTTTTCAGCATCATATATTGTTACGACAATAGCTATACGTTCTATGTCGTCTGGCACTTTTCCCAGATCAACTTTAATCTGCTCATCGTCCCCGCCGGTTCCGCCTATCAAGTTATCTCCCATATGTTCAATGCTTCCCGATACGTGTTTAAGATTTCCATAATATATGAAGTCTTGATTTGAGCTTACTTTATTATCTCCCTTCAAAAGGAACACAGCAGTATCGAGATCAAAATCATATCCTCCGTTATACTTGTTCGTTCCCCATCCAAGGCCAACTAGCAATTTATGCAAACCTGGATTTCCCTTTGTCAAATCAATTTTCTGTCCTTTCTGCAAATTCAGTGCCACGGTCATACTCTCCTTTTTATTACTTCTTTTCTAAGCATGTCTACAGGAATCATAGTAAATGCTATGACAAACACAATCAACCAGCCAACGATGCTAAATGGTGTACAACTAAACATTGCACTAATCCACTTAAAAGCTTTAATCGGTATCAGCGCGGCATTAACTATAAAGGCTTGTACTAACACAATTGAAATCCAAACCTTTACGAAGCCAGGATTGTCTTTGAGTCCTTTGAATATTCCAAATCCATTATCTCTGACATTAAATCCGTTAAATAACGCAGCAACAACAAACAATACAAAATAAGCTGTGTGGAGTTTCTCTTCAGTACCAAAAACATCCATAAAAATAGGTAGCTTAAGAAAACAAAAGCTTATAATGGTCATCCATATAGCCATCACACCAATCTGTGCAGCCATCGTTTTACTAATAATGCTCTCATCACGTCTTCTGGGTTTTTCTTTCATATATTCTTCAAGAGCCGGTTCATTTCCAAGCATTATAGCACCCAAACTATCCATGACAAGATTAACAAAGAGCAAATGCGTCACTTTCAAAGGTTCAACAATTCCAAAAAATGGACTGATCGCACTCACAATCACTGCTGCGACATTAATTACAAGCTGAAATTTACAAAACTTAAGTATATTGTTATAAATTGTTCTACCATATAATATTGCATCTTTAATTGATTTAAAATTATCATCAATTATTACAATTTCCCCTGCTTCTTTTGCTGCCTCTGTACCACTACCCATGGCAAATCCTACATCTGCACGTTTTAAAGCTGGCGAATCATTTACTCCATCTCCAGTCATTCCCACAACCAGATTCATTTCCTGACATAACTTAACCATACGCGATTTATCCGTAGGTAGCGCGCGTGCTATAACCCGAATATCCTTTACAATTTTCTTCACTTCCTCGTCACTCATTGAATTGAGTTGCGCAGAAGTAAGTGCGCGATCTTTGTCTGACTTTATCAACCCAGCATCTTTTGCAATTGAGACAGCAGTTTCCAAACGATCACCTGTAATCATTACAACCTGTATGCCTGCTTGCTGTACTTCCTTGATAGCTTCTTTTGCCTCGGGTCTTACGTCATCTCGAATAGCAACAAATCCTATTATGATAACATCATCATTTATAGTATCTTCCTTAAAAGGATGACTTGAATACCCAAAGCAAAGCACACGCATTGCTCGCGATGCATACATATTAATCTTATCATTCAGTACATCTGAAGATAATTCGACAACGTTTCCCGCCTCATCAAGACCCTTTTTTGCAACCCCAACAAACTTTTCTGGGGCTCCTTTATAAAATACTTGTTTCAATTCTCTAATTTCAGCCTGACTAAATTTGTTTGCTGAATTGAACCCTTGTGAAAGCCCAACACTATAATCAGTATCTCTGTCTGTCCCACCAGATAGGAAACGATATTGCTCTTCTCCCAAGAATCGCATCAATGCCTGATCAGTAGCATTTCCTCCAATTACTCTATGCTGGCCATCAAACATTGAAGCTGTATTCTTACCAATGGCAATATCAACCAATGACTTCACTTTCCCATGATTTTTCATTTCGTCTAACGGAATGCTTGTTCCGTCAGAAGTAAAAAATTCCACAACTTCAAGGCTTCCCTTAGTAATCGTTCCGGTTTTATCACTAAACAAAACATTCAATGAACCTGCAGTCTCAATACCTACTGCTTTTCTCACAAGGACATTATGATCCAACATTTTACTGGTATTTTGCATAAGAACCAATGAAATCATCAGAGGAAGTCCTTCAGGCACAGCGCATACCACAATCAATATAGCAAGCGAAACAGCCTCTATAATATTCATCAGGATATTACTCCAACCCGTAGCGATGTATCCGCCAAACCCTCCAGCTTTAAATACAAAATACGTCATGTAAAGAATAACAATCACAATTGCCGATACATAACCAAAAATAGAAATCTGGTTCGCAAGCTTTGACAGCTTAACTTTCAATGGAGAATCTGGTTCCTCGTCTTGCATATCTTCCGCCATTTTTCCCATCATGGTCTTCATACCAACTTTTCGGACATCCAAAACGCCTTCTCCGTCAAAAACTACGGCACCACGAAATAGGGAGTGTTCGTCAACGAAGGTATCTCCCGTTAATTCTTCTGGAAAAACAGTGCTCTCTGAAGCTGCACTCTTCCTACATTCTTCTGCTTCTCCATTCAAAACTGAATTATCGACTCTTAAATCACCGTTTACTAATATACCATCAGCTGGTATTCGATCACCCGCTTGCAGTATAACCTTATCTCCAACAACGACTTCATCAACTTCAATTACAGAAATGATACTATTCCTGTACACCTTACATGTGTCTTTTTTCGTGTTATCTTTTAATTCTCGATACTTTGCGTCACTGGAAACTGCTGTCTTGGCCGTAACAAATGCAACAATCAATACTGCCACTATCGTGCCAATAGGTTCATAAATCTCAGCGTGCCCCAAGAAAAACATAACTAGCATAATAGCCACAATAGCAAGCAAAATCCGAATCATCGGATCATTAAACGTTTCCTTGAATTCATCCCAAAATGTAGTAGGCTCCGAATCAGGAATCACATTCGAACCATGTTTTTCGCGTGATTCACTTACCTCTCTGTCACTCAAGCCAACAAATTTCATCCTCTGTTCCTCCCCGATGACACCAATCAACTATTTTCATCAGTCATCTACAAATTAATCGCCAGTATTACTTCTAATTCTACTGTTGTTGCTATAAAACATCATTATTTTACACCATGCCCAATATTTAGTCAATATATTTAATAATAATGCATATATTGCACAAGTATAAATACATTTCATTATGCAATGCTATCATATCCCATCTTGTAAATTAATCTATTTATAGCATCATGATACATTAATATTTAGATTAATCGTTTAATATATGTTTTATGTTTCACATAAAATATGATATTCAATACTGAGTTCAATAGCATTTAGGCCCAATATAGCAACAATCGTTCTTATTCAGTTTCTCCTGCAATACTTGTTCTACAATGACAATGAATGAGTATCTTCCTCGTACGTCATAAGCTTTTCAAAAAAACAGGGATTTCAAATGGGAATATAGTCAGAATGAATTGGAAAGAGCAATCACAGGGATACACACCGCTCAAAATTATAATCCTTGAATATTAGACACTGCAGATTAACATTAGCCTTTCAATAATAGAATCAATCATTAGTCGTCAGATTTAATCAACATGTTTATATTTTCTGACAAACATTGTATAATCTTTAGTATAAATAGAGCTTGTTCATCCGTACTTTTCTGAATAATATCTCTCATTTTAGATATACATTGTCCAATTGTATCATTTTCATTGTTCATCACTATATCCGCATCCAAGTAGTCAAGTATTTTGATAAAAGTGCCTATCCCCGGGCGTCGCGCCCCAACTTCTATTTTTTCAAGATGTGAAACGCTGATTCCAATTAATTCTGCAAAGTAATCTCTTGAGTAACACTTTAATTCACGCATACTTCGTATTTTTTCACCCACGTCTGTTTCCTTCATAGCCGGTCTCCTTTTCTTTGGTTTTTATAGTCTTATCCTCTATCATTACATTTCCAATATCTACCTCCCGTGTATGACATTACTATTACAGAAACTTCTATATTATAAAATGGCCTCCTCACTAAAATCTACATGCCCAGTAAGCATTGAACAGACTAAATTCTTTATCCTTTTAATATCTTCCTCATCCTATTGAGGGAACATACAAAATTTGTATTTTCCAGTCTAACAATTATTGAAATCTTGACTCTCTTCTTTCATAATAAAAAGAGGGAATTCCCATTCTTGGAACATCCCCTCCTGAATGTTATGATATTGCTTTTTTTATGCCTGTTCCGATTTCTGTTACTAAAATAAATGTTTTTTCCTTTGCTGGCGCTAGTTCCGGATAATCTTCGTCGAAAACAATCGGCCCTTTTTTGCTAATTCAATACCCGCGATTTGCTCCTCTGCCAGTATATCGCCCTTCTTATATTGAACTGTGGTAGTCAAAATAAGGCCTCCTTTCTGCATGTGTTGCAAGTCTTGTCGCAATCATCCGTAATGCATTTTACGTTTTGTATATACAACAAACAAAATAGCAAATACATACCTTTCAAAACCGGAAAGCAACTATTTCAGCTATCATAATGCCGTACTAAAATGCCTTGTACCTTGCTTATTCCGCTGCCCTAAACTAAAGGCTACAAACCATTGCAACTGCAAATTAGCCTGTTCTTCAATCTATTCGACGCTTATCAAAATCGCGGCAGATGTCGCTGGAAGTAAAATATCAATTTCTCCTGAATGAATTGGGTATACAGCCTGTTCTTCGTTAAACCCCATTGCGTCCGTATAAAAAATTTGCTCCATCACTTGATTGTTCTCCGCACCTAATTGCCATACTGGGAGCCGATATTTCCTTGGTTCGTCGTTATTATTGAAAACGGCGACAATCTGTGTTACGCGATCAAATCTCCCATATGCTAAACAATTATAGTTGCCGTACAAAAACTTTAATGACCCACGCCTCAACACCGAATATTTCTTGTGCAATGCAATAATCGCTTTATGAAACTCAAGCATACTCTGGTCTTCCTTTCCCCAAGGGTACGTCCTACGATTGTCCGGATCTGTGAAACCACAAACACCAGCTTCATCCCCATAATAAATTGTTGGAGCCCCTGGCCACGTCATCTGGAGGACAACTGCCTCTCGCATAATCTCCGGACGTATATCCTGGCTCGCTGCTTCCCAGCCAAGCGTGTCAATTCTTCCTACCTTGTGGTTCGTGCGAGTAAGGAAACGAGAATGATCATGATTAGAAAGCTCATTCATCGCTACTTGCAGAGATGGCGCCATGAAACTCGCCATATGATATCGCATTGCACCAATAAAGCTATCAGCATTTCCCAACAAATCTGGACGATATTCATCACTATGTTTTTCCATGCCTGTAAAAAACCAAGTAACTGGTTCCATAAATGCATCATAGTTCATGACCGTATCCCATTGATCCCCGCCAAGCCAACTGCTTGGATCTCCATAATGCTCAGCAAGAATCAATGCCTCAGGATTTGCCTCCTTTACCACCTTCCTAAATTTCTGCCAGAACTTATGGTTGTATTCAGGAGTATTGCCCAGATCAGCCGCCACGTCAAGCCTCCATCCGTCTATATTGAACGGCGGTGACACCCACTTCCTCGCAATCTCCAGAATATATTTTTCTAGATCTGGTGACTGCTCATAATTTAATTTAGGCAACGTGTCATGCCCCCACCAGCCATCATAAAACGGATTGTATGGCCACTCATGCTCGTTCTGGAAATGGAAAAACGAACGGTACGGGCTGTCCGGGGTGATGAAAGCGCCCTTCTCATAGCCCTGCTGGTTCTCGTAGATCCGCTCCCGGTCCATCCACTTATTGAAAGAACCGCAGTGGTTAAACACGCCGTCCAAGATCACCCGCATGCCCCTTCTGTGGAGCTCCTCCACCAGCTTTACAAAGAGTTGATTGCTGGCCTCCAGATTGTCCAGCCCCGTCACACGGTTGATGTAGCGTGTCGCGCCCCGGTTGCCGCGCTCCCAGTCGCGCACTACATCCCCCTCATCACGGACGATCTTTCCGAAATGCGGGTCGATATAATCATAGTCCTGAATGTCATATTTGTGATTTGAGGGGGAGACAAACAGCGGATTGAAGTACAGTACTTCCACGCCGAGCTCCTGGAGATAGTCCAGCTTGTCGATCACGCCCTGCAGGTCACCGCCGTAGAATTCGCGCACGCCCATCTGAGCCGGAAACTTGTTCCAGTCCGTGACCCTGCTCGTGCCCTCCCCGATATAGATGTACTCATTCTGCTCCACATCGTTGGAAGGATCCCCGTTGCAGAAACGGTCCGTGAAGATCTGGTACATGACCGCGCCCTTCGCCCAGTCCGGCGTAGAAAAGCCCGGGCAGAGGCAGAAGGACTTGTTCTGCTGCAGATCGCGGGACACGCCGCACTTGTTGTAGAAGCACCTGGCCTGCCCGTCCTGTATCTCGAAATAATAGTAGACCGGCTCATCGCCCATTTTGATCTGTATCGTGTAATAGTCGAAGCGCCCCTCGGTACACTCCAGAGACATGAGCTCCTTCGTGGCCCCGCTGATGAAATAGACAGCGTCCGCGTTGTCGCGCAGCGTGCGGATGCGGATCGTCACGGTATCCCCGGGCTTCGGCTCCATAGGCGAAACATAGTTTTCAGTCTCGTCACTGAACAACGCACCCATATTGAACACTGGACGCATAAGCAACACATACTTGACTTTTTGAATTAGAGATTTTGTCTTCTGATCCATAAAGTCCTCCCATTTCGTCTCAAATTTTCGTCTTAATTATTCTATTCGTAGTAGATATTATAGATTTTGTAACTTATTTGCCATAAGCATATATTCAATTCTACATGATTATGAAAATAGCATCTTCAACCTGATATGTCAATTAATCTTTCGTAATTGATTAAATCATAGTCTCAATATATCCTAACCACCATAATATATTGTTTCATAATCGCATACACTATCTTTAACTTCTAAAAAACAGATTTCAATTTCAACCATTCTTTATATGTTATTCACACCATATTGATTTTTCAGCCTATCACATAATTCATCCCATAATCTCTCTGAATGCACTAGCATTTCAGTTTCGTCGTTATTCAAAAAGCGCTTCGTATACTCAGTTATTCCCAATCTTTCAACATTACTTTTTAAATAGTCTGGATACTTTGACATTATCTCGTACAGGAAATTATTCACTCCTTGTCCCTCACATTTTTCCAAAATGCTATCAAATGCCTGCTGTGTCATTGGGCTATATCCCGTAATGGCATCAACCTCATCCTGATCAAGTAGGAATATGATCGCTTTAAGCCGCTCCTCTGCATTTACTTTACTTTTTTTCATTCTTATAATCCGCCTTTCTGCGAAAGGCACCGATGGGGTTATGAAACCCACTTCAGGCTTTCACTTTTCTATTTTTCCTGATATAGTTTTTCGTATAAGACTGACACACTACAGAACACGCGGAGGTGAGTGGCGGGGCTGTATAGCGGCAACCCCGCATTCTTATATGTTGTCGGCCACCCGTTAAGGCATCAATGATTGGCGCTTTCCCGTAGCCCGTAAACTTATCTCTTCCAAAGTCGTCTCGATTTTGCCGGATGGCCAGTCACTGTCAGTTTTATACCTACATATTATCAGGAGGTGATTTTTTGTCCTTTAAAATCCTCAAAAACAACTGCTGTGGTTTAGACGTCCACAAAACCTGGATCTTTGCCTGTATCGGCATTACCGATTCCCATAACCGTACAGAGTATAAGCAGGCCCGCTTTTCTTCCTTTACCAAAGGTCTGAATGAGCTGTGTGACTGGCTTGCCAAATATCACTGTACCGATGTCTGTATGGAATCTACCGGAAAGTACTGGATCCCCGTTTTCAACATCCTGGAGAAACATAACCTCTGGGTTACCCTCTCCCATCCCAAATACACCAAGCCGCAAAAGGGAAACAAGACCGACCGTAAGGATGCCAAATGGATCTGCGACCTGTATATGTGCGGCATGGTTAAGCCTTCCTTTATCCCTCCCGCTGATATCCGTCAGCTCCGGGATCTGGTAAGATACCGGTCCAAACTCACCAACATGATCACCGGCGAAAAGAACCGTGCCCATAACTGTCTTACCGTATCCAACCTTAAGCTGGATGATGTCTTCTCGGATATCTTTGGGAAATCCTCCCGTTCCATCACGGAACACATCCTGCAGCACCCTGGGGAAACCTTTGACGTGACACCTTTTGTGGACAGCCGCTGTAAAACTCCGGCCGAGGAGATCCAGGCGGCCGTTGACGGGGCAATTTCTCCCGAACAGGCTGTTAAGCTCCGGCAATGCCTGGACCACATCGATGAACTGGAACATCATAAAAACGAGATAGAACGGGAAATCTTTCGTCTCAGTGATCCGTACGAAGCTGCCCTGGCTCTTATCCGAACCGTGCCTGGTTTTGATAAGAACCCGCTCACTGCTATCCAGGTGCTCTCCGAGATCGGGGCGGATATGTCTGTCTTCCCCACAGCCAAAAACCTCGTCTCATGGGCTGGATGTTGTCCACGTAATGACCAAAGCAGTTCCAAGACCAAATCCACTAGGATTTCCCGTGCCGGTTCTTATTTTAAACCAGTTCTGGTACAGATTGCAAATGCTTTGATCAAATCCAGGAAACATCCTGAATTTACGGGCCGTTACCGCCGCATAAAAGCACGCCGCGGGCACAAGAAAGCCATCATCGCCATCTGCCGTATGCTCCTGACCGCTATCTGGCACATACTCACAGACCTGAAACCGTATACACCGGAAGGCTTTCTTGAACCGCGCCCTGTGAATGAGTCAAAAATACTGACTACTTCCCAGGCACTTAATCTGCTCAGACTTCGTGGCTACACCATCAAAGATGATGTTGTTCCAATCACTTGATCATGTGTCATGTCTATATTTATTTTTTTAGCCACCCCAGTGATGGCTTATTTGCTATGCAATTTACTTTTTCTCTATCCGCTACCTTTATGTTTCAAACTTTTTCCCTCCATGTTGATTAAGGTAGTGTCAAATCCTACCTGTTTTTTTGTTCCAAAACCTAATAAAAACCTTGGTCTTAAGGGAAATCTGCAAAAA